>NZ_MCWZ01000287.1:0-2104 GCF_002877365.1 Vibrio sp. 10N.261.55.A7
ATCAATCTGTGTGGGTACTCATCGTAATAATCATCGTATAAGGAGGTGATCCAGCCCCAGGTTCCCCTAGGGCTACCTTGTTACGACTTCACCCCAGTCATGAACCACAAAGTGGTGAGCGTCCTCCCCGAAAGGTTAAACTACCCACTTCTTTTGCAGCCCACTCCCATGGTGTGACGGGCGGTGTGTACAAGGCCCGGGAACGTATTCACCGTAGCATTCTGATCTACGATTACTAGCGATTCCGACTTCATGGAGTCGAGTTGCAGACTCCAATCCGGACTACGACGCACTTTTTGGGATTCGCTAACCATCGCTGGCTTGCTGCCCTCTGTATGCGCCATTGTAGCACGTGTGTAGCCCTACTCGTAAGGGCCATGATGACTTGACGTCGTCCCCACCTTCCTCCGGTTTATCACCGGCAGTCTCCCTGGAGTTCCCACCATTACGTGCTGGCAAACAAGGATAAGGGTTGCGCTCGTTGCGGGACTTAACCCAACATTTCACAACACGAGCTGACGACAGCCATGCAGCACCTGTCTCAGAGCTCCCGAAGGCACACCTGCATCTCTGCTGGCTTCTCTGGATGTCAAGAGTAGGTAAGGTTCTTCGCGTTGCATCGAATTAAACCACATGCTCCACCGCTTGTGCGGGCCCCCGTCAATTCATTTGAGTTTTAATCTTGCGACCGTACTCCCCAGGCGGTCTACTTAACGCGTTAGCTCCGAAAGCCACGGCTCAAGGCCACAACCTCCAAGTAGACATCGTTTACGGCGTGGACTACCAGGGTATCTAATCCTGTTTGCTCCCCACGCTTTCGCATCTGAGTGTCAGTATCTGTCCAGGGGGCCGCCTTCGCCACTGGTATTCCTTCAGATCTCTACGCATTTCACCGCTACACCTGAAATTCTACCCCCCTCTACAGTACTCTAGTCCAACAGTTTCAAATGCAGTTCCGAGGTTGAGCCCCGGGCTTTCACATCTGACTTATTGAACCACCTGCATGCGCTTTACGCCCAGTAATTCCGATTAACGCTCGCACCCTCCGTATTACCGCGGCTGCTGGCACGGAGTTAGCCGGTGCTTCTTCTGTCGCTAACGTCAAGAGATAAGCGTATTAAGCTTACCCCCTTCCTCACGACTGAAAGTACTTTACAACCCGAAGGCCTTCTTCATACACGCGGCATGGCTGCATCAGGCTTTCGCCCATTGTGCAATATTCCCCACTGCTGCCTCCCGTAGGAGTCTGGACCGTGTCTCAGTTCCAGTGTGGCTGATCATCCTCTCAGACCAGCTAGGGATCGTTGCCTTGGTGAGCCATTACCTCACCAACTAGCTAATCCCACCTAGGCGTATCCAATAGCGCAAGGCCCGAAGGTCCCCTGCTTTGCTCCAAAGAGAATATGCGGTATTAGCCATCGTTTCCAATGGTTATCCCCCTCTACTGGGCAACTTCCTAGGCATTACTCACCCGTCCGCCGCTCGACGCCGAAGGTGCAAGCACCTTCTCGTTTCCGCTCGACTTGCATGTGTTAGGCCTGCCGCCAGCGTTCAATCTGAGCCATGATCAAACTCTTCAATTTAAGATTTTGTCGGCTCAATGAATACTGACTTCAAAACTAGGATTTATCCGGAGATAAACCTGTAATTCTAAAGCTATTACCATTCCAACAGAATGGTAATGAATTGACTGTGCCAAATAACTACAAGTAGTTATTTGTATTGGTCACTCAGTTCATTGAAACCAAATTTGAAGCCTAAGCTTCTAATTGGATTATCATCAACGAGTGCCCACACAGATTGATAGGTTTAAATTGTTAAAGAGCGTTGCTTTTCAAGGCCTTAACCTCTCAAGCGGATGCGTATAATACGCTTTTGACTCTGTAAGTCAACATAAACTTCTAAGCTATTCACTTAAAACCTTATGGTGACTCGTCTCATCGAGACAAATCGGAATTAAAGCCTGGCGATGTCCTACTCTCACATGGGGAAACCCCACACTACCATCGGCGCTATTGCGTTTCACTTCTGAGTTCGGCATGGAGTCAGGTGGGTCCACAACGCTATGGTCGCCAAGCAAATTCTTAATTCGGAAAACTGATTA
>NZ_MCWZ01000287.1:2594-50823 GCF_002877365.1 Vibrio sp. 10N.261.55.A7
AGTGTCAAACACTTTTTAAAATTACTTTCGAAAGACATTCCGTCTTACTGAACATTGCTGAAGCCCTGTGGCGTCTGCCGTGTCAGTGGATGCGCATTATAGATAGTTCGTTGTTGTTGGCAAGCGTTAAATCACGTTTTATTCAAGAAAAAAGCCTAAGTGAACAGTTATCACTCACCCTCTGGTTTACGCACCAGTTAATCAACCCCAAAACACAGCTTTCACACACAACCCTGTGGATAACTATCATTTCTAATGCAGCATTCTACGAGAGGCTAATCATCACTATCAAAAAAATAGGAGACTCTGGAGCGAGGATTCAAATACTCTTTTACTTTGTCTGGCAGTTTATTTGGAAGAATGGCATTCACTATCTTTATCTCTTTTTCAGCGAGATCAATAATTGGCGCCTGAGTTCTTGGAACAGAAGGATCATAGATAAGGACATTTGGAAAAAGAATATGCTTAGCGTTTACTGAAATCACCAACCCAACCATCTCATTAGACAATTGAACCACCGTTCCCGGCGGGTAAACCCCCATAAACTTTATCAGTATGTTTAGGTTGTCATTGCAGTATAGGTGCTTACATTTCTTATATAGATGTGAAAGCGCGACATAAGGGATTTTCTGATCGGCAGGATTCATCGGATGGCATAGGTTGTCATAGGCATTAGCAACAGACACCACCTTAGTCAGTTCATCGATATCTTTCTCTTTTAACTTGTCAGGGTAACCAGACCCATCATTCAACTCATGATGCTGCGCTATGACTGTTTTTGCGGCCTCAGGAAATGCTTCCATATTAGCGGCTAAATCCAATCCATATTTAGTATGCAACTTAAGGTAGTTGATTTCAGGCGTAGTGAGCGGCGTTTGCTTTCTAATTATAGCGGCAGGTACTTTTATCTTTCCCATGTCGTGGAAAAGTGACGCAAAGGCGATATCTTTTATCTGTTGAACATCCATCCCTTTCGCTTTGGCTATCATCATTGCAATGACAGACACATTCAATGAATGAAAATAGATATCTTCTACTTCACTTTTACTGTTCATTAAATGCAAAGTGACGCCTTCGTTACTTAAAAGCTTATCAACAATACCATCAACTAACGAAAGTGCTTCATCGACGGCCTTTTCAGGACGATTGCGAATTTTGTTCATCACTGCTCTCATTTGAGCAAGAGAACGTTCAAATTCCTTCTCACACTTGATCACCTTACGACGATAGGCGCCCAGTTCTTCAATTCGGTTTTGCTTCTCTTCCCAAAGTTTCTTTGCTTCTAAATCAACTTGGCCGTCTTCAGGAGTCGGATCTTTCGCAGGTTGATTTGCAGGTAAAGGCTGTGTGTCACTTTGGGCTGGATTGATAAATACGTGTTGAATACCCAGATGTTTGATCATTCGTATCTGGTCTTCGCTTTTTATTTTAAAGCTATTGAATAAGAAGGGATGATCATTCCACTTTACAGGAAGTCGGACATGCAACCCTGGTTGAAGTCTATCAACCGAAATTTTAATACTTGCCACAAATATACATTTTAGTTATTAATCTCCGCTCGGATATTAACGAAATTAATTTTAAAACGCACCTATTACATTGTTGAAAAATAAGGCACTACTATAAATATAACTTAACGCACGAGTTCACAATATAGCTGCCAGCGAACACCAAACATATCTTCTATCTTGCCAAATTTGGCACCTGAATAGATGTCCGATAGAGGCATCATTATATGCCCTCCCTCTGTCAGCTTTCCGAAGATTCTCTCTTGCTGATCTATGTCATCCAATACTAGAGACAGTGCAATGTTATTCCCTGTCATCTCTCTGGCAACAACACCATCGGACATCATTAACTTCATTCCAAGTGCTTCAAACTCGGCGTGCATCACCCAGTCAGGTTGCGCTCCTGGAATTTGCATGGGTGCATCTCGAAAGTACTGCTTTGACGTTGTTTCACCACCAAAGCATTGGCTATAGAACTCTAGTGCTTCTTCACAACGACCAGAAAAAAACAGATACGGGGTAAGTTGAAACATAGCTATCTCCTTATAAGCATTAATAAAAGATAGTTGAAACAGCACGCCTTTCACACCCTAAAAATGCATTTCTTTTGTTTTCTTTGGCATGTGTTAATTGAGTCACCTTGTCGTTATACAATAGCCCACTATTCCGTGACCTTTTAACAGAACACTATTTAGTATGGCACAGCGACTCAACGATAACTTCTTTTCACATCTTTAGAGAGCAAGGTTCCTACTGGGTACCCTAATATTTAAATACAAAAAAGCCCCAACAAGAATTGAGGCTTCCGTATACGAATATATGAGCTAGAGGGGTACACCCTTTAATTTAGTTCGCATGGAAAATCTGTTCTGTATCAAGAGAAGTCATTGAACGAATTTGACGCCACAGGTAATAGAAAATACCAAACATCATTATCATGCTTGGTATGGCGATAACCGGGTAGCTATACAGTGTTAATTTTCCCAGCTCTTCGTTAAATGCGGTCGTACCAGCTGGGCTCGTCACAATCCAAGTAGTGAGGAAGTAGTTCATGATAGAAGAGAACGCAAAGGTACTCGCAAACAGGTAGTTCGAAGTAATAAGGCAACGTTCAAACGCCTCTTCTTTTCCCGCCTGCGCCAGTTTCTCTTTAATCAACGGCAGATTCAGCACGGTATCATTAAAAATGACTTTTTTGACGATTGGATAACGAGTGAAGGTGGAACCTAATACAACCAGGCCAATAATGCCTGGAATCAAGGCTTCTTTGAGCGCTAGCCAACGAGTATCAAGCTCTAACAAGCCAATGCCCCCCGTCAATAACACACTGACAAAACCTAGAGCAGCAATGAAGTTAAACTTTTTATTGCGTATTAGATCCATACCGCCATAAGCAACAGGAAACGCCAAAGCAACAACCAAAGCCATCACCGTACCAAGGTGTTCTTCCCCGCTAAACTTCATCAAAATAAAAGAAGGAAGAAAAACATTGAAGATGACTTCGAACAAAGGGTTCGATTTTTTGTTTTCACTATTACTCATAATTGTCCATTGGTTAATATCGTGTTCGATCTAAGTGCTTGGTGATTGTTCATTGTCCTGCGCCATATGTAAAGCCCCTTTAAAAATGTCAGTGTAACGACTTATGATTTAGCGATTTTTTAAGATCTCTTTCAACTATACAGTTATTGATTCAATACAAAGGGTTCAGAACAGAAAGCAAGGAGGAATATAAGTAAGCGGACGAAATAAAAAGCAGGCTCTAAAACGACGAAAGGCCGCTATAAAAGCGACCTTTCTATATATGGTACCGGTAGGCGGACTGATTGGACAGGCATTCCTGCCGCCACCGCGAAGGCAACGCTTCCCACGCCCTAGATACAACAAAGCCCCGACTTTCATCGAGGCTTTATCATTTAAATATGGTACCGGTAGGCGGACTTGAACCGCCACGCCCGAAGGCAACGGATTTTGAATCCGTCGTGTATACCAATTTCACCATACCGGCAGTATCTTGGGGCATTGCCCTTTCGATGATTGGCATTATACGTAAGAAGCTTTAGCGTGCAAGAGCAAAAGATTGAAAACTCTTTTGTTTGCCGATAATTTAGCCAGTAATTAAAAAGCTGTGCGTTGGGTCTCTTTCAACACGCGTGGTAAGCTATATCCTGACGCGCAAATTGATTAGGTAAGTTTTCTATTTATGAGCAATTCAAACTCTCTTCCTCCAGCAGGTTTACTGCGCCGACTTGGTGCCCTGCTTTATGATTCATTAATCATCATGGCCATTGAAATGATGGCAGCGGGTGTGGTCATTGCCGTTATCTTTGCCCTTAATGCAGCGGGGATTCTAAGTTATGGCGAATACAGCGATGCAGCGGACTTAGTCGGCAAACACCCGATAATAAGCCCTCTCTTCACATTCTACCTGGCTGCAGTATGGATTTACTTCTTTGTTTTCTTTTGGACACGAGCTGGTCAAACGTTGGGAATGCGAGCGTGGAAGCTTCAGATCCGCAATAGCGATCGTTCGCCAATTTCGGTCACACAAGCCTTGATTCGAGTCGCGACATCAGGATTTGGACTTGCCAATTTCTGTGTGCCGTTTGACCCTAAAAAACGTGGCTTCCACGATATTTGGGCAAAAACTGAAGTAGTGGTACTGAAAAACGCTCAATAAGTGACGATATAACTAACGATAAAATAGGCAACCTTCCTAGGTTGTCTATTTTATTCACCGGATCTCATCCTTAAAAAAATTCTTTTACAATGCTTGGGTATTGCTCGGTATACAGCCAGTCATTACTTTGTCTCGGAGCATGGCACCCCTGACAAAATTCTTTGTTTGGGCTCACATTCTGTTTTGGCTCTGCATCAAACATTGCCCAACCCCAGCCGTCTCCCCAGTTTACGTTATCAGTAAAACGACCTTCCGTATCTTTAATCATGACAAAGAAAACATCGTTGCCACGTTGATGAAACACCGCGCCAGTGGTCAAACGTTCACCTTTCGTCAATTTCACGTCTTTGACAAACAGAGTGCCATCTGGCCATTGACCCGTTTTATTGTAAGCGTCGATGGCCTCTTTTTGCGTGTAAATACCATTGATATTTTGTGGGGTTACCTTTTCTTCGGATAACACAACCGTCGTGCCCACATGGACGAGCTGAGTCTGAAAATCTGCTGGAAACGTAATGGCTCCCGTTTTATCCACTAACTCTTTATATGTGTCAGTAGGTTTTGAAATATCTGCTAATACAAAAGAAGAAGTCAGTAAAGTAATAGTAAGAAATGTATATTTAGATAACATGTTAAGATCCTATAAGGTTTTAATAGAGCTCATTCTCTATCACCTTCTATTCAGGGGACAGTTAGCGCCTTACAGTTGAACTAACAGGTAGGCTTACAAGGGAAATGGTACTTTCCCTCATTCTGTTGCGCTGCCATTAAAATGCTTCACCGAATCGGATGTAGTAACTAGTATGGCCATCTTTAGATACAGCTACGTCGGCTCCAACACTGAATCTTTCTGTTGGATCGAGCATGTAGCGAATACCGACACCGGTTGATGGAATGATTTCAGATGCCCCCTTTGGTTGCACTGAGGATTTCTTACTCTGGACATAAGCAGCTCCTGCGAACGCAACGCCACTCCATTTCTCAGTAATTTGATGGCGGTATTCAACCTCGGCTTGATACACCGATTGACCACGTGCCTTATTCCAATCAACACCTCGAAGCTCTGGAGCCACCATTTCGTAATCAGGTACATTCCCAATTAGATGCTCTGTTATTAAACGGTAAGCAAATACGTTATTGTCAGCGACAGGGAAGAACTGGCTAAAATCAGCATCTATACGATGGTAAGGTTTACCCGAATTTCGATCTTCGTAATGCATTGTGCTAACGTCCAGCTTCACACCTTCGGTTGCCCCCATCATTTTATCCCGAGTATCGTAAGTCATTAGAAAGCCAGCAGCCGTACTGCTACCGCTCATTCTTTGTTCAAATTCATTTTTCATCTCTGGGCTCAAAGGTGGATCGTTGGCTACTTTCGCAGAGCCACCACTCCAAACACCATGAAGACCTACATATAGGTCTTCCACGATTTGCTTTTTCACTGTTCCATAAGTAAACGAAGACCCGTTTGTATATTTGATCGGCTTAGGCAATACAAAACCGATGGATCCGTAATGATTTAAATTTAGCTCGAAGTGGCCTCCATAAATGCCCGCGCGCCATTCGTCGTGGGAAAAAATGTGCTCATGCCCCAGCACTAACATGCCACTCTGGGTATCCGTATATTGGCCATAGGCGAATGAAATCGATGGATTTTCAGTTCCTGCTGCTCGGTCATGAATGTACATGGCCGTTAAACTCAAGCCATTGCCGAGTGCATCGTCTGTTACAGGTGCAGGTAAAATCGCAAATTTACGCCCCCAAAGACTGCTATCTTCCGTATTTGTATCTATGTTTTGTTGTTCTGATACAGAAGCAGCATCAGTTTCGGGCTCACTTTCATTAGCGAACGTGAAAGGTGTAGCAAGCAAGAACGCGAGCGATAAATAATTTGGTTTCATGATGAGGCACCTATCTAGACAAGAGAAAATTGTTGAGCATCAAACGAATTCAAGTAATCGCGCTCATCCCTTGAAAATCTGCAGGTGCTTCCCTTATCGCACTCAGTAAACAATATGTAGAAACACTGTTTCGAATGTATTCTATCTATAGACTAATTGCCCCTCAAAATAGGAACCATTCACATTTTGAATAGATACAATAAAGCCCTGTATTAGACAGCGCTTTATTGCTCAAACATTGCGATGCTGACAATCAACTCAATCAACTCAATCAACTCAATCAACTGATTTAGGGTGAGTCATCTGATTAGAATATGTAGGCGTAGCGCAGTTTCACTGTGGATTCAGTACCGGAAACATAGCCACCTATTGGCGAGTTTTCACCGATGTAGCGAGTTTTCATTCCCGTACCTCGATTATTAGCAGCAAAACGTTCATGCACTAGCATCAACTTATGACGCTTATCTTCAGTCAAATTAGCGGTCACATTAAATTCTGCTTTCAATGTTGAACCCAATGCGTCCGAGTTCCAGTATGCGTATTGCGGATGGAAAGTCGCGGAGATGCGATCATTAAATTGATAGTCCATTTTCACATTAAGCTGAACACCATTATCAGTAATACGCCCGCTTGTTGTTTTATTATCAATTGTCGCAAGTGTTGGGTTTACTCTTAAGCTAAAGCCATCCCATGTATTTTTGTAGGCGATACCCAACGCACCAACTTGAGGGCCTTGCCCTGACCAATCACCCTTAATTAAGTCCACAGATAGGCCGTAGTTGTCGTCCCAATAGCCATACCCCCAGTTACGTGCGACTGATATTTTTCCTTCACGATTCCACTTTGCAGCAAGCGTGTTGTCCCAATTAAGACCTAGAAAATCAAAACCTACGGCTCTAAAAAGCGTCTCGACTTGTTGTCGTTCTTTTTTAGTCGCTTGCTTATCTACTGTTTGAGCTGACTCATACCCTACGACACCTATCAACGTCGTCGCCTGAGCGCTGCCTATAAAAAGAGACAAGCCTAATGCTGTCAATATAAATTTGTTCATCGTCTTTCTCATGTTTTAGCGGTCAAGACGATTCCATGTCTTCGATTAAATTAAGGGAGAGAATAGAACGAACGGCTAAAGGATAGTAATTAGATACTATTCAATTTACTAATATTAGGCAGGATATAAAAAGCCCCCGAACGGTGTCGAGGGCTTAAAGTATGCACACTTTTTAGGATCGTTTGCTTTAGAGTTTTCTTCTCATTAACGCTATAGCAACCGTTAAGAACACAATGCTCGGAGCAATGGCACCGAATGCAGGAGGGAAACCATACACCAAGCTTAATGGTCCAAAGAACTCACTCGATATATAGAAGGTGAAACCCGCTACAACGCCAGAAAGTATTCTTGCGCCCATGGTAACGGTTCGTAGTGGGCCAAAAATAAACGATAACGCCATCAACATCATTACGGCAATGGAAAATGGCTGAATCACCTTACGCCATAAGGCCAATTCATACCGCGAAGAATCCAACTCAGACGCATTTAAGTAACCAACATAGTCAAATAACCCAGAAAGAGAGAGTTCTTCAGGTTTTACCGTGACTACCGCCAATTTATCTGGTTCTAGTGAGGTCGTCCAACGATACTCAGGTAGCTTATCTTTAGACAACTCAATCCCATCGCGCATATCGGTTACTTCAACGTTTTTCAGCAACCACTCATTATCTTGAAGGTAATCGGCAGATTTTGCGTATACCACCGTTTCAAGCTCTTTATTGGCATCAAAACGCCACATATTAAGCGACAGTAATTCGTCATCATCGACTTTTCCAATAAAGATAAAATCATTGGCATCACGAGCCCAAACCCCAGTTCTCACAGATAGAAGCTGACCACCCGATGTCGCAAAAGCTCTTAAGTCTCGCGCCATCTTCTGTGCTTGAGGTGCACCCCATTGACCAAGCAAGGTCACAACGATCATCAGAGGAACAGCGGTTTTTAATACCGACATACCAATATCAAGTTTTGAAAACCCTGACGCCTGCATGACCACTAGCTCAGAGCTTGACGCCAACATGCCTAAGCCGATCAACGCACCGAGTAGCGCAGCCATAGGGAAAAACATCTCGATATCCCGAGGAATACTCAAGACAACAAATAACAACGCTTGAATCAAATCGTAGGTACCGTCTCCGACTTTTCTCAGTTGCTCTACGTACTTAATGATCGCAGATAACCCAACAAACGTCGTTAACACCAAAGAGGTCGTCGCAATGATCGTTTTACCGATATATAAATCTAGAATCTTAAACACTGGCTTTGGCTACCTTTTTTTGTCTAATACGATCTTTGAATTGTCTTACTGGGATACTGTCCATCATGTTCGCACCAATCGCAGCAAGCAACAGAGCCGTATTAATCGGCCACATACCCACCATAATAGGGATTGACCCATCTTCTATCGCAGATTTAGTCGCACTGATTGATAAAAAGTAGGCAAGATAAATCAATATAGCCGGGCCCATTTTGGCAAATCGCCCCTGACGAGGGTTAACCGCAGACAGTGGCACCACCAACATGGTAAGCAATGGAATACAAAGCACGAGGGATATTCGCCACTGCAGTTCTGCGTGCGCACTTTTATCGCCACTTCGGATCAAATCAATCGTTGATTTTGCTTCCCAGTCACGCCATTTGGGTTTGACATCTCGCTGTCCAATCAGGCCATCATACTCATCGAAGTTGGTATTTCGATAATCAAGTCGAGTCGGAATCCCTTCATAACGAATACCGTCATACATGGTGATGACTTGTCGACCGTCGCTCGTCTCTTTTACATCACCAGTATCAGAAAACATCACACTTGGCAGAATCGTACCGCTTGGACGCAGTTGCGCGACAAACACGTTGTACATCTTCTTATCTTGAATATCATCGATAAATACAACAGAAGAGCCATCTGGCGTACGTTGAAAGGTACCTTTTTGCAGTAAATCGACCGTATTCTCAGATTCGAGCTGCTCCATTAACTGCGTCTCTTTTTCTTGACTCCAAGGGGCAAGCCAAAAAGAGTTAAACGCTGCAATTGCACCTGTGATCAACGCCAAATACAAGGCGGCCTGAATCAAAAATTTATTCCCGATCCCTGTCGCGTTCATCACCGTTATCTCACTTTCTGCGTATAAGCGGCCAAAAGTGAGCAAAATACCGATGAAAAGACTTAACGGAAGCATCAACAAACCCATCGTCGGCATGTTCAAACTTACAATCGATAAAATCATACGTGCAGGTATTTCACCGTCAGATGCCTCTGCCAGTACACGGATAAACTTTTGGCTCAGAAACACAAGAAAAAGCACGAAAAATATCGCTAATTGGCTTTTGAGTGTCTCGCGGATCAAATATCTAACAATAATCACGCTGAAAGTACCTATAGAAAACTTGTTTTTTTGGTTGAATCACTATAATTTCCCGATGAACCTTTTATTTTTAAAATTTTCACTAACTGTTAGTTCGCTTAATTAAAACGTAGTTCCAAGTATGGATTCAACAAGTAAGCTCGCATTATCTAACATTTAGTTCTATTTGTCTTCAGGATGTAGGAGTACGCATGGAGTTCAACGTAAAAAGTGGCAGTCCAGAGAAGCAACGCAGCGCTTGTATCGTTGTTGGAGTGTTCGAACCAAGACGCCTTTCTCCGGTCGCAGAACAGCTGGATAAAATCAGTGATGGCTACATAAGCTCATTACTTCGCCGTGGTGATCTTGAAGGAAAGCCTGGTCAGATGCTACTTCTGCATCAAGTACCCGGTGTTCTATCTGAACGTGTTTTGTTAGTCGGTT
Organism: Vibrio sp. 10N.261.55.A7; assembly: GCF_002877365.1. GTDB lineage: Bacteria > Pseudomonadota > Gammaproteobacteria > Enterobacterales > Vibrionaceae > Vibrio. The sequence goes on from NZ_MCWZ01000287.1 coordinate 12,521, forward strand.
GTGGTAAAGAGCGTGAGCTTGGTGAGCGCCAATACAAAGAAATCATTCAAAAAACCATCAGCACTCTAAACGAAACAGGTTCTATGGAAGCAGTGTGCTTCTTAACTGAATTACACGTTAAAGGCCGCGATACTTACTGGAAAGTGCGTCAAGCAGTAGAAGCCACCAAAGATGGCCTTTACACGTTTGATCAATTCAAGAGCAACAAGCCTGAAACACGTCGTCCACTGCGTAAATTGGTCTTTAACGTACCAACACGTCGTGAACTTAGCCAAGGCGAAAAAGCGATTGCTCATGGCCTTGCTATCTCATCGGGTGTTAAAGCGTCTAAAGATCTTGGCAACATGCCGCCAAACATTGCTAACCCTGCCTACCTTGCCTCTCAAGCTCGCCGTTTAGCGGATGATTACGAAACCGTCTCTACAAAGATCATCGGTGAAGAAGAGATGGCGAAGTTAGGCATGACGTCTTACCTAGCTGTTGGCCGTGGTTCTAAGAATGAATCTATGATGTCTATCATGGAGTACAAAGGTCATGCCGATCCTGATGCGAAACCGATTGTACTTGTGGGTAAAGGCCTAACATTCGATTCAGGTGGTATTTCTCTTAAACCAGGCGAAGCCATGGATGAGATGAAGTACGACATGTGTGGTGCCGCATCTGTATTTGGCACGATGAAAGCACTAGCAAAACTGAACCTGCCTATTAACGTAACTGCTGTTCTTGCGGGTTGTGAAAACATGCCTGGCAGCAATGCTTACCGTCCAGGTGACATTCTAACCACCATGTCAGGTCAAACCGTTGAAGTATTGAATACCGATGCGGAAGGCCGTCTCGTTCTTTGTGATGCTTTAACGTACGTTGAGCGTTTTGAACCAGAGTGTGTCATTGACGTGGCTACATTGACCGGTGCTTGTGTTATGGCGCTAGGTCACCACATCAGTGCGGTTCTATCAAATCACAACCCACTGTCACATGAACTCGTTAACGCTTCAGAGCAAGCAAGTGACCGCGCATGGCGCATGCCAATGGCTGACGAGTATCACGAACAGCTAAAGAGCCCGTTTGCTGATATGGCAAACATTGGTGGCCGCCCAGCCGGTACCATTACCGCTGGCTGTTTCTTATCTAAATTTGCTAAGAAATACCACTGGGCGCACCTAGATATCGCAGGAACAGCTTGGAAATCAGGTGCAGCGAAAGGCTCTACTGGTCGTCCAGTCTCAATGCTTGTCCAGTTCTTGCTCAACAGAAGTGGCCAAGAAGGCGAAGAGTAATCTTCCAAAGGGCCGAAAGGCCCTTTTTTATTATCCGTAATAAACACGACAGCAACTTCCAACACAAATCACTGAGAGAACATGGCCAACGCAACCTTCTACATTGTGAGCGAACAAAGCCCTCAAGCTAAAGAAGCGGGCTTTGATACTTATGTACTTTTCCTCAGCCAACACTTTGCGAATCAAGGCGCTAAAGTATATTTAAACTGCCACGATCAAACGCATGCAGAGCGACTGGCGGAGCTATTTTGGCAAACAGATTCGGACGATTACATCGCTCATAATTTGGTTGGGGAAGGTCCCAAGTATGGGACGAATATAGAGGTAGGTCATCAGAATGCCAAGCCAAATTGGAATCGCCAAATCGTAATTAATTTGGCGGATAATAATACAACCTTTGCGCAGCAGTTCTCCGAGGTGGTAGACTTCGTCCCTTGCGAAGAAAATGCTAAGCAACAGGCTCGAAATCGGTATAAAATCTACCGACAAGCAGGCTTTAATCTGCAAACAATCGAGATCCAACATCCGTAGTTAAACCTCATAGTTAAAGCTATCTTTGAATTTATCGTCAAGAAGCTTCACTTATGAAGTTTGACCAAGATTAACCATTCACAGTATCCGTTTAAGAGCACTATGGAAAAGACATACAACCCAACATCAATCGAACAAGCTCTGTATCAGACTTGGGAAGAGAAAGGCTACTTTAAGCCACACGGTGACACATCAAAAGAAGCGTACAGCATCATGATACCGCCACCGAACGTCACTGGTAGCCTGCACATGGGTCACGCGTTCCAAGATACCATCATGGATACGCTTATCCGTGCCCAGCGTATGAAAGGCAAGAATACACTTTGGCAGGTGGGTACTGACCACGCGGGCATCGCCACTCAAATGGTTGTTGAGCGTAAGATTGCTGCTGAAGAAGGCAAAACAAAACACGACTACGGCCGTGACGCTTTCATCGACAAGATCTGGGAATGGAAAGGCGAATCAGGTGGCACGATCACTCAGCAACTTCGTCGTCTTGGTGCCTCTGTAGATTGGGATCGTGAGCGATTCACTATGGATGACGGCCTATCGGCTGCGACGCAAGAAGTGTTTGTTCGTCTATACGAAGAAGACCTCATCTACCGTGGTAAGCGTCTAGTAAACTGGGATCCGAAACTGCACACTGCGATTTCTGATCTTGAAGTTGAAAACAAAGACAAAAAAGGGTTCATGTGGCACTTCCGCTACCCGCTAGCGAACGGTGTAAAAACAGCTGATGGCAAAGACTACATTGTTGTAGCAACGACGCGTCCAGAAACTATGCTTGGTGATACTGGCGTAGCCGTAAACCCAGAAGATCCACGTTACAAAGATCTTATCGGTAAAGAAATCCTACTTCCTGTTGTTAACCGTCTCATCCCTATCGTAGGCGATGAGCACGCTGACATGGAAAAAGGCACAGGTTGTGTAAAAATCACCCCTGCTCATGACTTTAACGATTACGAAGTGGGTAAGCGCCACAGCCTACCAATGATCAACATCCTAACGTTCAACGCTGATATCCGTGATGCTGCTGAAGTATTCACAACCAACGGCGAAGAAAGTGATGTTTACTCTACAGACATCCCTGCTAAGTACCAAGGCATGGAGCGCTTTGCTGCTCGTAAAGCTATCGTTGCTGAATTCGAAGAACTTGGTCTACTAGACGAGATAAAAGATCACGACCTAACCGTACCTTACGGCGACCGTGGTGGTGTGGTTATCGAACCGATGCTGACTGACCAATGGTATGTGCGCACTGCACCTCTTGCAGAACCTGCAGTGAAAGCCGTTGAAGATGGTCAAATCCAGTTCGTACCTAAGCAGTACGAAAACATGTATTTCGCGTGGATGCGTGACGTGCAAGACTGGTGTATCTCTCGTCAACTTTGGTGGGGCCACCGTATCCCAGCATGGTACGACAACGATGGTAAAGTTTACGTAGGTCGCACTGAAGAAGAAGTTCGTGAAAAGAACAACCTAGCACCAGTTGTTGTGCTTAAGCAAGACGACGACGTACTGGATACTTGGTTCTCTTCTGCACTTTGGACGTTCGGCACGCAAGGCTGGCCTGAAGATACTGAAGCACTAAAAACATTCCACCCATCTGAAGTCCTAGTATCTGGTTTTGATATTATCTTCTTCTGGGTTGCTCGTATGATCATGATGACCATGCACTTCGTGAAAGACGAAGATGGCAAGGCTCAAGTCCCTTTCAAGACGGTTTACATGACGGGTCTTATCCGTGATGAAAACGGCGACAAGATGTCTAAGTCAAAAGGTAACGTACTTGACCCAATCGACATGATTGACGGCATCGGCCTTGAAGAGCTAGTAGAGAAGCGTTGTGGCAACATGATGCAACCTAAACTGGCTGCTAAGATCGAAAAAGCAACACGTAAAACTTTCGAAAACGGTATCGAACCATACGGTACTGACGCACTGCGTTTCACTCTTGCTGCTATGGCTTCAACTGGCCGTGACATCAACTGGGACATGAAGCGTCTTGAAGGTTACCGTAACTTCTGTAACAAGCTATGGAACGCAAGCCGTTACGTACTGATGAACACAGAAGAGCACGATTGTGGCATGTCACTGTCTGTTGAAGACCGTGCAAACATGGAATTCTCTCTAGCAGACAAGTGGATTGAATCTCAGTTTGAAGTGGCAGCGAAAGAATTTAACGCTCACCTAGACAACTACCGTCTAGACATGGCAGCCAACACGCTTTACGAATTCATCTGGAACCAATTCTGTGACTGGTACCTAGAACTAACGAAACCTGTTCTTTGGAAAGGCACTGAAGCTCAACAGCAAGCAACTCGTTACACGCTGATCACGGTTCTAGAGAAGACACTGCGTCTGGCTCACTCTGTTCTTCCTTACATCACTGAATCTATCTGGCAAAGCGTTAAGCCGCTAGTAGACGGCGTTGAAGGTGAGACAATCATGACGCAAGCGCTTCCTCAGTTTAACGAAGATAACTTCAATGCTGAGATCGTAGAAGACATCGAATGGGTTAAGACTTTCATCACTGCTATCCGTAACCTACGTGCGGAATACGACATTGCCCCAAGCAAAGGCTTAGAGGTAATGATTAAAGTAGCGGATGAAAAAGATGCGGCTCGTATCGAAGCAAACAAGATCGTTCTTACTTCTCTAGCGAAACTAGATGACATCAAAGTACTGGCTGATGGCGAAGTGACGCCAGCTTGTGCAACGAAGCTTGTTGGTAAATCTGAATTGATGATCCCAATGGCGGGTCTTATCGACAAAGATGCAGAACTTGCTCGTCTAGATAAAGAAGTGGCTAAGACTCAAGGCGAAATCAAGCGTATCGAAGGTAAGCTAGGTAACGAAGGTTTCGTTGCGAAAGCCCCAGAAGCGGTTATCGCGAAAGAGCGTGAAAAGCTTGAAAGCTACCAAGAAACGCTTGTGAAGCTTGAAGAGCAAAAAGCGACCATTGCAGCTTTGTAAATCACATAACTGATTGATCAAAGGCCGGCTTTTTAGTCGGCCTTTTTTTATTTTCAACGATATGAGCTAACTTTTCTCACCATAATTGATTGGATAACTTGAGGTTTATATTCTAATTTTATAAGAGAACATAAAATTAGTAGGGTTTATAAATGCGACCACTTTTTTCCATCATGGGAACAATAATTCTGTTGCTTAACTCCTCATTTCTTCTAGCTCAGGAAGATAACAAGGTGATTAAAATCGCGGCAGGAGAATGGCCTCCGTTCATTGGGCAAGAGTTGGAAAACTTTGGACAAGTAGGGAAAACGATTCAGGAAGTGTTCGCCCAGCAAGGCTATCAAGTTGAGTTCCATTTCTTGCCTTGGAAACGCGCCTTTAGTAAGACAAATGATGGGGAGTTTGTCGCCACGGCGGTATGGATGTATACAGAAGAAAGGGCCGAATTATTTCACTACAGTGATCCGGTGGCGCAAGAGCAGTTTGTCTTTTTTCACCTAAAAGATAGCCCTTTCGAGTGGCAAACTCTCTCTGATATTCAAGGCTCTCATTTAGGCGGTGGACTGGGGTATAGTTATGGAGGGCAACTAGACAGCATGATAGAAAAAGAACAAGTCACAATCCATAGAGTCGAAGGCGTTCAAAAGGCGTTCCAACTGCTTGAATACCAAAGAGTTGACCTCTTTCCGGAAGAGAAGCACATAGGGCTATTCTATCTAGATAAAATGCCCGTTGAAACTCAAGAAAAAATCACCTATCACCCAACACCTTTCCTCGCCAACGACAGCTATCTCATGTTTTCGAAGAATCATCCGGAAGCTGACAAACTCCTCAACATATTCAATCAAGGACTCGCGGCACTTAAAGAGGCACATTAGTGAAAGTGCACTGTATCTCCCCTTTTCTCCAGTTCCTGTTTAAATGGCTTTATTTAAAGGAACTGGCTTAAACGACCCTGTTCTGCGCCCTTCCTTGTTGAAAGGCAACAATGTTGTCTATCAAAATATCGGACAGCTTCTGAATCGAAGAGTCGCTTCCCCATGCGACATGAGGTGTTAACAACAAATTCGGTAGGTGCATATTCTGAATGAGTGGATTGCTGTCATCCGCAGGCTCTTGAGTAAATACATCAACGCCGGCTGCGCCTATTTCTCCTGATTTTAAAGCATCAACCAGCGCTTGTTCATCAACAAGGCCGCCTCGACCCGTGTTAATTAAAATTGCGTTCGACTTCATTTTCTTAAGTTCCGGGCCCGCAATTAAATTCGTTGTTTGATCACTCAAAGGACAATGAAGAGTGATGGCATCCGACAACTGCAACACCAACTCGAAAGGCAAATAGCCCTCGCGACAAGTGGACATATCGTTTGCATCACCACCTTTTCTCTCTGCAAACAGCACGTTCATACCTAGCGCTTTCGCTAAAGTAGCCGTTGCCTGCCCCAAAGCACCGCTGCCAATCACGCCCAATGTTGATCCCGCAATATCGCCAATTGGATGAGTAAAGAAGCAAAACTGTTTATCTCGCTGCCACTCTCCGGCCGCAATATCTTGATGGTACCCAACAAGGTTGCGTCTTAATGCGAATAGCATTGCCATCACGTGTTCGGGTACCGATTGAGTCGCGTATCCCTGAACGTTGGTCACCGCAATGTTCGCTTGCTGACAATAGGCAACATCAACATTGTTGTATCCCGTTGCCGATACGGCAATGAGTTTGAGTTTTGGAAGCTGAGACAATACAGACGCGGTGAGCACAACCTTGTTGGTGATCACGATGTCAGCATTGTTCAATCGCTCGATAATCTGGCTGTCAGAAGTGAAGTCATACTCAATCCACTCGTGTTCAAACGGCAATGTCGTCAATGAGATATGGCGTGGAATTGTCGCTCGATCTAAAAAAACCACTACAGGGCTGTTCATATGTATTCCTTTATTGGCTAATACCTAATTCTTCACTTCCCACATTACCAATGTCGACGATTTATCCGTTTGTTATTAGCAGCGCGGAAGCGTTTTATAGTCTGGCAGTGTTTCAGGGCAATCATAATGCTGTAAAACTTCAGCTTTCGCTTCTGGATAGAAATCACATGGCACAAATATGGTTTGTCTTTCATTGGTCGATGGATGGTAAAAACTCAGCTCTGCTGCATGCAGATCCAATCGCGAACTGAAAGCAAGCGCTTCTGGCGTCGCATAGAACTCATCACCAACAATAGGGTGACCCAGTGCCTGCATATGAACCCTCAGTTGATGAGACCGACCAGTAATAGGCAAAAGGCGAACAACCGATGTTTGCTCTTCTAGTTTGACGGATTGGTAGCCCGTTTGAGAGGGTTTTCCATCATCAAAACAGACTTTCTGTCTTGGCCTATTTGGCCAATCGCATATGAGTGGCAGATCGACTTCACCTTGTTCAGGATTGAGATGCCCCCATACGCGAGCGTAATATATTTTGTGGGTTAGTCGATATTGAAACTGCTTTTTCAATGACCGTTCTGCGTCTTTATTTTTAGCAAGCAGCATCAACCCTGACGTCGACATATCCAACCGGTGTACTACTTGAATCTCAGGGTACTCCTCAACCAAACGACTCCACATACTGTCGTAATGCTCTGGCAACCGTCCAGGAACGGAAAGAAGCCCCGGTGGTTTGTTTACCGCAAGAATATCATCATCTTCATAGACGGTTTCAATCCAAGGGTCGGTTGGCGGTATGTATTCAAGCATGGCCATAAAAACGAGATCTCTGATGAAAAAAACGAATGAAATTATAGCAGCTATCCCCACTCCCTCGAACGATTAGATTTGGATGCACTAATTCGTAAATTTTTATTGACGAGACTGTGAGTTATGATATCAATGTAAGATATTGACAAGTGATTTTATTATAAAAACAAATAGATATAGGAATAACAATTAACATGGATGATACGCTAAACACTCCCGAAAAAGCTAAGGCTCCCCTTTCAGCCTTACTGCAGTCACTCGGCCCAGGAATCATGATGGCCGCAGCTGCAGTTGGTGGTTCACACTTAGTTGCATCAACAAAAGCGGGGGCGATTTATGGCTGGCAACTCGCGGGTCTCATCCTCCTAGTCAATCTATTAAAATACCCCTTTTTCCGCTCTGGTGTTCAGTACACTATGGGAACAGGCGAAAGCTTAGTCGAAGGCTACTCAAAGCTTGGTCGACCTTATCTGTGGGCATTTGTGACCCTTAGCGCCGTGTCGGCTGTCGTCAATACGGCTGCTTTATTATTATTTAGTGCAAGTTTATTGGGCTACTTTATCCCTGTCGATCTCCCTATCAACGTGCTCTGCGGCATTGTACTGCTTACCTGCTTAATGATTTTACTGGCGGGACACTATAAAGCGCTTGATGCACTATCCAAATTGATCATGGCGACATTAACCATAGCCACATTGATTGCAGTGAGTATCGCTTTTACCAACGCCGAACCGACCGTTGCTACAACGGCTGCTGAGTCGCCTTCCCCTTGGACACTTGCAGCGATCGGCTTTATTGTCGTCACGATGGGCTGGATGCCGGCCCCAATTGAAATATCCAGCATCACGTCGATGTGGTTGAAGAGCCAAAAGAAGCACCAAGACGTGACGCCTCAGTCTGCACTGTTTGATTTCAATGTGGGCTATATCGGCACAGCCGTGCTTGCCATGGTCTTTCTCGCGCTAGGGGCATTGGTTCTCAATGGTAGCGGTGTTGAATTGGCGCAATCGGGCGTGGGGTTCTCTCACCAACTGGTTGGTATGTATGCATCGACAATCGGTGAGTGGTCTCGCTACCTTATCGCAGTGATCGCTTTCTTCTGTATCTTTGGTAGTACGATTACTGTTATTGACGGCTACGCGCGCGTTATTTCTGAGTCACAGCGTTTATTCAAGAATCAAGCAGATATAAACCCGAAAGCAACCCAAGGGTGGATTCTTACTGTGTCCATTTGTGCGTTTGCCATCATTGTTTTTTGGACATCAGCACTTATGCCAATGCTGAACTTTGCTATGATCATGGCGTTTGTCACCACACCGTTCTTTGCGCTGCTTAACTTTATTCTCGTGACAAAAACACCACTACCAAAAGCACTCGCCGTCGGTAAGAAACTGAAAGCCCTTTCAATCGTTGGGCTAATTTACCTCTTTGGTTTCCTTGCTCTATTCATATGGTGGAAATGGCTAGCGTAATCCGCGCAACAAAGCGTCCCCGACAAAAAGAAAAAGGCCTTCACTGTCATAGTGAAGGCCTTTAAAATGGTCATTCTGCTTTATTGACTAATCAGCGAGCACACCCTTCGCTGCTTGTTAGCCGATCTTTTTCAAAACAAGGTTAGTTGTGAGAAACCACGATCAAGCGTAAAGAATCCAACTGCACCTGCGCCTTGCTAATGTATTGCGTTAATTCTTTAATTTGCGCATCAATCGCTTCTATCTCTTCTTCGCGAATGTTGGGGTTCACCGCTTTAAGCGCTTGTAAACGTTCTAATTCACCATTCAGACTCACTTGCATCTCTTGTTGTGCCTGCACTTTCACCGAGACGACCTTCTCATCAACCATGTTCTCACCGGCTTCAATCAGCTTATGAATCTCACTCTGTACAGAAGAGACAAGCTTACTGGCTAGATGACGGTTCACAGGGCTAAGTTGACGGTTAAAGCTATCAAACTCAACCTGAGCAGAAAGATCATTCCCACGGCCATCCATCATCAGACGAATTGGGGTTTGTGGTAGGAATCGAGTAATACCACTGCGTTTAGGCGCTTGAGCATCAACTACATAAATCAGCTCTAACAACAAGGTACCCACTGGCAATGCCTTGTTTTTCAAAAGAGACACAGCTGACGCACCCACACCTTCACTCATCAGCAGATCGATACCACCTTGGATCATTGGGTGCTCCCAACTGATGAAGTTCATGTCTTCGCGAGACAGCGCCGTTTCACGATCAAAGGTGATCGTCGCCCCTTCATAAGGCAGACCAGGGTAACTTGGTACCATCATGTGTTCCGATGGCGTAACCACCAGCGCATTCTCGCCTTTATCATCTTGGTTTAAACCAATGGTGTCGAACAGGCTAAGAGCAAAAGTCACTAGGTTCGTATCGCCATCGGTCGAAGAAATCGTATCCACGATCGCTTGTGCTTTGTCGCCACCATTGGAGTGCATTTCTAACAGTCGATCTCGGCCATGCTCTAACTGAGATTTCAGCTCTTTATTTAGCTGAGCCGACTCTGAAATCACCTCATCAAGTTGCTCGATGTCACCCGATGCCAGCATACCAACCAATGTATCAGAGTATTTGTCATACACTGCACGTCCTGTAGGGCAAGTTTCTCTAAAGGCGTTTAAGCCCTCATCAAACCAACGCGCTAAGATCGCTTGCGAAGTGCCTTTGAGGTATGGAACGTGAATATCAATATCACGCTGCTGGCCAATTCGGTCCAAGCGCCCAATACGCTGCTCTAGCAGGTCTGGGTTAAACGGTAAATCAAACATCACCAATTGGTTAGCGAATTGGAAGTTTCGGCCTTCTGAGCCGATTTCACTACACAATAGAACCTGCGCACCGCCCTCTTCTTGAGCAAAGTAAGCGGCGGCTTTATCACGCTCTATGATAGACATGCCTTCATGGAAAACCGTTGCGCGAATGCCTTCACGCTCACGCAGTGCTTGCTCTAGTTGCAAGGCAGTACTTGCGCGCGAAGCGATAACTAGGATCTTCTCACTGCGCTTCTCTTGAACCTTCTCAATCAACCAGTTAACACGTGAATCGAACTGCCACCAGCTGGCTTCATCGCCTTCAAACTCTTGGAAGATCTCTTCTGGATAGAGGTTTTTCAACGCACGTGCTTCAGGGCTGATCTTACCGCCAATTAAACCAGAGACACGCATTGAGGTGGCGTACTGCGATGGAATCTCCATTGGCAATAGGTGCACATTTCGTTGCGGGAATCCTTTAATGGCGGCACGGGTATTTCGAAACAAGACGCGACCTGTTCCGTGACGATCCATCAAGTTATCAATCAACTCTTGTCGAGCCGCTGCTTTTGCTTCTTCGTGCTCGTCATTTTCAATAATGCGGAACAGAGGCTCTACGTCTTGCTCTGACAATAATTCAGTGATTTGATTCTTCGCGTCATTTTCTAATTTTTGACCAGAGAAAAGCGCCGCAACGGAATCAGCAACGGGGGCATATTGCTCTTCTTCCTGCACAAATGCTTCGTAATCATAGAAACGATCAGGATCAAGAAGACGCAGACGTGCAAAATGGCTTTCACGCCCTAGCTGCTCTGGTGTCGCGGTTAGCAGCAGCACACCTGGTGTTTTCTCAGCAAGCCCTTCAATCACTTGATATTCACGGCTTGGCTTTTCTTGGCTCCACTCTAAGTGATGCGCTTCATCAACCACCAGAAGATCCCAGTCCGCTTCTAATGCTTGCTCAAAACGGCGGCGACTCTTACGAATAAAGTCTAATGAACACAGTACATATTGCTGGGTATCAAAGGGGTTTTCCGCTTCAGCAAACGCTTCAATACAACGCTCTTCATCAAAGATAGAGAAATGCAGATTGAATCGGCGCATCATCTCAACTAGCCATTGATGTTGCAGTGTTTCTGGAACCACGATAAGAATGCGTTCAGCACTGCCTGAGAGAACTTGCTGATGAATGATCATGCCCGCTTCGATGGTTTTCCCTAGGCCAACTTCGTCTGCCAGCAAAACACGTGGTGCATGACGACGACCCACTTCGTGCGCGATGTACAACTGATGAGGAATCAAGCCTGCACGCATGCCACATAAACCGCGCATTGGGCTCTTGTGCTGTTCAAACTGGTTGGTCAGCGCTTTATAACGAAGAACAAAGTTATCCATACGGTCGACTTGACCCGCGAACAACTTGTCTTGCGGTTTGTTAAAACGAATATTATTGCTAAGCATTATTTCACGAAGAATCACCTCTTCGCCATTGTCGCTTCGGGCACCGAGATAAAACAAAACGCCTTTTTTTTCTTCTACTTGCTCAACCTTGATTGACCACCCTTCTTGACTTTCAACGACATCACCGACGTTAAACGTCACTCGGGTTACGGGAGCATCACTGCGTGCATAAACACGATTTTCTTCTGCAGCAGCAAACATTAGTGTGACTGTACGAGCATCCATTGCTACGACGGTACCTAAACCTAAATCGCTTTCCGTATCGCTGATCCAGCGCTGGCCCAAAGCAAATGTCATGAAACGACTACCTCATTAATTCAAAGTGTAAATTGTTCTTTGTTATTTTAGTTTGTATTTCAGTGCAAATATGAAAAGGATCATCAAATGACAATAATAGTGAAAATTTTGCACCAAAAAAGGTCGCTAATCTTACTCGAAGCTGTGATGTAGGTCACGAGGTATCCTTCGATTTTTTAATAGAAATTGGTTCGCCATCAAACTGTAAGAAAAGCATGGCAATTGTGTATTTGAGTGTTGCTATACTCGTAAAGGAAGACGCATAATTTTGAGTCCGAATCGGAACTTCTGGCACAAAACATGCTGTTCTCAGGTATAGAAATTGATCAACACGGGTTTGCAGTTGTTAGTGTACAGAGCGACACATCTTCTAAGCGCGTAATCACTCTGTCCCCTTCTGCAAGCAATGATTGCTAAGCAATGCCGACTCTCGGCAAGGAGACGCTTATGACTGATACCGATCGGAAACTGTTTGTCCTCGATACCAATATCCTTCTTCACGAACCTTTCGCCATTTACTCCTTTCAAGAACACGATGTTCTCATTCCCATGACCGTCCTCGAAGAGCTCGACCGCATCAAAGACAGCAAGCGTGATGTCGCACGAGATGCGAGGGTGGCGATTCGTGCTCTAGAAGACCTTTTTCGCGATGCGACCCCCGATGAGATTTCAGAAGGTATTCACTTTTCTAACGATATCTCGGCCACGGGTACGATCTCTATCGTTGCAGACTTTGAACTGCAAGAAACCGTTAAAGCGTTCGCCGATAAAGCGGGTGATAACCGAATTCTCAATGCGGTTTTAGATTTGCAAATCAAGCATGCTCCTAGAGAAGTGGTGTTAATCACCAAAGACATCAACATGCGTCTTCGAGCAAAGGGCGCAGGCGTACAGTTTGTTGAAGACTACAGAACCGATCAATTGATTGACGATGTTCAATACTTAACGAAAGGCTTCCAATTACGAGAAGGCGCTTTCTGGGACGAAGTCGATGAGGTTGAAAGCAAATCTTTAGGGGGTAAAACTTTCCACACGCTAAGCAGAAAACCGTTTGAACCCACCTTTATCAATCAGTATGTCATTGACGAAGAGAGCGACTTTGCCGCCAGAGTCACTGAGATTTGCGATGAGAGTATTACGCTACAAGATCTCAGCCGTGAGCGCATGATGCACAAACGCGCTTGGGACATCACGCCTAAGAACATCTACCAAGGCATGGCAATGGATGCCCTACTCGATCCTGATATTGATCTTGTCATTTTGACCGGCGCGGCTGGTAGTGGTAAAACCCTGCTCGCCATGGCTGCTGCGCTTGAGCAAACCATCGAAAAGAACATGTTCGACAAGATCATCGTAACCCGAAACACACCAGACATTGGTGAGTCGATTGGGTTCTTGCCTGGCAGTGAGGAAGAAAAGATGATGCCTTGGCTAGCGGCGGTCACCGATACGTTAGAAGCCTTGCATAAAAATGATCATTGCACGGAAGGCTCGATGAAGTACATCTGTGACAAAGCAAACATTCAATTCAAGTCGATTAACTTTATGCGTGGTCGCTCGATTCAAAATGCGTTTGTTCTTCTCGACGAATGTCAGAACCTAACGGCCTCTCAGATAAAGACCATCATTACTCGATGCGGCGAGGGAACTAAAATTGTCTGCTCTGGAAACCTTGCACAAATTGATTCCCATTACTTAACCCCTGTTACATCAGGTCTCACCTATATGGTCGAGCGCTTTAAAAACTTTGAGGGCAGCGCCAATATCCACTTAAATGGCGTGGTACGTAGCCGACTGGCTGAATTTGCCGAGGAGAATATGTAGAGCTAGGCAAAGACCTGTCATTCTATCCACCAATAAAGCGAGCTATCTAAGATATCTCGCTTTATTTTTAAAATAATTATTCACAAATGATGCATTTTTATGTTTTACTAATCGATAATAAATCGATACCCCAAGGACTCCATCATGGCTTTTAATCTCCGCAATCGTAATTTTCTAAAACTGCTCGACTTTACGCCGAAAGAGATCCAGTTTTTGATCGATCTTTCCGCTGATCTAAAAAAAGCAAAATATTCAGGCACTGAGCAAAAGAAGCTGGTTGGGAAAAACATTGCGTTGATCTTTGAAAAAGCCTCAACTCGAACTCGCTGTGCCTTTGAAGTGGCTGCGTTTGATCAAGGTGCTCAAGTCTCTTACCTAGGCCCATCGGGATCTCAAATTGGGCAAAAAGAATCCATGAAAGACACGGCACGCGTCTTAGGCCGTATGTACGACGGCATTGAATATCGCGGATTTGGTCAAGAGATTGTTGAAGAGCTTGGTGCTCATGCTGGCGTTCCTGTCTGGAATGGCCTGACAGATGAGTTTCATCCAACTCAAATCCTGGCGGATTTCCTGACTATGCTTGAACATGGCAAAGGTAAGCTACTGCATCAAATCAGTTTTGCGTATCTTGGCGATGCACGCAACAACATGGGCAATTCACTGATGGTGGGTGCGGCGAAAATGGGCATGGACATTCGACTGGTAGCGCCAAAAGAGTTTTGGCCAGAAGAGCCACTTGTCGCGACTTGCCAAGAGATTGCGACTCAAACAGGTGCAAAGATCACTTTGACTGAGAACGTTGAAGAAGGCGTAAAGGGGTGTGATTTCCTCTATACCGACGTTTGGGTTTCTATGGGTGAAGCCGCTGAAGCCTGGGATGAACGCGTCGCTAAAATGACCCCTTATCAAGTAAATAGAGAAACTCTCAACCTAACGGGTAACTCGGACATTAAATTTATGCACTGCTTGCCAGCATTTCACAACGATGAAACCGTCATCGGCAAAGAAGTGGCCGATAAATATGGCATGAAAGGCCTAGAAGTCACTGAAGAAGTGTTTGAGTCAGAGCACTCTATTGTGTTCGATGAGGCCGAAAACCGCATGCATACTATTAAGGCGATCATGGTTGCGACACTAGGCAGCTAATAGAGAAAGGAAGCTTGACGTAATCGCTTGCGCTCACTTTGCGAAGGCGTATAATGCTCGGCAATTTGTCAGAGGATTATGAAATGATGACACTGGTATCGTGTAATACACAGCGATATAAAAACCACAAGCTACGATGGATTTCTAAGCCTAGCTTTGCTGTCATTGGTTTCTGTTATTCTCTCGATTTTTAAAGCCTCCCATTATTGGGGGGCTTTTTTGTGGCTTTAAGAACATTCAAGATAGGGAAGAAGAACATGACAAACTCGCTTTTTAAAAAGCACATTATCTCTATTCCAGAGCTTTCGCGCGAAGAGTTGGAACTGATAGTTGATACGGCAGGTCAGTTGAAATCTCATCCTCAACCTGAACTGATTAAAAACAAAGTAATCGCTAGTTGCTTCTTCGAGCCTTCTACTCGTACTCGCCTTTCATTTGAAACGGCAATCCAGCGCATTGGTGGCGATGTCATCGGCTTTGATAGCGGCGGTAACACCTCTTTGGCTAAAAAAGGCGAAACCTTGGCAGACTCAGTACAAGTCATCTCATCTTACGTCGATGCCTTTGTCATGCGTCATCCTCAAGAGGGCGCAGCTCGTTTAGCGTCTGAATTCTCCAACGGTGTGCCTGTAATAAATGCAGGCGATGGCGCGAACCAACACCCAACGCAGACTCTGCTTGATCTGTTTAGTATCGCAGAAACCCAAGGGCGATTAGACAACCTAAACGTTGCTTTCGTTGGCGACCTAAAATATGGGCGCACCGTTCATTCGTTGACTCAAGCTCTGGCTAAATTTAACAATGTGCGTTTTTATTTTGTCGCGCCAGAAGCACTAGCAATGCCAGACTACATCTGTGAAGAACTTGACGAAGCCAACATCGAATACAGCTTGCATACCGATATGGAAGAAGTGATTCCTGAGTTGGATATCCTCTACATGACACGTGTTCAGAAAGAGCGCTTTGATGAATCTGAATACGCACACATTAAGTCGGCTTATATTCTGAGAGCGAACATGCTTGAAAATGCACGTGAGAATATGAAGGTGCTACACCCGTTGCCGCGCGTAGATGAAATCACAACTGACGTTGATAAAACCAAGCACGCCTACTTCTTTGAGCAAGCTGAAAATGGTGTTTATGCACGTGAAGCGTTGCTTGCCTTAGTTCTCAATAAAAGCCTGTAGAGAGGAAAAAATATGTCTAAAGAAACTCAATTGCAGGTTGAAGCAATTAAAAATGGTACGGTCATTGACCACATCCCTGCCCAAATTGGTATTAAAGTACTGCGCTTGTTTGATATGCACAACTCACATCAGCGCGTGACCATCGGCTTAAATCTTCCGTCGTCGGCACTTGGCGCGAAAGATCTGCTCAAGATAGAGAACGTGTTTATCAATGAAGAGCAAGCGAGCAAATTAGCTTTGTACGCTCCTCATGCGACCGTTAATCAAATTGAAGAGTACGAAGTGGCGAAGAAACTCGTTCTCGAACTTCCTAAGCAGGTTAATGATGTTTTTACCTGCCCAAACAGCAACTGCATCACACACAACGAGCCGGTTGAAAGTAGCTTCAGTGTCATTGAAAAAAATGATGATATTCGCCTTAAGTGCAAATACTGTGAAAAGGTATTCTCACGCGAAGTGGTTACCGAAAGATAACGGATTTCACTATTGCTGTTAATTAAATGACAATGCTCTGCTTGTTCTTAGATCCCTTATCCGTCGATAGGGGATTTTTTCTATACGCCATTTTCTTTCTTTACGTCATTAGAATTTCACGGCAAACTGAGCAATTACTTCCACTCTATTGACGGAATCAATAACATGACAAAAGTTCTTCATACTGAATCAGCTCCTGCAGCTATTGGCCCATATGTTCAAGGTGTCGACCTAGGCAGCATGGTTTTAACTTCAGGCCAAATCCCTGTAAACCCAGTAACGGGTGAAGTTTCTCCAGAAATCACAGTGCAAGCACGTCAGTCTCTTGAGAACGTAAAAGCCGTTGTTGAAGCATCAGGCTTAACCGTTGGTGACATTGTAAAACTGACGGTTTTTGTCAAAGACTTAAACGACTTCGTTGCAGTCAATGAAGTGTACGGCGCCTTCTTTGATGAGCACAATGTTGCTCACTACCCTGCACGTTCATGTGTTGAGGTCGCTCGTTTACCAAAAGATGTGGGTATCGAAATTGAAGCCATTGCGGTGCGAAAGTAGTCGTAATTTTTTATGAGTAGCTAGCATCGAGACTAATTGCGTAACAAAAAAGGCGAGCCCTATCTTATGTAGAAGGCTCGCCTTTTCAATTATTACCACAGACTATTTATTTGAAGCCTTTGACCTTTTTTATTAGATCATAGGCATTCTGAATCTCCTGCGATTTCTCTTTCGCAACGTTCATCATCTCTGGCGGCAGCCCTTTCGCCATTAGCTTGTCAGGGTGGTGCTCATTCATTAATTTGCGGTACGCACGCTTAATTTCTTTAGATTCAGCCTTTTCACTGACATCCAGTACATCGTATGCAGCTGTAAGTTGATCAGCCTGGCTCTCTTGCTGCCACGAACCTGATTGACTGTGCCCATGGTGAGCTCCACCACCTTGCTGAAAGCGAAACGCGGCTTCTTGCATCCGCAGGCGCTGTTCAAGCTGAGCAGAAGAAAAACCTAGCCCTTTGGCTATTTTATGCAGGACGTTACGCTCGCTTGGATGAATCGATCCATCAGCAAACGCTGCTGATATCTGAAGCTCTAGAAAGAACTGCATTAAGTCAAAACGACCCGCTGCCGAAATCTTCACTCGCTCTAGAATACTATCAAGCGGAAAGTTAGATTCTTTCCCTTCTCGAAATGCATTCTGCGCGGCAACGCGTTGCTCACCATGAAGATTCATTCTCTCCATCATTGTGCTAGCAAGTTGGATTTCCTGAGCCGTTACTTGGCCTTTTGCCTTTGCAACATGTCCCATAACCGCAAACGCGGCTTTAAAAAACTCGTCTTGACGTTCAGTTTGGCTTGGGCCCGAACCAAAAGCACCGTTTCTAAAACCCGCTTGATTTAATCGGCGTGCTTTGTCAAATTGGTGGCCGATAAATAAACCAAAGACCAATCCAAATGGCCCTCCAAACAGGAAGCCAAAAAAAGCGCCCAACATTTTGCCAAAAATATGCATTATGTGCTCTCAATCTGTGAATTTTTCTACCACAAAGTGGTCTGATAGTGTCGTCAGCAGGAAATTCCTTTATGATAGAACCGTATTTTTACATTCGGTACTCATTCACCGGATAAATCAAGTTCAACAGGACAGTAAAACTCGATGCCATTTTTTTCCCGCACTTTATTAGCCACTTCCATCAGTACCGCCTTGTTAGTGCCTCAGACTAATGCCGAAACGGTACAAAAAGATGACGTGCAAGAAATGCCTGCTTTCGGACAATGCCAAATATTAGACCCTATTGACCAATGCCTGGTCAATCGACCTGATGCAGAAAACCCAAATGAGCTCCCAATCGATGTGGAAGCCAATAGCCTAGAGGCTCTCAATAATGAGAAGTCCACCTATAAAGGCGATGTCATCATCACGCAGGGCAAAAAACGCATGACCGCCGATGAGGTAACCCTTCATCAGCAAGACAATGTGGTTGTGGCGAAAGGCAATGTTCATTTTAGTGATGGTGAAATTAAAACCATTTCGGATCGCGCGACCAATGATCTTAATACGGATGAACTGACCGCGGAAAATACTCAGTATAACTTCCTTTGTGAACCAGGCCGTGGCGACGCGGTCTTTATGGCCAAAACAGGCAAGGCCGTGTACGAAATAGAAGATGGCAGCATAACTTCTTGCCCAGAAGGTAATAATGCTTGGCGTATGCGCGCGAGTAGCATCGACATTGATCAAAATAAAGATGAAGCGACATTTTATAACCCACGCTTTGAAATACAGAGTGTCCCCGTCTTTTATCTGCCCTATTTAACTGTACCTATTGGTGACACGCGAAAAACAGGGTTTCTTTACCCTACTGTGGGCTATGGTTCGAGTGATGGTTTTGAAATGGAGGTGCCTGTCTATTGGAACCTCGCGCCAAACTACGACCTAGAAACAACATTCAAGTATATGCAAGAGCGTGGTACCCAGCTCAACAGTGAATTTCGTTACTTGTCGGATTTAGGCTTTGGAACAATAAAAACCGAATACCTACAAGATGATAAAAAGTACACTGATTACGGAGATCGTTGGGGCTTTCAATACGAACATGATGGTATTTTCCAAGAGGCTTGGAAGTTTGAAATAGACTACTCTAAAGTCAGTGATATTGCATACTTTAGTCATGTTGATTCAAGCATTGGTAATCGAGAAGACGGACAGCTTCTTCAAGAGGGGAAAGCTACTTATCGTAGTGAAGACTGGGATGCATCTGTACTTGTCCGAGATTTTCAAGTCCTAACCACCAGTGGTAATCTCCCTTACCGATTGATGCCACAAGTTGAATTTAACTATTATGCGCCAGAGGTAATGAAGTACGTTGATTTTGATTTCATCAGCCATATTTCTCGATTTGAAACAGACGCTGATGATATGCCTTCTGCTACTCGAACACATATTGAGCCAGGGATTACTATTCCGCTAGCCAACACCTGGGGAAGTTGGACTACAGAGGCGCGGCTTCTTGGTACCTATTATCAACAAGATCTAGATGATGTGTCGAACCCACTCCTCGAAGAGACAGTTTCTCGACTAATTCCAGAATTTCGCACTCAT
Organism: Vibrio sp. 10N.261.55.A7; assembly: GCF_002877365.1. Taxonomy (GTDB): domain Bacteria; phylum Pseudomonadota; class Gammaproteobacteria; order Enterobacterales; family Vibrionaceae; genus Vibrio. The sequence continues at coordinate 32,287 of NZ_MCWZ01000287.1, forward strand.
GCCGGCGTGGTGCTAGAGCGAGATACCGCGATTTTGGATAGCTACACGCAAACACTAGAGCCTCAGGTTCAATACTTGTATGTACCGAAACAAGATCAAACTGCGATAGGCGATTACGATACTACCTTGCTCCAAACCGATTACTATGGTCTATTTCGCAGCAGAAAATACAGTGGTGTCGATAAGATCGCAGCTGCAAACCAATTCAGTTATGGCGCGTCATCAAGATTTTTTGATGATGCCTATAAAGAAAGACTCAACATTTCCTTTGGGCAAATTTTTTATTTAGACAAAGAGACAAAAAATTCCTTAGTGAGTAATTCTGACAGTGAGCCTGAATCAACCAACTACTCTGCATGGGCCGTTGAGATGGACTTCAATTATGCCGATTACCTCTTCTATCATGGCGGTATTCAGTACGACATTGACTCCAGTGAGGTACAACTCGGGAATAGTACGCTTGAATATCGATTCAATGGTGGTTACATACAAACAAACTATCGTTACGTAACTAAAGAGTATCTAGAGGAAACCGTAGATTTCAGCGTAGATTCCATCACTAAAGATGGTATATCCCAAGCAGGCCTCTTAGGCGGTTATCAGATTAATCGACACTGGAACACCAGTGCGCAATATTTTTACGACCTAACTACCGATCAAAACCTTGAGTGGCTAGCCACATTGCAATACCGCTCAGATTGCTGGTATATCGGCTTCACATACAGTAATAGAATCATCAGTTGGGACGGAGACTTTGTTACCAACCCTAACGCGGCACCTATTTACGAAAAAAACCTCGGTATTAACTTTGGTATCGTCGGGTTTGGGACCACCATCGGTTCAGACTCAAGTGCCGCTGGTGTTGCTAGTGCGGGTAATGCTCTCGGTTATGGCAGACCATTTTTCTTAAACAACTAATTATTTTTGAATACGGGTTAACGACGAATGACGTTATCCCATAATGACTTATAGGATTTCAAATGAAACTGTGGAAACAGATCCTGCTTGGAAGTATCACAAGCTTATCGGTGACAGCTATCAGTGCGGAGCCAGTTGCACTGGACAAAATAGCAGTTATCGTAAACGAAGGCGTGGTGTTACAAAGCGATCTCGATACTGCGTTTAAGACACTTCGAGCCAACGCAAAAGAGAGTGGTCAAGCCCTTCCGGATGAATCCGTTTTGCGTGAGCAAGTATTAGAAAAATTGATTGTCGATACGATTCAACAACAAGAAGCTGAACGACTTGGGGTACGAATTGATGATAATCGCCTAAATCAAGCTATCGCAGATATTGCAAAAAATAACAAGCAGACGATCGAGCAACTGACGGCCGCTGTTGAGGCAGAAGGCCTAACATACGCCGCGTTTCGAGAGCAGGTACGTAAAGAAATCGCAGCCAGTGAAGCTCGCAATGCTTTAGTACGTCGTCGAATCAATATTCTTCCTGCTGAAGTAGAAAACCTTGCCGACATTTTGGCTCAAGAAACCAACGCATCGGTTCAGTACAACATTAGCCATATTCAGTTACGCTTTAATGATGGGCAAGAGAAATCTGAAGTAGAAGAGTTGGCGAATGAGCTCGTACAAAAACTCGATGATGGTGAAAGTTTCGAGACCATGGCTTACACCTACTCCAAAGGACCAAAAGCTTTAGAGGGTGGTGACTGGGGTTGGATGCGTAAAGAAGAGATGCCAACCATCTTTGCTGATCAAATCAAACTCCAGAATAAAGGCAGCATTATTGGTCCATTTCGAAGTGGCATTGGCTTTCACATTCTCAAGATTGACGATGTGAAAGGGCTAGAAGTCGTCGCAGTAACAGAAGTCAACGCTCGCCATATCTTGATCAAACCAACCGTGATTTTAAGTGACGAAGGCGTTCAGCGAGATCTTCTGGAGATCACTCGCCAAGTGCTTAGCGGTGAAGCAACCTTTGGTGACCTTGCACAGCAATATAGTCAAGACCCAGGCTCTGCGGTCCAAGATGGGGAATTAGGCTATCAAACTCCGGATCTTTACGTTCCTGAATTTAAACACCAGGTGGAAACTCTTGCTGTTGGGCAAATCAGTGAGCCATTTAAAACCGTTCATGGCTGGCACATCGTGGAAGTACTGGATCGTCGTGAAGTCGATAGAACAGATTCCGCATTGAAAAACCGTGCTTACGGCATTTTGTTCAATAGAAAGTTCAATGAAGAAGCCAGTGCATGGCTGCAAGAATTACGCGCGAGCGCCTTCGTAGAAATCATCGAGGAAGATCAAGATGACAATTAAGCGCATCGTGGTCACCGCAGGTGAACCTGCTGGAATAGGCCCCGATCTCGTTTTAGCTCTATCTCAAGAGAATTGGAGTCATCAAATTGTTGTTTGCGCAGATAAGCACTTGATAAAACAACGCGCAGAACAGTTAAACATCGATGTGGATATTATTGACTATCAAGAGTCTCTCGATATCACTCCACAGCAATCGGGGTCACTGGTCATTGATCACATCGCTCTTGATGCTCCGTGTGAAGTCGGCAACCTTGACGAAGCTAATGGCCATTATGTATTAAAAACATTAGAAAGAGCCGCATTAGGCTGTATGAATAATGAATTTGATGCTATTGTCACCGGCCCTGTTCACAAGGGGGTGATCAATCGAGCTGGTGTTGCTTTTAGTGGCCACACTGAGTTCTTCGCTGAGAAATCGAATACACCACTGGTTGTTATGATGCTTGCGACAGAAGGATTAAGAGTGGCTCTAGTGACCACACATATTCCTTTGGCTTATGTTTCACAAGCCGTCACCGAAGAAAGATTGACAAAAATTGTACACATCCTTCACCAAGATCTAGTGACCAAGTTTGCTATTGAAAACCCATCTATCTATGTGTGTGGTTTAAATCCACATGCGGGTGAAGATGGTTGCTTAGGCCGAGAAGAGATTGACACAATCTCACCGACACTAGAAAAAATTCGCCAAGAAGATGGTATTAATTTAATTGGTCCTCTACCGGCCGATACCATTTTCAATGAGAAGTACTTACAAGAAGCTGATGCAGTATTAGGAATGTATCATGATCAAGTCCTACCCGTATTGAAATACAAAGGATTTGGTCGTTCCGTAAACATTACTCTTGGTCTACCCTTTATAAGAACATCGGTCGACCATGGTACCGCACTCGATCTTGCCGGGACTGGCAATGCGGACACAGGAAGCTTTAAAACAGCACTGGCTCACGCGATTGAATTGGTAGATAAACAACCTAATTAATGCGATAAGCACGAAACTTGAGAAAAATATGAGAAATGATGTCCACTTAGGGCACAAAGCGCGTAAACGTTTTGGTCAAAACTTCCTAAATGATCCGTATATTATTGACGGTATTGTCTCTGGAATTAACCCTCTTCCGGGTCAAAATCTGGTTGAAATCGGCCCAGGGCTTGGGGCGATTACTGAGCCTGTAGGCAAACTCGTCGATAAGTTCACTGTCATTGAGCTTGATAGAGATCTTGCTGAGCGTCTGCGTAACCATCCAGACCTTGCAGACAAGTTGACGATTCACGAAGGCGATGCAATGAAGTTCGACTTCGAGCAACTGGTTAAACCAAACAATAAGTTACGTATTTTTGGTAACCTGCCTTACAACATCTCGACGCCTTTGATGTTCCATCTATTTGAGTTCCATAAAGACATTCAAGATATGCACTTTATGCTGCAAAAAGAAGTGGTCAATCGTCTCGCAGCAGGCCCTGGCAGCAAAGCCTATGGTCGATTAACGGTCATGGCACAGTATTACTGTAAAGTAACGCCGGTTCTTGAAGTTCCGCCAACCGCTTTTGTTCCACCACCAAAGGTCGACTCTGCGGTCGTCCGTTTGATGCCATATGAAGAGCTGCCATACCCGGCTACGAATCTAAAATGGTTAGATCGTGTTTGTCGTGAAGGCTTTAACCAACGTCGTAAGACAGTGCGAAATTGTTATAAAAGCCTCATTAGCAAAGAGCAATTGGAAGAGCTTGGTGTTAATCCAGGAATGCGACCTGAGAATCTAACGCTTGAGCAATTTGTCGATATGGCAAATTGGCTAGACGCGAACCACTAGACTTCTTTATTCAGCCCTTATATCTTGTTCAAGAAATAAGGGCTGAACTTTATGAAAGCCACGACTGATCGGGAGTGATCATGCTTGAGCCTATTCCAGAAATCCAAATACAAGTCCAAACTAAGTATGTAGAAGAGCAGTCAACGCCTGACGACAACCACTACATTTTTGCCTACCTCATTACCATCAAAAACCTCAGTGAAGATACCGTTCAGTTAATCAGTCGCCGCTGGCTAATCACCGATGCAGATGGAAAACAAATGTCGATTGAGGGAGAGGGAGTGGTTGGACAACAGCCTCATATCGAGAGTAATAAAGAGTACAGCTACACCAGTGCTACCGCCATTGAAACCCCTATCGGTGTAATGCAAGGGCAGTATATTTTCCATGATCATGACGGCACTGAATTTACCACTGAGATAACCCCATTTCGGCTTGCTATTCCAAATATCCTCAACTAAGGAACACTCTTGTCTACGTATATTGTTGGTGACATACAAGGCTGCTTAGATGAGCTTCAATGCCTACTAAAACAAGCTCAATTTGATCCTAAAATGGATCAGTTATGGATTACCGGTGACTTAGTTGCACGGGGCCCCAAATCATTAGAAACCTTACGATTTATAAAAGGATTAGGATCTGCTGCGCAAATTATACTGGGCAATCACGATCTGCATCTGCTTGGGGTATCACTTGGTATCCATAAAGTAAAAAGCAAAGATAAAACAGCGCCTATTTTCTCAGCCCCTGACAAAGACGAACTGCTCACGTGGTTGAGGCACCAGCCACTGCTCGCTGAACACCCTGATTTCGTCATGACACATGCAGGAATTTCACCTCAGTGGAGCTTAAAGCAAGCACGCAAGGCTGCTGAAGAGATTGAACTCATTCTAAAAAGTGATCAATGGGCATGGCTAATCGAAAACATGTACAGCAACAGTCCAACCTTATGGAAGAAAAGTCTAAAAGGTATTGAACGCTATCGCTACAGCATCAATGCGCTCACTAGAATGCGATACTGCTTTGAAGATTCAAGTTTAGACATGGCTTGTAAACTACCACCCAGCAAACTTGATACTCAATCAAGTCACGGGCTCATCCCATGGTTTAAAGCACCATTGAGAAAAAAACTCACTAAAACAGTGATCTTTGGTCACTGGGCAGCACTTCAAGGCTATGACAAAGAAGATGTGATTGGGCTCGACACCGGATGTGTTTGGGGGGGAAGCTTAACCATGCTGCGCTGGGAAGATAAGCAGTATTTCAGTCAAGACTCACTAACCGCGTAATCTGAGCAACCACGACGAGTGATTGCTCAACTGACACGACTCGTCGTCCAGGCTCATCGCTCTAAAATAGTAAATCTTAGGTTATAAGCATTTTTCTCATCCGCCGGATATTTCTCTGAGTAAGTCTCCGTAAATTCATCGCCCCAACTAGGGAATTGAGTATCCCCATCAATGTCGGCTTCAATATGAGTCACATACAACTTATTTGCTATCGGTAAACACGCCTTATAGATAGCGCCACCCCCAATGATCATGACCTCTTCAACATCTCCAGATACTTTTATAGCCTCCTCAATGGAAGTGACGGTTGTCACACCTTCAATGGAAAGGTTCTCATCTCGGCTAATAACAATGTTTAAACGGCCAGGTAATGGACGACCTATAGAATCATACGTTTTTCTACCCATGACGACAGGCTTACCCATGGTGCAGCGTTTAAACCATGAAAAATCGGCTGGCAAGTGCCACGGCATTTGATTGTCTTTACCAATAATACGATTGTCTGCCATCGCGGCAACCATGCTGATGATCATTTTTTATCCTAGTTTCAATTCTATACTATGGGTTTACGGCGGTAGAATAACAGTCCCGGCATTGCTAATCCAATCGCAAGCCCAGAGATGATAAACATCGATTTCAAAAAGTTACTAAACAGCACTGCCATCAGTTCCGCCGAATAACCCAGCTGATTCATTTCAACCATGGCAATCATCGCTTTAAAAGCGAAAACGCCCGGCACCATGGGGATCATCGCTGCCACGGTAAAGACTTTAGGGTGAGCTAAAAATCGGTGCGACCATCGAACACCTATCATGCCAACACTCGTTGCAGCAAAAAACGTCGCCCACTCTATTGGAATACCAAAGTGCATCATTAAATAACGTGAACCATGGCCAATAGCCCCACCCAATGCGCAATAGACAAGCGCTTTTTGAGGAACATTAAACACAAGGGCAAACCCGACAGCAGGAATAGCAGAAAAAGCCATATCGTGCACAAGACCCAGGAGAAGATCAATCATACTCCCCACCCCCAAACATTCATTAAGTTCATAGCACCAACAATACCTAAGCACGTTGATAGCGTCAGTAAGCTCGCCATGACAAATCGAGCAATTCCCATGTTGATGTAACCTTTGAGCATATCTGCGACAGAGTTAATGAGAGGAAAGCCAGGAACGAGCATTAACACAGATGACGCCATCACGATGGTGGGTTGATTACCAATGGAAAAGATCACGGCTTGTGCAGATACGATCGTTGTGACGAACGCCGTCACTGAAAAATTGACCATAGGATTAAAGTGGCGATGACCAAACTCTTGACGAACGATCATCCCTATAGAAGAGACGATGAACGTCATAAGAAAGACATTGAAATCACCGCCAGCAAGGCGACTAAAAGAAGCGCAAGATAGGCCAATCATAAACACGACTAACCAGCGATTATAGCGTTCAGGCGTTATTTTGTTTAGTTTCTGCTGTGCAAGGCGACTATCTAAAATACCTTTTTCGAGCATTATGCAAATTCGTTGAATCTGTGTAATAACACGCATGTTGATACCACGGTCAGGGCTGTGCCTAGCGGTCGTTATACAGTGATCCTGATAAACCGTAGTCACAACTAAAGAACTCGCGGATAAAGAAACCTCTACTTCATCTAATCCACATGCGATACCAATACGGTGAGTAATACTTCCAACCAGCGTACTTTCAGCCCCATGGGCCAGCAACATTTGCCCAGCTTGAGCAATAAATCTAGAGATTGCTCTTTGATTCAATTCCATGAGCCCTTTCCTGCTTCCTTTCAAAAATTTATAGTGCCAAATTTATCGTTGCGACAAAATGATATAGACAATAAAAAACCGTAAAGCCTTTCGACTTTACGGTTTCAATGATTGCAGATTTGTTCAACTAACTGTCAAGATGACTTAGTCACGAACGTAGATAACATGACCGTCATCTTCTTCGTCATCCCAGTCTTCATCATCCCAATCATCATCTTCAGTCACAACATTGTCGCCACTCATCGCATCTTTATGGTAATCGTCCCACATAAAGTCGACTTTATCTTCTTCGTCTATCTCTTCTTCTTCACGTGGCAACTGCTCCATAAAGTCAGCGAGTTTGTAGCATAATTCCTGAGTACCACGTTTATTGATAGCCGACACTTGGTAGTAATCACCTTCCCAAGCGAGCGCTTCTAAGATCTCTTGGATCTTTTCATTCGCTTCTTCCTCAGGCATGAGATCAACTTTGTTGAAGACTAACCATCTTGGTTTGTCTGCGAGCTTTTCACTGTATTGCTCGAGTTCGTCAATGATCGTTAATGCATTTCGTGCAGGATCACTTTCGTCAATTGGCATAATGTCGATCATGTGAAGTAAAACACGACAACGCTCTAAGTGCTTCAAGAATCGAATACCTAGACCAGCACCATCAGCAGCACCTTCGATCAAACCCGGAATATCCGCAACCACAAAGCTCTTGCCAGGAACCACACTCACCACACCTAGGCTTGGAATAAGAGTCGTAAACGGATAATCTGCCACCTTTGGTTTCGCAGCCGATACAGAGCGAATAAAAGTCGATTTACCGGCATTAGGCAAACCAAGCATGCCGACATCAGCCAATAGCAAAAGCTCAAGACGAAGTTCACGAACTTCCCCTTTTGTGCCCATTGTCTTCTGACGCGGAGCACGGTTTACCGATGACTTAAAGCGTGTGTTACCGAGACCGTGCCAGCCACCTTTAGCGACCATGATCTTCTTACCATGCTCAGCAACTTCACCGACGATCTCATTTGTATGGATATCAACAGCACGAGTTCCAACAGGCACTCGCATGATTTTATCTTTACCGCGCTTACCCGTACAGTTACCACCGCGGCCATTCTCACCACGTTCTGCGTCATAAAAACGCTGGAAACGATAATCAATCAAGGTGTTTAGGTTTTCATCCGCCAGTAGATAAACGTCACCGCCATCACCGCCGTCACCACCATCAGGGCCACCTTTGGTGATGAACTTTTCTCGCCAAAAACTTACGGTTCCATTACCGCCATCACCGGCTTCAACCTTTACCGTTGCTTCATCAACAAATTTCATTTTACACTCCACTCATGCACGTGGGAAATCACTACTAGTCTAGTAGACGTTAGACCATAAATCCCAGTGACCTAGGGTTTGTGGTATAGCGTCTATAAATAAAAAACCCCGCCAAATCGGCAGGGCTTTTGAATTCAGCTTAAAAGCTAAGGATAACTAAGCCAGGCTTAATTACTCGCTTTCGATGCTAACAAATTTACGGTTTTTAGGACCTTTCACTGCAAATTTCACTTTACCTTCAGTAAGAGCGAAAAGAGTGTGGTCTTTACCGATACCAACGTTAGTGCCAGCGTGGAATTTAGTACCACGTTGACGAACGATGATGTTACCTGCAAGAACAGATTCACCACCGAAACGCTTAACACCAAGACGTTTGCTTTCTGAATCGCGGCCGTTATTAGTAGAACCACCAGCTTTTTTATGTGCCATTGTTAAACTCTCCTAATACTTAAGCGTTAATGCCAGTAATTTTCACTTCCGTGAACCACTGACGGTGACCCTGCTCTTTACGAGAGTGCTTACGACGACGGAACTTAACGATTTTTACTTTATCGCCACGACCGTGTTGTACTACTTCCGCAGTAACCTTGCCACCATTTACAAGAGGTGCACCAACAGTGATTTCTTCACCGTTAGCAACTAGAAGAACTTTATCAAACTCTACAGTTGCACCAGTTTCAACGTCTAATTTCTCTAAACGAAGGGTTTGACCTTCGCTAACTCGGTGTTGTTTGCCACCAGATTGGAAAACAGCGTACATATTTTACTCCGCTTTTTCCGCACAGCCTTTGGTTGTTATTTGTACAACTCGGGTGTGCGCTAAACTAATCAATAGGGCGCAGATTCTACGGGAATCATACGACTATGACAAGCCATATTTTTAAAAAATTGGCGAAAACCTGTTCGCCAAAGAAAAGTGCGGCAATCATGCCTTTAAGTAATGTATTTTTCAACGTTTTTTAGTGTATTATTCAGCTATTAAAGAAGATAAGAACACCTTACAGGGTCTAACCTCAGCCGGATTTATAATGGATTTTAAAGCTATCCAAGCGCTTACTGCCGACGACATGGCAAAAGTGAATGAAACTATTCAAGCTCAACTCAACTCTGACGTATCTTTAATCAATCAACTGGGATACTACATTGTAAGTGGCGGTGGCAAACGCCTACGCCCACTGCTCGCGATTCTTTCAGCGCGTGCACTCGATTACAAAGGCGAGGCGCATATCACTGCGGCTGCTTTTATTGAGTTTATCCACACTGCTACTCTGTTGCACGATGATGTCGTCGACGAGTCAGACATGCGTCGTGGAAAAGAAACAGCTAACGCTGCCTTTGGAAATGCAGCCAGTGTTCTAGTCGGTGATTTCATTTATACCCGCTCTTTCCAAATGATGACCACGCTTGGATCATTAAGGATCCTTGAGCTCATGAGTGATTCTGTGAACGTGATTGCGGAAGGTGAAGTTCAACAGCTAATGAACTGTAACGACCCAAACACCACAGAAGAAAGCTACATGCAGGTCATCTACTCTAAAACCGCTCGCTTGTTTGAGGCAGCCACTCAAATTGGGGCTATTTTAAGTAATGCATCAAATGACATTGAGATCGCACTGCAAAACTACGGTAAATACCTAGGCACCGCTTTTCAGTTGATTGATGATGTGATGGATTACACTTCTGACGGCAAAGAGATGGGTAAAAATGTCGGGGATGACCTTGCAGAAGGAAAACCGACCCTTCCTCTCCTTCACGCTATGCGTAATGGGAATGAGCAACAGGCTCTAATGATTAGAGATGCGATTGAGCACTCTAACGGAATGGAGCGATTGGATGACATCCTGGCGGCTATGAAAGAACATGGCTCTTTGGAATATACTACTGAGCGCGCTCTTGCTGAAGCTGACAAGGCTATTTCCGAATTAGAACCATTACCAGAATCTGAATATAAACAGGCTTTGGTTGCCATAGCGCACTTAGCGGTTAATCGAACCAAGTAACTATTTTCTCTCCCCCACCTCTAACCCAAAGAGAGTTTTGAGAGAAATCCTGGTCTTTTGTTATTAGCCAAGAGCTTGCAGAATTAAAAAAGCTGATCCAAAGATCAGCTTTTTTTAGCGATACGGTTTTTAGCTACAAAGCTTACTTAGCAAACTCGATACCGATCTCAATGTCACCATTAAGTGTTTCTAGCATGCCATCCAGCGCTGCTTTTTCGTAGTCGCTAAGCTCGCCGTAGCTCAAGATAGCCTCTGCACCATCTTTACCAAGTTTAACTGGCTGAGCAAAGAATGGAGCATGCTCACCGTCACCCTCAACGTAAGCGCACTCAATAACTGAATCATCGCCCTGTAGAGCTTTAACTAGCGCTAAACCAAAACGACACGCTGCTTGACCCATTGATAAAGTCGCACTACCGCCACCCGCTTTAGCTTCAACAACTTCCGTACCTGCATTCTGAATGCGCTTCGTTAATGCTTCAACTTCATCCGCAGTAAACTCAACACCTTCAACTTGAGACAGTAAAGGAAGAATAGTCACACCTGAGTGTCCACCAATAACAGGAACGCGAATGTCACCTGGATCTTTATCTTTCAGTGCCGCAACAAATGTCTCGCTACGAATAACATCAAGTGTTGTCACACCAAATAGCTTGCGTTTATCGTAAACACCCGCTTTCTTAAGTACTTCTGCTGCGATTGGAACCGTAGTATTTACTGGGTTAGTAATGATACCTACGCAAGCTGTCGGGCAAACAACCGCTATCTTTTCTGCTAGAGATTTAACAATCCCTGCATTCACATTGAAAAGATCAGCACGATCCATTCCTGGCTTACGAGCAACACCCGCTGAAATTAGAACAACATCCGCACCTTCTAGTGCCGGTGTTGGATCTTCACCGGAGTATCCTTTGATCGATACCGGCGTTGGGATATGACTTAAGTCTGCTGCAACACCTGGTGTTACTGGAGCGATGTCATATAGGGCTAAATCTGAACCCGCTGGAAGGCGGTTTTTAAGAAGAAGGGCTAAAGCTTGGCCGATGCCACCAGCGGCACCAATCACGGCTACTTTCATTGTAGTCTCCTTGAGAGTGGATCTCTTATATTATGTATGTAGGAATTTTATAATCACTTAACGTTAAAAATATATTATTCATATATTGATTACAATCGATTAACGCCCGCTTTGCGACCTAGCGCAACTCAATAAAAATGTGCCACAAGACTGATGGATAAAGTCTATCAATATTGTTTATTGACAATAACTTAAGTAACGAAACCAACCTATTTTCACAATAGTTTACAGTGACCAGTTAGACATAATTCGAGCCTATCGTTTGGATAAATGTGCATAGCTATGCGAATATATGCACTATCAACCATCCAAAGAATCTGAATCATGCGTAATACAGAGAAACAAGACAATCTAGTCCGAGCCTTCAAATCATTACTAAAAGAAGAAAGGTTTGGTTCTCAAGGCGATATTGTCGATGCATTAAAAAATGAAGGTTTCGAAAACATCAACCAATCGAAAGTATCTCGGATGCTGACCAAGTTTGGTGCAGTCAGAACCCGCAATGCTAAGATGGAAATGGTCTACTGTTTACCTGCTGAACTTGGCGTGCCAACCGTTTCTAGCTCACTGAGAGAACTCGTTCTTGATATTGACCGAAACTCAGCCATTGTCGTGATCCATACAGGCCCAGGAGCAGCGCAGTTGATCGCGCGACTTTTAGACTCTTTGGGTAAGTCAGAAGGCATACTTGGCGTTGTCGCGGGAGATGACACAATCTTTATCACCCCAACTCTATCAGTCACCACTGAGCAGCTGTTTGAATCTGTTTGTGAACTGTTCGAATACGCGGGGTAAACAAATTCAACCGCCCTATTGGTCATGAATTCGTTATTACATTCGTGACCAACTTCACATCTGAGAGATGTTCTAACACACCCAAAAAACTAACGTAAGAGTTTGAAAAATAAATAATTACCAACCTAGCACACTTTTAACCCACCCGTTACATGTCAGCGTAATCAACTACATTTCTTAACATTGATATAATTATTCTCCGTTTTTTTGCTATTATTCAGCCACTTTTTCAATGTATGGATTGAAAAAGATGCCGTTTCCAAACGAGGAAACTCTCAAAACGACTACACTTGTTTTGGGGCTAATAATGAATTAAGGAAGGAATATTCATGGCATTTAATAAACTTATTAAGATCGGTGTTATCGCCGCTGCTGTAATGGGTGCTGGCGCTGCTAATGCTCAAGAGTTCATCACGATTGGTACAGGTTCAGTAACAGGTGTTTACTACCCAACAGGTGGTGCCATTTGTAAACTTGTAAACAAAGGCCGTAAAGACCACAACATTCGTTGTTCAGTAGAATCTACTGGCGGCTCTATTTATAACGTTAATACTATTCGTGCTGGCGAATTGGATTTTGGTGTTGTTCAGTCTGACTGGCAATATCACGGTTACAACGGTACTAGTAAGTTTGAAGAGCAAGGTCCGTACAACAAACTACGCGCAATGTTCTCTCTACATACAGAACCATTCAACATTATTGCTCGTTCGGATGCTGGCATTAACGGTGTTGAAGACCTAAAAGGTAAACGCGTTAACATCGGTAACCCAGGTTCTGGTGACCGTGCAACAATGGGCGTAGTAATGGACGCACTAGGTTGGACAAACGATAGCTTCAAACTGGCTTCTGAGCTGAAAGGCTCTGAGCGTTCACAAGCGCTTTGTGATAACAAGATTGATGCATTCATCTACATGGTTGGTCACCCGAACGGATCAATTAAAGAAGCGACAACATCATGTGATGCAAAACTCGTTTCAGCGACGGGTCCTCAGATCGATAAAATCGTAGCGGACAACCCATACTACGCGTACAGCACGGTTCCTGCCGGTATGTACCGTGGCACAGAGGGTGATGTAAACAGTTTCGGTGTTGCTGCAACAATGGTAACGACAACTGACGTTTCTGATGAAATTGCATACAATGTAGCAAAAGCGGTATTTGAAAACTTCGCTACGTTTAAGCGTCTACACCCTGCGTTTGCGAACCTTAAAAAAGAAGACATGGTGAAAGCTGGTCTTTCTATTCCTCTACACCCAGGTGCTGAGAAATACTACAAAGAAGTTGGCTTGCTAAAATAAGCGAACGTTCTTTAACACTAAGGAGGCTATGTGCCTCCTTAGTAGTTGCACACCTATTTAGATTTACATCGCAAGCAATTAGACCCCGTATTACATCTATAATAACTACCATCAATGTCATGTAATCCATCTTCTAACAATGAAGGCGTTTATACATTTCATACAAAATGCACTATAGATATACCAGACCATCGATAATAAGGACAAAGTACATGACGCAGACAACAACACCGTCTCAAGATGTGCAAGAAATGGTGGCACAAGCCGATACCGGAGCTAGAAATCCAAAAGGAATTCCAGGCCGTATTCTTTGGTTTGTCCCTCTATGTTGGTCGCTGTTCCAACTTTGGTACGCATCCCCATTACCGTTCATTTTTAATTTTGCCGTACTTAATGACACTCAAGCTCGTGCAATTCATCTCACGTTCGCTATATTCTTAGCTTTTACGGCTTATCCAGCTTCAAAGAATTCATCACGTAACTACATCCCTATCATTGATTGGGTGCTGGCTTTAGCGGGAAGCTTCTCCGCTGCATACATTTATCTCTTTTATACGGAACTCGCTGGCCGTTCTGGAGCGCCAACAACCTTAGATATAGTCGCTGCCGCGACGGGTATGGTGCTACTACTTGAAGCGACAAGACGTGCATTAGGTCCACCACTGATGGTTGTGGCGGCCGTATTCTTACTGTACACATTTGGCGGCCCGCACATGCCAGATGTCATCGCCCACAAAGGGGCAAGCTTAAATAAAGCCATGTCTCACCTTTGGTTAACCACCGAAGGGGTATTTGGTGTTGCACTCGGTGTCTCTACATCTTTTGTATTCCTATTTGTGTTATTCGGCGCAATGCTTGAACGAGCAGGTGCAGGTGCCTACTTCATTAAAGTGGCTTTCTCGCTACTTGGCCACATGAAAGGCGGCCCGGCAAAAGCTGCAGTTGTTGCGTCTGGTTTGTCTGGTCTAGTGTCGGGCTCTTCTATTGCGAACGTTGTTACAACAGGGACATTCACCATTCCGCTGATGAAACGAGTAGGTTTCCCAGGAACAAAAGCAGGAGCAGTCGAAGTTGCCGCATCCACCAATGGTCAGCTAACACCGCCAATTATGGGTGCAGCAGCCTTTTTAATGGTTGAATACGTTGGGATTTCTTACGTTGAAGTCATCAAAGCCGCGCTTCTTCCGGCTCTTATCTCCTACATAGCGCTTATTTACATTGTTCACCTAGAAGCCTGTAAAGCTGGAATGACAGGTCTCCCACGACGTCATACTCCAACTTGGATTCAAAGTATTCTCTCATTCAGTGGCACGATCATCGGCTTAGGTGTGATGAGTGCAATTGTTTACTATGGCGTAGGCTGGACCAAAGATGTCTTTGGCGACGCAGCAACACCAATAGTGACTATTGTACTGTTACTGGCTTATGTTGGACTCGTCCGCATCTCTTCGAGGTATTCAGAAGGCGGAATGGATCTTGATGCTGACCTAACCGAAGTGCCGGATCCAGGACCAACCATTAAATCAGGCCTACACTTCTTATTGCCTATTGTTGTTCTTGTTTGGTGTCTGACCGTCGAACGGTTCTCACCTGGCCTATCTGCATTTTGGGCGACAGTGTTCATGATCTTTATTTTGATCACGCAGCGTCCACTTATGGCCATCATGTCCCAAACTGGTGATGTGTCTGAACAAGTAAAAGCTGGTTTTATTGATCTTGCTGAGAGCCTTGTTTCTGGTGCTCGTAACATGATCGGTATCGGTGTGGCCACAGCTGCTGCAGGTACTGTCGTTGGCGTGGTCACCTTAACGGGTATCGGTCTCGTCATGACCGACTTCGTTGAGTTTATATCGGGTGGTAGTATCATTCTAATGCTGCTATTCACGGCCATCATTAGTTTGATACTGGGCATGGGCTTGCCAACAACGGCCAACTATATTGTGGTATCCACATTGATGGCACCGGTTATCGTGACGCTAGGTGCTGCGCATGGTCTTATCATTCCACTTATCGCCGTTCACCTGTTTGTGTTCTATTTTGGTATCTTGGCAGATGACACCCCACCCGTTGGTCTTGCCGCATTTGCTGCTGCCGCCATCGCGAAATCAGACCCAATAAGAACGGGTATCCAAGGTTTCACCTACGATATTCGAACCGCTATTTTGCCATTTATGTTCGTATTTAATACGCAACTTCTGTTAATGGGCATTGATAGTTGGTGGCACTTAGCGCTGACAATATTCTCATCAGTCGTTGCGATGTTGATCTTCTCCGCAGCAACCCAAGGTTGGTGGTTAACTAAGAGTAAATGGTGGGAAACCGTCCTATTACTTGTGCTAACTTTCACGTTCTTCAGGCCTGGTTTCTGGTGGGATATGGTATACCCGGCTAAGGTATATTCTCCTGGCGTTGAAATTGCTCAAATCACCGAGAAACTAAACGTTGGCGAGCAGATTGAACTTCAAGTTGCAGGGGAAAATCTAGAGGGTCGCTATCTAGAAAGAACCGTTCGCCTGCCTTTCGAAGATCGCGCAGTGAGTGCTGAAGATCGCATTGCCTCTATGGGACTGATGCTGACTCAAAACGACGACCAAATGATCGTCGATATGGTTGAGTTCGGAAGCCCAGCAGAAGCAGCAGGTATTGATTTTGATTGGGAAATTAAAACCATTGTTCAAGACGCTGAACGGCCAATGAAAGAGTGGGTATTCTTGCCAGCAATGTTGATATTAATCATACTTGGATTAAATCAAAGAAGGCGCGCTAAAAAGGAACAATTGAGCGCGTAATGAGAAGGGCCTTATTGCTCATTTCGAGTAATAAGGCCTAATTTTTAAAGGATTGAGTTAGACGTATCGCTTAATAATAAAGAGAAAAATAATGTATAAACAAATCCTTGTTCCCGTTGATCTAAATGACAAAGGCTTTTCTGACAAAGCCGTTGAGCTTGCTGTTTGGCACGCAAAGCATTCTAAAGCTCAGGTGCACCTTCTCAACGTCTTACCGGGAATACACATGTCGATGGTATCGACATACTTCCCAAAAGATGCTGCGCAAAAGATGAAAGAAGACGTGAAAGAGCAGCTGAGACAATTTTCTGACCAACATATTGACGAGAAAATTGTCTATAAAATTCATGTTGCTGAAGGTAAGCCATACTCGACAATTTTAGAGTACGCAACAAAGTTGGGTGCCGATCTTATTGTAATGCCAAGCCACAAACGCTCTAAGCTTGATAACGTTGTGCTTGGCTCTGTCGCCAGTAAGGTTGTTCAGAACTCACCAATCAATGTATTAGTGGTTAAGCCTCAGGGCTAATATAAATTTCTACCTTTGCATTGAATTCAACAGAACCAAACGTAAAAACGCAGCTTTCACCTGGAAGCTGCGTTTTATTTTTACAGTCACAAATTCGATTGATCAAAAGATGATGCTTTGGATCATTGAGAATGACTATTGGATCAATAGATACATCCCATTATCTTTAATGCGAACAATTCTCAATAATACACATATCAAAACAACAACCGATGTGAGTATTAATCATGAAAAAGACACTAAACTTCGCTGCTATCCACTTCACCATTGCTTTTAGCATTGCTTATATACTCACTGGTGACATCTTAATTGGAAGCTTAATCGCGATGATTGAGCCAACCGTTAATACCGTTGCATTTTACTTCCATGAAAAAGCATGGAACCAATGGCTAGTTCTGAAGCGTTTCGCACAGTCAACGAACGTCAAAACGTTAAGCTTTGCTATCGTCCATTTCAGTGTAGCGTTCGGTGTGATTTATCTTCTGACGGGGAATGCGCTAGTAGGAGGAATTATGGCCATCATCGAACCAACATTTAATACCGGTGCCTATTACTTTCATGAAAAAGTATGGCAAAGAAAACACACTTCTAGCTGGCAGTGCGCTCACTAAAATGGACGCGGCTTAGGTAAACGACTCAATGAGACCATGAACCTCTCTCATCGGTTGGGGAACTAAGGAATCATTCTCACCATTATTCACTAAAGCGACCTGATAAACTCGATGGCTTTGTTCTAACTGAACATCTAAAGAGTAATATTGAGAGAAATGCGGGGTATTTTCATTAACAAAGATAGGCGCATCTAACTGGAACAATGCACTTGTCCTCGATGCTCTCACATCAATGGGAAGGCGATAAGTCATGCCATTGAACTTAATGAGTGCGGAAATGAGACCTGGCTTAAAAACGGAGTAATTGAGATGTACTAATACCTCACAGCCCCCTACCGGATGATTAATCAATTCAGTCTCAACCGACTGAATCCGAGCTGTTGGCAACATTTCTAAATAGGGCGTACACCAAATACCGATAGAGTGATCTTCTGCTTCCAAAGGGCGCAATGAAGCAGGGTTAGTGTCCGATAACTCTTCATCATCGAGCAGCCAATCTTCTTCTTGCTCTAAGAACAGAATCTCAAATCGATTCCTTCCCAATTGAAGGTAAGGCAAAATATCCTTTCGATTGCATTCATAAAAATCATCACAATCAAATACAGCTTCGCCATTCACTCTCACTTCGGCATGGTGACCGACTCCAGAGATAACTAAATCAATAGCGGAATGGGCCAGCATCGATTCATCTACTTCAATGTCATGCATCAAATGCCACTCTTGCTGTGTAATCTCTTCTTCAGACAAACCACTAGGTAAGGCCGCACTTAGAGCAGCAGGAAAAGTAATGTCATCTTGGGGAATAGACAAGTCAGTTAATGGCGAAAGTTGCCATAAACCACCTAAAGAGATTTGCATAGTAGAATTGCGCTAGATCAAGTTTGCTAGAGTATAAGTAATATCATTCTTGAAAGATACAGAGAAAATAGTGGGGAATAAAAAAGGTTCATCGC
>NZ_MCWZ01000288.1 GCF_002877365.1 Vibrio sp. 10N.261.55.A7
GAACTCATGTATCTGCACAAGAAGAACAAAGGCAAGATCACGAGCATTTAACTAAAAAATTAACTGCGCCTAACCTGCGCTCTCTCACTCCTCGATTCCAACAGCAATGCCAGTAGAGTGCCAAGAACGATATAAACCTGACAGTGAACGGTTTATTGTAAACCTATTCAACGCTTTACGATAAACGTGTCTACACTTAAAGCTAAATGTCTAAGTTATAAGTGATTTATATGCGTTTACTTTTGCGCAGCCTGACTGTGCTTTGCCTTGCTCTGTCTTTCTCTTCCCATGCCAAATGGAGCTACGAGCTTGATGATGTTCAAGCGGTCGATGACACGGCAATTTCTATAACAGATGAAATTGCCACATTCCCAGATCCTATTTTTATGTCCAGTACTGATTTTCGTAAAGTTGATCAATTACTCGGCGCGACGCTTAATCAGGAAAATGTTCATATTAAGGCGTTTAACCAGGCGGTAGGTTCTTATCGTTCAAACCGAGCTGAGTCAGATTGGAAAAGTGTAGAATCGTCGTTTTTAACGCTCAAAAGCCTGAGCCAAAGTAAACAAGCGTTGTTAGCGCTCGCGAAAGACAGAACCAGGGATCGCTTAATTGGTTTTGGTCCGGATGGCGTGACACAATTTAAGCAAGAACTTAGGCTTGTTAGAGTCAATTTGGAATACCTCGCCTATTTTCAATTGCGTAGCTTTCAAACGTTTGTCAATGATCTGTTCATCTCGCCAGTTCCAGTGATTTGGGTAGGGATTAAAGTTCTCGTTATCTATTCATTGTTAATGTGGTGGTTAAGGAATAGCACTCGATTAATTGCCCTTTTCCACGACACTCAACTAGCGGTCGCTTCTAAACCACCCATATGGATTCGCGGCATTTGGTATCTCAGTCGGGCCAATAAAGCTATTGCTTGGTTAATTGCCATTACTTTTTCATTGCGAATACTTTCAACCATCCCTAGCCTTCAACATCTGGTGTTTCTTGAGATATTCACTTGGTGGGTGCTCGGTGGCTCAATCGCCATTAGTTTCGTTCTAGAGTTCGTTTTTCGTAATAGCCGCCGCTCAAGCCCAGAAATGATTGCTCTACGGTTATCCACCGTTCAGAGAATTGTATGGAGTGTCATTTCAGCGGGCGTCATCTTACAAATATCGTTAAGAACGCTCGGGCAAGCCACAATATACAACTGGATATACAGTGCCATCGTTCTTTGGTTTGTTTTGGTGTCTATCTCTGTTCTTAGACTGTGGCGAGAGCCAGTATTCAATACAGTGTCTACCTTGTCTGAAAAACCGGCGTGGCTCAGTTGGGCAATCAAACACAAAGATACGTTCATATTGAGTATTGGTGGCACGGCGCTCGCGATTGTTTGGGTCGCGACTCACACGTTTCAGCACCGCGTGGTTTCATCGTTATCTCAATTTACGTTTTTTAGTCAAGCACTGGCTTATCTATTCAAAATTGAAGTTGCGAAACAGGCAGAAAGCATTGACGCAAATTCCACTTTAGTCAGAGTTCGTGGCGATCAGGCCTTTAAATATGTGTTACCTGGTCATAATGACAGTACTCTGATTCCCTATGCCAGCGACGAAATACAGGTGCTGTCAAAATACCTATTAAGCGATAGCCCAGCCATTTGTGTGGTGTCAGGTGAACGAGGTGTTGGAGTGACGACGTTAATCAACACAGTTTTACACAAGGTTAATAATGCTGAACCCATCTATCTCAATTGTCCCTATTCGGGCTACAAGGAACTACTTGAGTTACTCGCGCTGAGCCTTGGACTCGAAGAAACCGCCACAGAGATTCAAATACTCGCGTTTTTACGCAAAAGCGACGTCAATTTCTTAATCGCTGTCGACAACGCTCAAAGATTAGTTAAACCCATGGTGGGCGGACTAAGTGGAATAATAAAGCTCACCAACCTACTGAGGCGATCTAAGAAGAATCATCGTGTGGTTATGGCAATTGAAAAGTCCAGTTGGCGGTTTGTTGATCGAGCTCGAGGTGAACGTTTGTTGTTTGACTGGGTTTCGTTCCTGCCCCGTTGGAATGAGCAACAAATCCAACAATTGCTCGACAGCCGAATCAATCATAATGAAGAACATGGTGTCAGCTTTGATGGGTTGATCGTGCCTAAGCAATGGGATCAAGAAGACATAACCGAAGCTGAGCGAGCAAAGAAAGGATTCTATCGAATACTTTGGCACTACTCTGATGGTAACCCAACGGTTGCTTTACGGTTTTTCCGACTCTCACTCAATAGAGATAAAAAAACCAACCAAGTGAAAGTGCGCTTGTTTAACGCCCCACAGTCTACAGAATTGGAGTCAATGCCTAAGCCCATGCTCGCGGTCATTCGTTCGATTGTTCAGTTGGAAGTGGCTTCTCCGGAAGAGCTTTCTGAGTGTACTCAACTGAGTATTGCAGAAGTCACGGGTACTTTACGCTATTTCCAAAGTCGCGGATTTATAGAGTGGAGCGAAGACAAAGCCCGCGTTTCCGATCATTGGTTTCGTCATATAACGAACGTTTTAGACCGTCAACATCTACTGGTGAAGTAACATGACTCGATTACTATGGATTCTTACCTTATCGTTTCTAAGCATACCTGTTTTGGCAACGGAAGAACTCGCGAATGTGGAGAACATCTCTCAGTTTACCAGCCTGATCCGCTGGAGCGGCGTGTTCTTCTCTCTTGTTATTATTGCCGCGACCTGGCTGCTTTTGAAGTTTATTAATTCTATGGTTGTCAGTATTGGTGGCCAATTCGTTCAGTATCGAATGTTGCTGCAAAAGCTTCAGTCGTTTCTGCAATTCTTTATCTATATGAGTGCCGGAATCTTGGTGTTCATGATTAGCTTCCGTATTAATGATCAGATACTTACGTTGATAGGCGGCACATTGGCTGTTTCAGTGGGGTTCGCGCTAAAAGACCTAGCCGCCTCGTTTATTGCCGGTATGACCGTCATGGTTGATCGGCCTTTTCAAGTCGGTGACCGCGTCACATTCGAGGGTAACTATGGCGACATAATAACGATTGGGTTGCGCTCTGTTCGCATGAGAACACTCAATGACGACATCATTACGATTCCTAACAACAAGTTTCTTAATGAAGTGACCGTCAGCGGCAACTATGGGGCACTTGATATGCAGGTGGTGATCCCCTTTTACATCGGTATGGATGAAGACATTACGCTAGCAAGAAACCTTATTCAGGAAGCGGCGTCTTCGAGTCGATACATTCACCTTCCAAAGCCTGTCGTCGTGCTAGTCAAACAAACCATCACCGAGAACTACTTGGCTATCCAACTGACGTGCAAGGCTTATGTGGTAGATACAGGCTACGAAAAACTGTTTGAAACAGATATCACGCTACGAGTGATGAAAGAGTTTAAGAAGAACGGTATCAATGCACCTAAGATTGCGTTGACGAGTAATTAGGGAACCTTTTGTTCGATAACTGTTGATCCAACACCGCGCAACATGTTTACCACACAGCATGACACGCGAAGACGACAATGTTCTTTTAATGTTTAGTGTTTAGGTAATAGCGATTCATACTTAGCGGTTAGTGTTGAATGAACGGGCAAGTGGAAGAGGCTCTAATGCTGCCTCTTCCTTTTAGTGAGCTGTATTATTATTGAATTATTAGAGCAGTGAGAATAGCGCAGAAACCATCCTTTTTTGCTGGTTAGTCGTTAACGGTTTCTACCTTAACTCGCTACAACGTTCACGCATTGAACCAATTCCGCTCTTTTAGGTAGATAAACGCTAAAGCAACTTCCTTCGCCCGGTGTTGACTCCACTCTGATCTCCCCACCAGATTGGCTTAATATACTTTGTGAAACCGAAAGACCCAGTCCCGTACCGTCGCGCTTTGTTGTGTAGAAAGGATCAAATACTCGTTTCAGCTGTTCTGGGTTAATGCCACACCCTTGGTCGCGAACATGGATGACGGCGCCTTTTAACTCATCTTTTTCATACCAGTCCAGGGTAGAAATACTAAGTTCTCCCGAACCTTCCATCGCGTAGATGGCATTCATTTGCAAATTTACTAACACCTGTAAAAACTGATGGCGATTGACACCGACCGAGGTTTTTGCTTTGAGATCAATCGAAAAAGAAACGCCTTTTTTCTTAGATCCCGTTTTAACCAGCGTGATGCTCTCTTCAACGATAGGATTAACGTGCTCCCAAGTGATTTCATCTTGTATCCCACCCTGCCTGCTGTACTGCAGCAGACTTCGCGTAATGTTCCGAATTCTGTCAATTTGCTCAAGTATGGTTGCAAGCTCATCTTTGACTGACTCTGCGTCTTCTCCTAGTTCGAATTTTATCAGTTCTGCATTACCAAGGATCACAGCGGTTGGGTTGTTAATTTCATGGGCAATACCTGCAGTCAGTTCTCCCAACGCGGCGAGCTTTTCATTGGTAACGAGCTTGTCTCTGGTTTGGTTGAGCAGCGATATGTGATGTTCGAGTTGAGCTGTTTTTTCTTCAAGGCTTGCAGTTCTTTTGGCGACTTTAAGCTCTAGATCAGACGCCGCTTGTTCAATTTCAAGTTTGCGTTGATACAAAGAATCGAGCATGTAATCAAACTGTCTCGCTAATTGGGCAAGTTCGTGCTTCTCATTCAACCCAATTTCACCGATACGTTGATCTTTCCCAAGCTGAACAAGTTTAATCACTTTATGAATGCGTTCGATTGGGCGGAAAAGGTCACGCGAACCACGATAAACAAGGTAACCCGAACCAAGTAACAGCAATAAAGTGATGATGCTGATTTCTACAATGTTGGTCATGTACTCTTTTACAAACGGCCAAATTAAATAGCCGGTGTAGAGCATTCCTATCACTTTATCTTGGCTGTCTTTAATAGGTCGGTAGGCTGTGATGTACCAGTCATCATAAACGTAAGCACGATCTACCCAGTTCTCTCCTTGAATAAGCACTTTCTGATGCACTTCTTTTGATACCGTGGTGCCTATCGCTCGAATGGGCTGTTCGCTACTCGAAGTTGGCTTGGCTGAATCAAGCGGAACATTCGTACTGACGCGAAGCTCATCAAGAAATATGGTCACCGTCCCTTTGGGTCTGCGTTCATCATGATTATCTTCTGGATAAATGAGGTCGCGTATCTGGTCGACGAGATTTGTGCTGTTGTTAAGCAGCAGCCCCCCTTCTAAATGCCCTATTAGTCCACCGAATTCATCAAAAATAGGCAGTACGGTTCGGCTCACTAGCCCTTCTGTGTGAACGTCACCTGTGTCTATTCGTTGTATTTCAGCTTGCTGTTTTAGCGTTTGGCCAAAGCTTTGTAGTTCATCCGCTGACATACGATCAAAAAACGTATTAGGCCCTGATTGATTGCGCTTAAGTTGATGAAGTAACCGAGTTTTAAGCTCGCTATCATTTTCTACTGAGTAGTAAGCGAGAAAATCGAGGTCATAACGCGCCTTCTGTTTGCTCACCCAGATTGCAATGTCGTGATTTGTAGTTACGTTGAGGTTTTCATTTTCAAGCTGTTTTCTAAAGTCGTAAGATTCAGCAAGAGAGGAGATATTGTTTGCCTGCTTTTCTTGCAGTAACGATATGCTGTTGTTGGCAAAGCCCAATCGTTCTTCAACATCAACTAACGTAGAGTTCCACGTATAATGAATAGACCAGTAAACGGTGATACCAATTAACGCGACTAAAGTGAGAATGATGGGTGCTGAGGTAAGAAAGAGCAGCCGATAACGCACCATTGAACGAAATCTAAACCGCCACTTTTCGAGAAAACTGAGGTTATTGGGCATAACTTGACTCCTCTATCGCCCAATCCTTAAATTTCCTTTCCAGTGTTTTCCTTGCAACACCGAGATCGCGTGCGGCAGCGGACTTGTTTCCATCATGCAGCTCAACAATCTTCATGATATGCGCACGTTCTACCTGCTTTAATGACCATGATTCAGGGTAGCCATCCGAGAAAGACTCTTTGTACTCAGATATAGACATAGGCTCACTATCTAGCGGAAAATCACTAGAACTAAGAACAGAGGGATGTATAGGTTCACCATTGAGTTCTCGCCAGTAGTGGGCCGGCGGTTTAGCCAAGAGAATGCATCGTTCAATCAAGTTTTTCAGCTCTCGAATGTTTCCTGGCCAATCATGCTCTCTTAGCGCTGAAATATCTTCGTGTGCCCAGTTAGGTGCTGGCATGCCAAGCTCATTAGAGAGAAGGTGAATGAAATGCGGTACCAATTCTTTTAAGTCTTCTTTTCGCTCTTTCAATGGTGGGACTGAGATTTTAAGTACGTTTAATCGGTAATAGAGATCTGAGCGAAAACGTCCATTTTTTACCTCTTGTTCCAAATCACGATTCGTCGCGGCGACTATTCGCACATCAACATTGATCTCTCTTTCACTGCCTACGGGTCTTATCGCTTTTTGTTCTAGCACTCGCAATAGAGACGCTTGCATCGCGAGCGGCATTTCACCTATCTCGTCAAGAAACAGTGTTCCTCCATTGGCTACGCGAAAGAGCCCTTCTTTACTTTTCTTAGCGCCAGTGAACGCCCCTGCAGTGTGGCCAAATAACTCACTGGCTAAAAGGTCGGGCGCGATTGCCCCGCAGTTCACTGGAATAAATGGTCCTTGACGTTCACTGGCTTGATGAACCCCACGAGCGACTAGTTCCTTACCTGTTCCCGATTCGCCCTCAATCAAAACCGACGCTTTAGAAGGCGCGAACTGCCCAATCATGCGTTTCATCAGTGCTGTCTTTTCTGACTGTCCAATAATAGCCGTTGTGGAATGACGAGCTGCATCTCGACGAAGCGCGTAATTCATGCGTTCAGCAAGCCTTTTCTCCATGCAACGTTGAACAGCTTGCAGCATTTGTTCGAGATTAAAGGGTTTCAAAATGAAATCACTCGCCCCAAGTTTTAACGCGCTGATAGCGGTATCAAGGTCAGCGTAGCCAGTCATGAATATCACGTCACATCGTCTGTCTGCGTCATTAAACGCTTCTTCCCATTCAATACCCGAACGGCCCGGAAGGTTTATATCGAGAATGATAAGGTCAAAATGATGCGCCGTTCTTTGAGTCTCCGCTTCTTCGATGCTGTTTGCGCATTCCACCGTCGAGAACCATTTACCTAGTGCCTTTTTAAGGATCGTTTGCATTCCTATTTCGTCATCGACCACGAGAACGGAAAAGGCATCGTATTTTTGAGAGGGTTTTGCACTTAATAGCGAAGACATAGAAAGACTCTAAGTAAAATTAGGTGGGACAGAGTGTACCAACATTATTTAAAAGGTTATTAAGGAAGATGCGACATTTTGTCCTAACTCATACAATTTCTTCTTTTAATCTAAAGAGAAACTCGATTTAGAGACAAATCAACCCTTTATAAACTCAGTTACGAGCGTTAAACCACTGTTATGGTAGATCAAAAACTTGGCATTTGAATTGCTATATCATGTGACACGTCATTAATGGCTAACGGCTTTATCTATTAACGGAATAATAATTATATGAAATGTTTCCCTTCTGCTATGACCGCTTTCACTGTGGGCTTGATCAGTTTTGCTTCAATTGCATCCGATGAACTTCCCCATGTTCGTCTCGCCACCACAACCAGTACTTATCACTCTGGGTTGCTCAATTATCTGTTGCCAGAATTTGAAAAAGACACAGGCTATAAAGTTGATGTCGTGGCGGCGGGTACTGGGCGCTCTTTAAAAATGGGCGAAAATGGCGATGTGGATCTTGTTATGACTCATGCGCCAAAAGCTGAGGCAGATTTTGTTTCGAACGGTTACGGTATTGAGCCTAAGAAACTTATGTATAACGACTTCGTGATTGTCGGACCTAAAGCTGACCCTGCAAAAGTGGAGAGCGAAAAAAGTGTTATTGCGGTTTTTCGTAAAATAGCCTCGTTGGACGCGACGTTTATTTCTCGCGGAGATGATTCTGGCACACATAAAAAAGAGAAAGGACTTTGGGAGCAAACTGAAATAGAACCAGATTTCGGCGGCTATCGCTCTGTTGGGCAAGGTATGGGGCCAACACTGAACATGGCTTCTGAAATGCAAGGCTACACAATGACCGACCGAGGCACCTGGCTTGCATACAACAATAAGCTGGATCTCTCTCTTTTGTTTCAAGGCGACAGCGCTTTGTTTAACCCGTATCAAGTGATACTCGTCAATCCAGAACGCTACCCAAGCATAAACCATGAAGGCGCTAAAGTTTTCAGTGACTGGCTTGTCGATACAAAGGGTCAAACACTGATCAATACATTTAAGTTGAACGGCAAGCAGCTATTTGTTGCCAATGCAGAATAGAATTGAGATGAACGCATTTAGTACTCGGCGCTGCGATTTAATATCGGCTTTCTTTTGTTGCGTGATGGTTTGCTTAACGAGGGCATCTGTAAAATGAGCCTTTGGCAAACAACATTAGAAGCATTGGCGCTGTTAGTGAGCCTAGACACTGAATTATGGGAGATCGTTGCGGTCTCCTTTAGTGTTTCTTTGTCAGCGATATCTATTGTCTTGATCCCCGCTATTTTGTGTTCGTTCTTCCTTGCGTACACCGAATTTAGAGGCAAATGGATATTGCTTTCGCTGATCAACACCCTTCAGGCCATTCCAACAGTCGTCATTGGTTTACTGCTTTATATGATGCTCTCTCGTTCTGGGCCACTTGGCGATCTGCAGCTTCTATTTAGTCAACGAGCAATGATCATTGGGCAGATGCTGATTTGCTTTCCTGTATTGGTTTCGATGATGCACGGTTCCCTGCAATCAAGTGATAGACGCTCTGTTGAAACATCCATCACTCTTGGTGTTTCGCTATACCGCGTTGCGTTGACGGTAATGTGGGAACTGCGTTTTCCACTGATGGCTGCGGTTGTTGCTGCCTTTTCTCGCATTGTGACGGAAGTTGGCTGCTCGATGATGGTCGGTGGCAACATTATGGGGCTCACGCGCAACATCCCCACTGCTATTGCTATGGAAAGCCATAAAGGCGCGTTCGCACAAGGTGTTGCTCTAGGCATCGTATTACTCACGCTCGCTCTTGCACTCAACTCATCTTTGTCGATTATGCGCGGCAAAGGGTATTTACGTACCTAACGAGGTTGTATGACTATAAAAATAACGACAGAACAACTTTCAATGCGCTTTAAAGACCGCGTTCTTTTTCATATACCAGAGCTCTCTATCGGGCCAAGCGATGTTATCTATCTCAAAGGCGCCAATGGCGTCGGTAAAACAACTTTGCTAAAGATTTTGTCAGGGTTGATAAAACCAAGTTCGGGAAAGATTCATTTACCAAGCCGCCGATGGATGCAGAGGCTAACTTGTGTTGGACACAAAGACGTTATCTATTTGCATCAGTCACCTTACCTGTTTGATGGCACCGTTTATCAAAATGTGGTGTACGGGATACGCTTTCAGAAACAGTCTCAGATGGACAAACGTGTGCAAGTCATCACAGCCTTAAGAATGGTTGGTTTAGAAACTTTAGCTGATGAACATATATCGGTATTATCTGGCGGTGAAAAGCAACGCGTGGCCATGGCTCGGGCTTGGATACTAAAGCCATCAATATTGTTAATGGACGAACCCAGTGCCTCATTAGACCAAGAATCTATTCAGCGTTTGGTTGTGATGGCCAAAGATTTGATTGAAAGAGGCTCTAGCTTGGTGATCACCAGTCACCAAACCAATGCTTTGACTCAGTTATGTCGCAAGCAGTGGTGGATTAAGGATTCAACCCTATTGGAATCGCCAATATTGCAAATAATTACCGACTTAGAACAAGAGAAAACCTATGTTAAAACCAACGCAAACTAGTTGGGTTATATTAGCTGGAGGACAAGCCACTCGAATGGGTGGTCAAGATAAAGGGCTGATCGCTCTTAATGATAAGCCTCTTATTCAGCACGTATTTGATCGCCTATTACCGCAGACTAAGAACATAACGATCAATGCGAATCGAAATTTATCGGTTTACGAGCAAATTGCTCCGGTCGTTTCTGATCAGTTTGAAGGTTACCCTGGCCCGTTAGGAGGAATTCATTCGGGGCTACTGAATGCGACAAGTGATTGGGTCGGTTTTGTTCCCTGTGACAGCCCTATGATCAATAACGATTTGGTCGAGCGCTTTTGCATGTCGATAACAGAAGATGTCGATATATTGGTTGCCCACGATGGTGAATACAAGCAACCAGTGTTCACTATGTTCAATAAGCGCGTTCTTAATAAGCTCGATGCGTTTTTAGAGCGTGGCGACAGAAAAATCATTCTCCTTTATAAAGAGTGTCGAACTGAATACATTGATTTCAGCGATTCACCGGATTGTTTCCTCAACCTCAATACACCAGAAGAACTCAAGCAGTTTGGAGTGCTAACATCATGATACAACGCGAACTTCACCTCCCTCTTTTAGGGTTTGCTGCTTATTCTGGAACGGGAAAAACAACACTACTAGAAGCGTTACTACCAAAGCTTGTTGAGGCGGGGATCCGAGTGGGCGTGCTAAAACATGCTCATCATGACTTTGATGTCGATAAGCCAGGAAAAGACAGCCATCGCTTACGTAAAGCCGGCGCTTCTCAAATGCTCATCTCATCTCGAAACCGCCATGCATTGATGACTGAAACACCCGAGAGTGAAGCTGAATTTGATTACCTGCTTACCCGATTTGATGCTGCAAAACTAGACCTTATTTTGGTTGAAGGCTGCAAGAACATTGCTTTTCCTAAGATCGAACTCCATCGCGAAGAAGTGGGCAAACCTTGGCTATACCCACACGACAGCAACATTGTGGCTATTGCCGCCGATACTAAAGTGGACAGCCTACTTCCCCAAATCAACATCAATGATCTTGAAGGCATTTGCCAGTACATCTTAGATTATGTGGCCGATCATAATGGGACAAAACAACCGACAGCTGAAGTACAGAAGCCAGCGTCGAGTTGCTGCGATATTATGTCTCCAGCTTTCTTATCAGTACAAGAAGGCCAAGACAAAATTCTCTCGAAGGTTTCTTCAACCGAGGGTATCGAAACCTTACCCGTGGAAAAATCCTATGGTCGTGTGCTTGCAAGTAACATCACCTCTCCTATTCATGTTCCGCAGTATACTAACTCCGCGATGGATGGTTACGCCATCAGGGGTGACGATTTGGAGCGCGATGAGTACCACGTAGTTGGTGAAATACTCGCTGGATACTCTTATGACAAACCTCTCCAATTAGGTGAAGCGGTTAAGATTATGACGGGCGCTCCGACTCCCCTTAACGCAGACACCGTGGTGATGCGAGAGCAAGCGACCGACAAAGGCGACACTGTCACCTTTGTCGGTGCTCTGATTAAACGAGGGCAAAATGTACGTCAAGCAGGCGAAGACCTCTCGAAAGGTCAGGTTGTATTCGCTGAAGGAACTCGGATTGAATCACCGGAAATGGGTATGCTTGCATCACTTGGCTTCGCTCAATGCGACGTGCAACGGCCACTTCGTGTCGCGATTTTTTCAACGGGAGACGAAGTGCAAGCACCTGGAAGTGATCAAAAAGACAATACAATTTATGATTCGAATCGCTTTACTTTGATTGGGCTGCTTGAAAGATTAGGTTGTGAGGTTATCGATTTTGGAATCTTAGAAGATAACCAACAAGTAATGATTGATGCGTTGGAAAAGTCAGCCCAACAAGCTGATCTTATACTGACATCAGGTGGTGTATCTGTCGGGGATGCAGACTATATCAAGTTGGCGTTAGAGCAACTTGGGAGTATCGATTTCTGGAGAATCAACATGCGACCAGGTAGGCCCCTCGCCTTCGGTCATATTAATGACAAGCCTTTCTTTGGTTTGCCTGGAAACCCAGTCGCAGTTATGGTCTCGTTTATTAACTTTGTTGAGCCTGCGATTCGAAAAATGCAAGGACAACAAGGTTGGTTGCCACTTAAAGTTCAAGCTGTCGCGTCAGAGCCTTTGCGATCTCGAATGGGTAGAACAGAGTTTAGCCGTGGCGTTTACTCGATTGACAGCCAAGGGCAACTAAAGGTTTCAACGACCGGAAAACAAGGATCTGGAATCTTACGTTCGATGAGTGAAGCGAACTGTTTGATTGAGGTTTCTCCTTCTGTCGACACAGTAAAAATTGGAGAAAGCGTGACAATTATTCCTCTACAAGGCAGAATCTAGCCCAAATGGCTTGATTGGCTGACTGATCAAGCCTAAATCCATTTTCTGAGTTTACTTTTTACAGAGTAGCCTCATTGCTAAAGGTCTCTATCTGAGCCTTTTTAAGAGTAATCACTATGGTCCGTACAATTCTTTATACCTATAAAGACGAAGCGAAAGAGTTAACTTTTTCGTATGAGAAACATCGTAATATTCACGAAGCCGTCGCTGAAGCTGAAGGGATTGATTTAACTGCGTTTTTAAAAATGGAACAACAAATAGAAGCCGTTTCAGACACTAAAGCCGTTCGAAACTACCGTGATAACCACTTTCAAAAGCTAGGCTTTGGAAAAATCACACTGAAGAAAAAAGACAATTTAGGTGTTGGCGAGAAGTAATCGCATGTAGATTTGGGCATCCAAATCGATACGCTAAAGAAGAAAAAGGCTTGCATCTGCAAGCCTTTTTTAAATTGGATTTCTCGTTCTATTATTTGATGTTAAGGAACGCCGCACCGCGAACACCGCCTGAATCACCGTGCTTCGCTTTAATGATCTTAGGACACTTCGCAACAGATAATAGGTACTTTGGCACACGCTTCGGCATCTCTTCATAGATAAGCTCGAAGTTAGACAAACCACCACCCAATGCAACAACATGTGGATCGTTAGCACTGAAGATGTTCGCGAAACAAATGGCTAATAATTCCATAAAGCGGTCAACATGCTCAACGGCATTAGCATCACCACTTTCATTTGCCTTAATGATCTCGACGGCTTTCTTTTTCTCGCCGTAGTAGTGCTCATAAAGCAACTCAAAACCACGGCCAGACAGGTAATTATCTAAACACCCTTTTTTGCCACAACCACAGTCAAGCAAAGGCGCGTTTTCACCAAGGTGGAACCATGCATCGATAGGAAGGCGCGTATGGCCAATTTCACCAGCAACGTTGTTTCGGCCGCCGAACACTTTACCATCATAGATAAGTCCGCCACCAAATCCTGTTCCAAGGATAAGCCCCATGACACTCGGCTCATCTTTTAATTCTTCATCCCATGCTTCAGAAAGTGCAAAACAGTTTGCGTCGTTTTCAACTTTCACGCTGCGACCCAGTGTTTTTTCAAGATCGACGCGCAATGGCTGACCCTTTGCCGCTGGGACATTCACAGTAAGAACGGTTCCGTCGTCAGCGTCTTCCATGCCAGGGAAACCTAGACCGATTTTGCCTTCACAATTGAACTGTTGGTCGTATTTTTTAACCAGATCGGCGATGGTTTTGACTAACAGTGAATAATCTTCAGTCGGTGTTGGTACACGTTCTGTTGCGACTCTTTCCAAGTTCTGATCAAAAGCGCCAAATTCAATCTTAGTGCCGCCCATATCAAAGCCGTAATACATGAAATTCTCTCCTTAGTAGAGCCCAAAATCGGAGCTCAAAATTATTCTTGTTGCATTATCCACATACCTCAGCCTACAAACCGTGACCTGGAACTTATTTATTTATAGACTTCATGCAACAAGCCATGTCTAACGAACGAAATTCATATTTCTTAGAGTTGGCTCTCGAAATTCAACTCTTTGAGGAAACGTTTCAACGCCGGTTTCGAAAGATCAGGTTTCAACCTTGTTTTGGTTAGCAAATAGCTCTCCTTAAAGGTCTCAAACCACATTTCAAGTACACGACTTGCTTCTTGCTCACCGACTTTTTCTAATACAATGGCGGCGACTTCAGCCGTCGACAAATGGTCTTCATTATCAGATTTTCTCATCATATATTGAGAAACTGAATCAGGTTTGATAGAGAAAACGGGAAGCGATTGCAAATATTCTGAACGACGGAATATTTTCCTAGCTTCTCTCCAGCTGCCATCAATAAATATCAATAGTGGCGTTTTATTGTCTACCAGTTTTGCATGTGATTCAGATTCTTCAATAAGGCGTGATTTATCATCGACATACTCTTCAGGAAAAACCACCATAGGAAAGTAGTTAGGATCACAAAGCATGTCGAGCATCTCTTGTTCAGGCTCGGTGCGATTCCATTGATACACGCTGGTTTCTTGTACAACGTCTGCAATCAATCTACCCGTGTTACTCGGCTTAAACACTTCATTTTCTGACACGATCAACATAGCTGCAACGCCAGTGTCTACGCTTGGCTGGTAATCACAAAGACAATGCTTGGTTGCGACTTGGCAATATTCACAACGCGATACCTTTGCACCACGTGCTTTGAACGTACGTGTAGACAGGCTTTGTCGATGCTGATAAAGGCGATGAAAGGCGTGGATTCTCATGATAATGGATTAGTACTAGAATGTTGACGGCATTGTACTTACAGTACGATAAGAAGCAAAGCGCGGCATCACTAAGGTAGTCAATTAAATGGACCATGAGTTATTGAGATTGGTATTTTTCGTCTTAACGTTTGTATTATGTGCAACTTGGGAGTGGCTAGCACCGAAAAAAGGACTCACACAAAACAAGCTCACACGATGGGCAAACAATCTCGCACTGATTTCAATAAGTAGCATTCTTGTGTCACTGCTTTTGCCCATTGTGGCTTATCAGGCGGCACATTACGCCATGAATAATGGTATAGGGCTGTTTAATCAGTTCTCTATTCCATTAGTTGTCATGCTGTTTATTTCCATTCTTATTTTGGATTTCGCCATTTATTATCAGCACGTCCTTTTCCATCGAGTACCTATACTTTGGCGTTTGCATCGAGTGCACCATGCTGACCAAGACATTGATATGACCACTGGTGCGCGCTTTCACCCAATTGAGATCATTTTATCCATGCTGATCAAAATGGGCGTGGTAATGGCACTTGGTATTCCACCGACCGCCGTCATCGTTTTTGAAATCATACTCAACGTGAGCGCAATGTTTAACCACAGCAACGCTCGACTCTACCCTTCAGCAGATCGACTCGTTAGGAAATGGATTGTAACGCCCGATATGCACAGAGTGCATCATTCCGTCATTGTGAAAGAAACGCATTCGAATTTCGGCTTCTTTCTATCTGTTTGGGATCGCTGGTTTAAAACGTATACGGCCCAACCTAAATTGGGTCACGATGATATGGTGATTGGATTGCCCATTTTCAAAGGGGCGAGAGAGCAATGGTTGGACAAAATGCTGACTCAGCCTTTCAGAAAAAGCTGAGTCAGCGTTAGGTTAAGTGCTAAATGCTAGTGCTAAGCGTAAGTGCTGCTTTTAATGCAGATGTATAAGACCGGCAAAATACAGTGGTTAAGATGCCACTAAAGCACGTATTTATGTAGCATAGCTTGTTGGTGACCGGCTATTTCGGCCACTTGCTCAGAGCTTTCAACCATTGAGTTCAATTGGTATTTGGTCTCTTCGCCCTGCAGTGAAATGTTGGAAATGGATTCGCTCACATCACTCGTCGCACGCTCTTGCTCTTCGGTAGCGATGGTGACCTGCTCAACACGCGCTTGAATATCGTTGACTGCACTTTCTATGTCACCAAATGTCGATTTCACTTCTTCACTTGAAGCCAGTGCGGATACCATCTCACGGCGCGATTCTTCAACGGCTTCTCGTGATTTTTGTGCAGCAGCGATCAGTTGATTCATCTTAATTCGAATATTTTCTGTCTGCTGCGAGGTGCCGCTCGCGAGTTGACGAACTTCATCGGCGACGACGGCAAAACCACGGCCTTGCTCCCCTGCTCTTGCCGCTTCTATCGCAGCATTTAATGCCAGTAAATTAGTGTTATCCGCAATGCCCGAAATAAGCTCAACCATCTCTTGTATCTGCTTAACACGATGATCAAGTTCAACCATGGCCGACTCATTGATGTCTAGTGTTTGTTCAAGTTTCTCAAGGCGTTGTCTGTTTTGATCAACGGCTTTTAAGCCTCGGTTCGATTGTTCACTGGCATGACGAGAATCTTTAAAGGATTCACTGGTGATATTTGAAATCTCTTTTATTGACGCTTCAAGCTCCGTCACTGTCGTGACCATGTTGGCGAGAGATTCATTCTGTTTGATAAGGGTCTTACTCGAGCTCTCAGCAGCGTCGTAGCTGATTTCTGCTGTCTGGTATAAGGTTTCACAGTTTCTCGTGACCACTGATATAGATTCTTTCGTGGAATCAATTACCTGGTTTAGCTTACGAGCGACTTCTTGAAATTCAAACGGGCCAACCATTGGCACACTGGAAGATAAATCGTGATCGGCCATCAATGTTAGGTGTTGTTTAACATTTTTCAAACTGCGGTTTAACCACCCGCGGATACCAATCCCAAAACCCACGATGACAAGAGCAATGATAGAACCAATCAAAATGAGTAGATAAAAAGTATTTGAGATTGTGGTGTTCACCGCGTTTTCGCGTTGCTCAATAAGGATCATCGCTGCTTGAGAGTTAGCGTCCAAATTTTCAATCGTTTGATTTGCAAGCATGGTTACCTGCTCGACAAGCGCTGTTTGTTCATGAACAAGCTCTAACCTTTTTAGAACATTGGGTAGAATCCCATTCGCTTCGAAGCCCTCTTTCACCATCTCATAGGACGTAATCAAACTTGCGAATTCAACAATATCTGGGTGCCAGTCTTTAAATTCATCATAAGCAAGGTTGATGCTCGAGAGTCGATATCTTAGCTCTTGATACTCATCCTTTGCTTTTTCCATGTCCTTTTGCATGACTAGGAGTAAGAAAAAGCTTTCAAGCGCACTGGCACTCGAAATAAAGCGATTTGCTGCGTCTGCAGACAAAGGGTTGTCAGTAGATAGAAATGAAGCAATACGATTCATTTCAGGACCAAGAGAACTAAGCCCGTAACGAAACGAAGGAACTTGCTTGTCTATGACAGCTTGTTGTTCAAGTAATCCTCTTTGAGAATTTAAAACTTCGAAAGTTACTGAATTAAGTTGCTGTATTAACGAAGGTAAGCTGACAGCGTCAGATTCCAGCTGATTATCTTTGCTGTCAGTCGAAGGGGTAGTTCCTTCTGTTGTTAAACTGGCAAAACGCTGACTTACCTCGCCTACTAATAGATTGCTTTCTGCGATAAGTTCTTCTATTCCAATTTGATCATGTTGTAACTGTTCTAAAGTCGTCACTTGAGTGGCGTAACTTAACCTTTTTACTTGTTCTAAAATTGTTTGAGTCAAGTTGGCATTATTGATTGCCAACGGCAGCGCTTCGTCTGATAACACACTAAACTCAGAACCGACTCGTTCGACACTTTTAAAACTGGTAAAAGAAAAAAGACTGATTAATAGTAGTATGATGATGAACACGACATTGATCGTTTGCACCAATGATATAGATGGTGATTTGTTTCTTTTATTATTCATGGGGTTGTCTAGCTAGCATAACGACATTGTTAACAGGGATGCTAAGACCTTAGTATGACAAATCAATTTCAACTTTATTTCGTTAGTATTTCAAATGACTAGAATTTATACAGCTTTGCTGTTTTCTTTAATTATCGCGCAAATCACTGGATGCTCTAGCCCATCGACATCCAGTGCCAGTTCATCAACTAGCACAAGTGCCACGGGTTACTCGTCTACGCTCACTCACGACCAAGAAAAGACCAAATCTTCATTCTTATCCGTCTACAACCGATGGGAAGGTGTGCCTTACCGTTTGGGCGGGAACACATTTCAAGGCATTGATTGTTCGGCATTTGTACAAATTGCATACCGTGATGCTTTGAGCGTTGATTTACCTAGAACCACGCAACACCAAAGTAAAGTTGGCGCTTCGGTAAACTACAATGACGCTGAGGTGGGAGATTTAATTTTCTTTAAGACGTCTAGAACGACTCGGCACGTCGGTGTCTATATGGGAAATCGTCAATTTCTACATGCATCAACGTCAAAAGGAGTGATAATTTCTCGGGTAGATAACCCCTATTGGGCTTCAAAATTTTGGCATTTTAGACGAGTAGCGCACTCGCCTAAAATTAACTGAGAATAAATCGAGGGTATAAAAAGGTAAGAAATTAATCGTAAGTGGCAACAGCGACATCGAAGAGGTTTTTTACGAGTGCTATGTATTCGTCTAAGAAAGTGATTTGTTCGTTGGTCGCAGGTTTTGCCCATACACCGGCAAGTACTTCACCTAAATCTTCTACGACTGAATCAGCTTCTTTAAGCAGCTGAAATCGAACACTAGAATGCAACTCTGGGTTTTGATCAAAAATAGCCATAATGTTGCTCGCTACCATATCGGTTGCGACATCTTCAACACTCTCTGCTCCAGTATCCCCATCTCTAGCGGTGAATACATCCAGATTGAATGCCAAATGTTCTATTAAAGCTAAGTATCCATCGGTTTCTACAACCACACTAAAATCTCCGAGTTGCTATGTACATTGAGAATAAACTCTCCCCTAATATTAAGACAACTATACAAGTTTTAACAACCTGATTATAGCGATGAGCGCACCTAAACGTGAACTAATGACAAAGCTAACCATTACAGAGGAATTCGAATCGAAAACAAATACTAATCAAATTCTTCTTTAAATGTTTTATATCAAAAGTAATTAGAGTGATGACAGTGCCATAAATCAGGAATATCTAGCCGTATTCCTCTATTTTGGGGCTACGCTTTATGAGCGTCATTGTTTAACCTCACACTTCATTACTTTTACAGTAAAATGTCGTGTTTTTGTCCTATTTCTTGAAAACCAAGCCAGAAAAGCCAACTTTATTGTCCTAAACTGTCTATAAATAAGTACTTATCTCAAGGATTTTTACTATGTGGCAAGCGTTAACAGAACAACTGTCTGACACTCTTATGTTTAACTTCACTATTGTCGAACGCACAAAAGTGAAAGGTGGAGACATTAGTGAGTGCTATATGATTACTGATGGTGAACAGCGCTACTTTGTAAAAACCAACGAGCGTAGTTTCATCAATAAGTACTTAATTGAATCTGACAACATTAAATCACTGCGCGCGACCTCTACAGTATACATTCCCGAGCTTATCTTAACCGGAACGAGTAAAGATCATTCTTTTATTGTGCTTAACTATTTGTCAACTAAGCCACTTGATGACGACAAGAACAGCTACAAATTCGGCACTCAACTCGCAGAGCTTCATTTATGGGGCGAGCAGAAAGAGTTTGGCTATGACCGAGACAATTATATTGGTTCAACATTGCAACCAAATAAGTGGGACAGAAAGTGGCATCGATTTTTCGCAGAGCAGAGAATAGGATGGCAGTTACAGCTTTGCAGAGAAAAAGGGATTGAACTGGTTAATATTGCTGAATTTACTGAAACAGTGAAGAATCTTCTATCAAATCACAAACCGCGCCCTTCACTGCTTCATGGCGATTTATGGCATGGAAATGTTGCTAACTCAGCCTTTGGGCCTATTTGTTATGACCCCGCTTGTTACTGGGGAGACAGAGAATGCGATATTGCGATGACGGAATTGTTTGGTGGTTTTCAACCAGAATTCTATCAGGGTTATGAGAGTGTTCTTCCTCTTGATTTTGGATACTCTGAACGCAAAGACATCTACAATCTCTACCACCTGTTGAACCATTACAATCAGTTTGGTGGCCATTACTTAGATGAAGCAGAAACGCTCATCAAAAATATCCTCAGTTACTGATCAGCAAATATTAATAAGCCAATATTCATCGACAGTGTTGACCAAAAAACAGCAATCATCTGATTGCTGTTTTTCTTTTCGAATATACTTGTTTAGATTTGAAGCAAAATGCTGACGGAACTTGCGAAATGACTCAGGTCAATAAAACCTAGAGTAGTGGTAATAAAACTGTGATCTCGTTAGAATACGCGCTCAAAAAATTATAACACTAGAACAATGAGCGATTTCAAAATGAGCAGAAAAATTGAACTCCTGGCACCAGGTGGCGATGTAGAAGCTATCAAAGCAGCTATAGTGGCTGGAGCGAACGCGGTCTATTGCGGCCTTGACACATTCAATGCTCGTAATCGAGCGTCTAACCTCTCAATGGATGAGTTAAACGGTGTTATTCGCCTCGCTCATGAATACGGTTGTGAAGTTTTCCTAACGCTCAATATCGTTCTTCTAGAACATGAAATTAAGAGCATCAGCAAGTTACTCAACCAACTGGTTAATACCAAGGTTGATGGCATCATAGTGCAAGATCTCGGTCTCTTTGACCTGGTGAAAAAACATTTCCCAACGCTCGATGTTCACGCATCAACTCAATTGACCACGCACAATGAAGGTCAAATTAAGTTCCTTTCAAAAATTGGCGCGACACGCGTTAACTTATCTCGTGAACTGAATTTGCCAGAAATCAAAATGCTTACGCAAGTGGCTCATGATCATGATGTTCTTACTGAAGTATTTGTGCACGGCGCACTCTGTATTGCGTTCTCTGGTCAATGTTACTCAAGCTCAGTTAGCGTCGGTAATTCTGGTAACCGCGGCCGTTGTAGCCAAGCGTGTCGAGATGAATACGAGATTACCGATGCGGGTAACAAATACCCACTTAACCTAAAAGATAACTCTGCCTACTATGATCTTCCAGAGCTGGTCGACGCACAAGTTGACTCTCTAAAAGTAGAAGGTCGTATTAAGGGCGCGCACTATGTGTACACCGTTGTTGATACATGGCGCAAACAGATCGATAGTTTTGTAGAGAGTGGATTATTGATTGAAGACGACTCTAATCTACATAAAGTATTCAACCGCGACTTTACCAACTCTTTCCTTAAAGGAAACCTAACGAAAGATATGTTTATCGACAACCCGCGTGATAACAGTGTTAACTACGCGATCGATAAAGCTAAATCAGAAAATGAAGCCATATCGGTTGTGCAAATTCAGGAAGTAACAAGCGATCTCTACACTTCTAAGAATGAAATTGGCGATGAGATGCGCAAAAAGATCGAATTCTTAGATATCAGCAAAACAGCCGTCACACTTTCATTTATTGCAAAGTTAGGCCAACCATTTGTCGTTAAAGTAAGCTCGGATAAAGAGACGTTTTCTGTACAATCTGAGTCGCTGCTTTCTGCTGCAGGCGAAAAAGCGATCGATGAAGAGATGTTGAAGAAACGCTTTAAAACCATCAAAAGTGCGGTCCACCGCCTTGAAGGACACGCGTTTGATCAACTAGACGAAGGTTTGGCAATTCCTCTGCGTGAGGTTTCTGCTTTAAAAGACGAAATTGAGTTTCTTCTAAATGGAAAAGTTGATGTGGTTAAGCATGTCGATGTTCCAGCGTTGGTTCAGCATCCAAAAGTCAATGAAACGCCAACTTTATCTATGCTCATCGCCGATGTAGAAGACTTGCACCTATGTGACGTTACCGATGCCGACATTTACTTCAAGTTGCCAGAAAGTTTCAAGAAGCGTTGCAACAAGTACATTGATATTCTCAGTGAGAACCCGCGCTTAATTCCGTGGTTCCCTGCGGTATTGATTGGTAAAGATTACGACGAAGCGGTGCGTGTTCTTGAAACTGTGAAGCCTGCTCGAATTGTGACTAACAACACAGGTATTGCGTACAAAGCGTATG
Source organism: Vibrio sp. 10N.261.55.A7 (assembly GCF_002877365.1). GTDB lineage: Bacteria > Pseudomonadota > Gammaproteobacteria > Enterobacterales > Vibrionaceae > Vibrio. The sequence goes on from NZ_MCWZ01000288.1 coordinate 21,716, forward strand.
AAATGGGTATTGAGTGGGTTGCTGGTCCGTTTATGAACACCACAAACTCGCACGCGCTTATCACTTTGAAAGAAGAGTTAGATTGTGCTGGTGCGTTCATTTCAAACGAAATTAATAAAGGTCAAATTCGTCATATTCGCAGACCAGAAAACTTCAAGCTTTTCTACAGCATCTATCATCCAATTTTAATGATGACTAGCCGTCAATGTTTCTTCCAAAGAACTGTCGGTTGTAATAAGCCGTCGATTGAAGCCGGTTGCATGCTTAAATGTGAGAAGGCGACCACGATCACCAACGTAAAAGGCATCTCTTTTGCCGTTGATAAGCAAAAAGGTGGCTACCCAAGTATCTACAACCATGAACAGTTCTTAAACCAAGATGCGGTTCATGACTTCTCTGATTTGTTTGATGAGTTCTTTATCGATCTGACCAACATTGGCGCTGGTTCTAAAGAGGTTCAAGACAAAGTTGAATTGATCCGATACTTTGAGGGACTGATTAGTGGAATGGAAGAGGCTGGAGAGAACTTAAATCGATTAGTCGAAGTTCGAACAAATGCTCAGTATATCCAAGGCCTCTAAAGTTAGAGAGCGATAACTCTGACCGCATCCTAATAGAAAAGCCGACTTATTCTGTCGGTTTTTTACGATTGTTAGTCGCATTTTAGGTTGTTTTAGAGTTTCTCTTACAAGCCTGGGTAATGTCTATGTTCTGCCAATGGAAATTTATTAGCTAGGTTCCCCCTTTGCCGCCAGTCTCTGGCAATCCGATCCCTATCTACACCAAGTTTGAAGTTCCAAATAGGGTTAAACAAAGGCCTATAGCCTTCTAGTATTAGATTGAAACGCAATTCCCTTACATCCTCGATGGTCTCGAGTATTAAGACCAAACCGCTTGGCGCAAATACGACTGCATCACAATCTATTTCATCAACCATTGGGCGGCCTGCTTCATCGCTGTGGTGTACCATCCACCCGCCGTTCCCATTACGGCCAAATCGCGCATTTAATCGAACGGCAATCTCTTCTATTAGTAGTGATACGTTCCCTAAGTGACGATCCTCTCTCTGTTCAAATTCTTGATACGTACGTATATAGCTATCACTTCCAGGGACATGACGTGCATGAAAACTTGGCCTTAACTCCCCATTACGGTGAAGTACAGACATAACCGACCTTTCCTCCCCCCCTGTAAGAGGAGATTGGTTAGGAGGAAACACTCCCCACAAATCATAATCTCCAGTCTGAGCCGCTTTGAAATTCACTGGTGCCCCTGCAGAATTGCCTTCAGGGTTTGATAGTGCACAGACTTGATGAAAAGTTTCGCCACTTCGAGTCGTCACTAAGTGTCGCCGTGCTGGACTGCAGTTTAATAAAAAAGGGCTGTTGTCTTTGTAACAAACCGCCCAACTCGACGCATTTGGGTGCCCTACCGGATTGATTAATTCACTGGCTCGAACAAGAATGAACTGATAAAGACCACCATGAGTGCCAGCTTCGATATTGAAGTAATTTAGACCAGTTCCTAATCGACTTTCGATATAGACTTTATTGAAACCTACCAGACGCTTTAAGTTGTTACGCCGTTGTTCTGAGATAAATAAAGGGATGACTCGAGCACCACAATGTATTGCGTCTTCAATTTTCTTGTATTGCCAAACTAATGCTTCGTTTCCTAAGCCTTTTTTTCCTAATGATGGATCGGCTAAAACGAAGCCTGCCATCGGCCCCCAATCACAGGATTTTGCCTTAACGTGATACCCTTTTGATGCGTAGCCTTCTCTAATAAGTTCTGTCGCATATACGCCAACTGAACGGGTCGCAATTACTGTATTAGTGTCTCGCGCAACAGTTTGAAAAGCGGTGCAATGTTCAATGGGTATACCCATATCTTGTTCGACTAAACCTAGACCATACTTCACCTTAACTTACTCCTTTATTTAGCTGACGCTAGTATAGGAGCATAAGACTTATACGAGTTTTAAGAATGAGATTGGTCTATTTATTTACCATTGAGGCGGTGATGATAACGAAACACCCTGCATTCTAGGTAATGGTTACAGGCTATAGCCGTAGAAAATTGATGACTGGTCACCAAAAAGCTGCCTAAGTGGCTCTAATAATAAGTACATGAGTTTAATTGAACGCCAATCTATCTAAGCGTCCAATTCAACCTAATGCCGTACTATTCTAACGCCTCTCCAGAAGAGTGGATTCTTAGCAAGCGTAATTAGCTATTAGCTTTTTTAAACTTAGTGTTCGTTCGTGATCCACCAAAGACATTAATCAATGCGCCCAAGATGATCAGACTACCCCCAAGTAGCGTCCAAGCTGATGGTACCTCACTAAAGATCAACCAACCTAGAATGATTGAAAAAACGACTTGAACATACGAATAAGCCGTTGCTTTGCTTGCCACTTCCACGCGCATGGCTTTCGTCAATCCAACCTGCCCTATTTGAGTGAAAATACCCACAAAGATGAGCAGTATGAAAGCTTCAAAATTAGGGACGACAAATTCGTCACCAAGCAGAATCAGTGATAGTGGAAGCGCAATTAAAGGGAAGTAGAAAATAATGACAGAACTGTCTTCTGTCGTGCTTAGCTTTTTGACTATAACGTAGGCAATAGCACTGCCCATTGCGCCGAATAACGCCGCAGTAACGCTGATTAATGGAAGTTCTGTGCCGCTTCCAATAAGACTGCCTGGGCTTACTATCATCATTAATCCGCTTAAACAAAAAACGATGCAAATAATCGTAGATATCTGAACCCTTTCCTTTAGAAACAGCAGCGCTAAAACGGCAGTAAATACTGGGTGTAGATACTGAAGAATCGTCGCTTCCGCTAACGGCAGTGTTGCAATGGCAAAGTAAACACAAATGAGAGCCAGTGAACCCACTGCGCCTCGAGCGAACAACAGTTTTTTATTTTCACCCCAAATAGATATGCGTTTACGTTTCACATCGACATAGCTAATCAGCAAAGAAATAAGGGCTCTGGCGGCGACGATTTCAAAAATTGGAATGCCATGATGGCTAACCAGTTTTACACAGCTCGACATAAGAGAAAAAGCTAAGGCAGAGATCAACATGTATCTCAGCCCTAGAGGAATGGCGTTTACAACGTTTGAAAGCATAAGTAATGACGAATGAGGTAAATAGAAGTGCGAATCCTAGTCAACAACGTCCTCAAAAGAAAGCAATATTAAGTCAACGCACTGTGATGCTTGAACCAAGTTCATTAACAATGGCTTAAGCTGTCTTGTGTTATTGGTAAGGGCATCGATTGGGATTACCGATTAAGGTGTTTGAATTGCAGCTCGACTAATCGCTGGTACAACTCGCAACTCTCAAGTAACGAATAGTGGTCACCCACATCCACGAGCTTACCTTGGTCCATCACCGCAATATTGTCGGCGTGCTTAATCGTCGACAGCCTATGGGCAATAATGATCGTTGTTCTGCCTTTCATCAACTCATCGAGCGCCAATTGTACATGATGCTCGCTTTCACTATCGAGTGCGCTCGTTGCTTCATCAAGCAGCAAGATTTTTGGATCTTTAAGAATCGCTCTGGCTATCGCGATACGTTGACGTTGCCCACCAGACAAACGAACCCCACGTTCACCAAGAAAACTCTTATACCCTTTTGGTAGTTTCGTTATAAATTCATGAGCGTGGGCTTTCTTTGCCGCCTCGATAACCTGTTCGTCAGTGGCATCAGGGTTTCCATACCGAATATTGTGGAAGACATCGTGACTGAACAAAGCGGGTTGCTGCGGCACGAGCGCCATCTGGTTACGTAGATCTTTTGGGTCTAGATGTCGAATGTCCACGCCGCCTAAAGTGACGGTACCAATCTGCGGGTCGTAAAATCGTTGTAGTAGTTCGAATAACGTTGTTTTACCGGCACCTGAAGGCCCGACTAGCGCCAAAACTTTACCTTCAGACGCAACGAGATTTAACGCTTGTGTCGCGGGTTGATCTGGTCTTGATGGATAATGGAATGTGACGTCTTTGAAGGACACTTCTGCATTACTTTCATGAGCTGAAACAACAGTACCACTTGGCGCAACGATATGGCTTTCCACTTTTAAGATCTCTACCAGTCGTTCTGTTGCACCTGCCGCACGTTGAAGTTCGCCAAGCACTTCTGAAATGGTGCCAAGAGAAGACGCGACCATAATGGCATAGAAAACAAATGCACCTAAATCACCGGCTGACATGGTACCGTTTATGACGTCACTGCCACCAACCCAAAGCATGCCTGAAATCGCACTGAATACGATGACTATCACGCCAGAAATGAGTATCGCACGTTGCTTAACACGCTGACGACCAATCTCGTAGGCTTTCTCAACCTCAAGCGCAAACGATGCTTTTTCTTGTGCCTCAAAACTATAACTTTGTACCGTTTTGATGTGCTCAACCGCTTCGCCAGCATAACTACCAACATCCGCCATTGAGTCTTGGCTTTTGCGTGAAAGTGCGCGGACTCTTCGGCCATAAACTAAAATGGGCACCAGAATAAATGGGACTGATGCCAATACGATCAGGGTCAGCTTAACATTGGTCGCAAACAACATAATTGTGGCACCCAAACACATCAGTGCGCTTCTCATGGCCATTGAGAAAGAAGATCCAATGATGCTTTGGAGTAAAGTGGTGTCCGTAGTGATACGCGACATTATGTCGCCGCTGCCATTGGTTTCAAAGTAACTAGGGTGCAGAGTAACGACATGGTTGAACACAGAGAGGCGAATATCGGCACTGACTCGTTCGCCTACTGAAGAAACAAGATAAAATCGGAAAAACGTACCAATGGAAATGAGCACCGTCACTAATAGGATAAACTGAATAGCACTCCCCAGTTCTTCTAACGAACGTTGGCTGAAGCCATCATCGATGAGTATACGAACACCCTGCCCGACAGACAAAGTTAATGATGCCGTAAATACAAGCGCAACCAATGCTGCGATGACTCTTCCTTTATAAGGTCGAATAAAGGCGATTAGCTCAATCAAAATACCTAAACTCTTTCGATTGGTACTTTTACTGTTATTTTTTCTTACTGTTTTTTGAACCGATTCAGGTTTAGGTTTCATGACAGGCCTTTATTACTTGTTCTTATTTATCCACGCGAACTTTCACTGTTTTTCGTACCATTTTTGACGGTATTGAAATACCAGCAAGCGCTCACTGTTATAAATTTCTTACAATCTGAAAGACAATCTCACAGATTTAGAATTATTGGAATGGATTACGGATGGTTATTGAATTTATTGCGTTACGACTTAAACCCACAATTAGAAATAGTGTTAAATCTTTTCTGAATAACTCATTTTTCATTTACAAAACAATAGGAAATATTCTCAACACCCTTACGCTAATATGTGGTTTAAGAGCTAGTTCAAACTTTCCACTTAATTCACGACCATTACTAACTTGGATGATTAAGATTACTTTGTTGTAAAGAAGCAAGGGAGTACGCAATGATAAGCTATACAGAGAAAAAAGTTCAATGTCCGCACTGTGAACATACGATTGGCTTAACTCTCGATGCCTCAAATGGTAGTCAAGAGTTTCACGATGAATGTCCCCATTGTTATCGTGCGATCCGTTTAAATATGCTTATTGATCACAATCTTCAACACGTTGATTTAACCGCCAGTATTGAAGACGAGCCATTTAGCTAAAAAACTGTTTCAGCAGATCATGTTTGCTGCAACAACTTACCGTCATTCGACTTAATTCCAAATACCAAAAAACGGAAGCCCCTTAACAGTGCTTCCGTTTCTTTTACTCTTTAAACGCTAATTCTTTTTCGCTAACACTCTTTCAACGGTATTCACTATCGCCTGTGTTTGCGGATCAAACTCGACATTAATGTGGTCACCCACTTTGCGTTCACCAAAAAGAGTCCTCGTTAATGTCTCAGGAATGAGGTGAACATTGAATCTATCGTCTTCAACTTCGCCTATAGTTAGCGAACAACCGTCTAATCCAATGTAGCCTTTCTCTAATACGTATTTCATCGCTTCAGCGTCGATTTTGAACCAAATCGTTCGATTGTTTGGTGTATTTATCACCTCGTCAATTTCAGCCGTTAAAGAGATATGGCCAGACATAGAATGGCCACCTATCTCATCACCAAAGCGTGCGGCACGCTCCACGTTGACACTATCGCCTACTTTCACATTGCCAAGGTTTGTCAGCTTTAACGTCGCCTGCATCAAATCGAACGTCACTTGATCTTGTTGAATGTGCGTAACCGTTAAGCAACAGCCGTTATGAGCGACAGAAGCACCAATAGTTAGCCCTTTTCGAAGCTCTTTGGGCAACGACAGCGTGTGAGTTTGGAACTGCTCTTTTTGGACGATTGAAATAACTTGAGCCGTACCTTGTACGATACCTGTAAACATATTTGGGGATTCCATAATTTTCTATGGAGCTTAGTGTGACATTTCTTTATCATGCCCGACAACACCAAGATTCATAATTCTCTATCGGTGGACTCTTTTTATTCCTATTCTCTCGGAGTCTCTGTGCATCGTTATAAACAAGAAACATCTAACCTCATTAAACTAGCAACACCTGTTCTTATTGCTTCGGTTGCACAAACGGGCATGGGATTTGTTGATACTGTAATGGCCGGCGGGGTCAGTGCTAGTGACATGGCGGCCGTCTCTATCGCAGCGAGTATCTGGCTGCCTTCTATTCTCTTCGGTGTTGGTCTACTGATGGCACTCGTGCCTGTTGTTGCTCAGCTCAATGGCGCCGGGAAACAATCAAAGATTCCATTTCAGATTCATCAAGGCATTAGTATGGCTTTGATCATCTCTATACCGATTATCTTCGTGCTGATGCAAACGCACCGTATTCTCGACCTTATGGAAGTTGATGCGCTGATGGCTGAGAAAACAAATGGGTACATGTTTGCTGTTGTTTTTGCGGTTCCTGCCTTCTTGCTTTTCCAAGCGCTTCGTAGCTATACCGATGGTATGGCACTGACAAAGCCGGCGATGGTGATCGGTTTTATCGGCTTACTTGCCAATATTCCGTTGAACTGGATGTTTGTATACGGCAAGTTAGGAGCACCAGCACTTGGTGGCGTTGGCTGTGGCGTGGCGACGTCCATTGTTTATTGGTTGATGTTTGCCCTTCTAATATTTTACGTCATAACCTCAAAACGCTTGGCACACATAGAGTTGTTCCAGACGTTTCACTGGCCTGAACGTAAAGCGCTTACTCGATTAATGAAGCTAGGTTTTCCTGTCGCTGCCGCAATGTTTTTCGAAGTGACGCTATTTGCGGTTGTGGCACTGCTCGTGGCTCCACTAGGGCCACTCGTAGTGGCAGCACATCAGGTCGCCATAAACTTTTCATCGCTCGTCTTCATGTTGCCCATGAGTATCGGTGCCGCCGTGAGTATCCGCATTGGGCAAAAGCTCGGAGAAGAGAACACAGAAGGTGCCATGATAGCGTCGCATGTTGGTCTTATTGTCGGGCTCGCCCTTGCTGCATTTACTGCAATACTGACTTTAGTGTTCAGAGAGAACATTGCCTATCTCTATACTGACAACAGAGCCGTAATAGACTTAGCCATGCAGTTGCTACTTTTTGCTGCGGTCTATCAGTGCGCCGATACCATTCAAGTGGTTGCGGCTGGCGCACTTCGCGGATACAAAGATATGGCGGCTATTTTCAATCGAACCTTCATCGCTTACTGGGTATTAGGTCTACCGAGTGGCTATATTTTGGGAATGACAGATTGGATTGTTGAACCTATGGGCGCTCATGGCTTTTGGATTGGTTTCATTATTGGTCTTTCAGCAGGCGCATTGATGCTAGGAATTCGTTTGAGGTGGATGCACAAGCAAGAGGAAGAAGTGCAATTGGCGTTTGGAGCCAAATAGATAGGCTTCGTTTCGAGTCAATTTGGGCTCATGCGAAGCGTCCCTTCATCAACGTTTAAAGCTCAGGATGTAAATACCTGAGCTTTTTTAATTTGAGGTGAACTAATAGACCGTCCGCTCCCTTAAGAATCGCGCAAATTTCGGCACACCATTGTGGGTCACCCCGTTGTAGCGAAAAGTCACGGTTGAACCAATCTTGGGCGGGTTTCGTCTTTGGCTATCGTTGAAGCCACTTCCAATAAAAAACTCTATGCCTGATTCTAATCTGACCTTCAGTGAGCCCATCAAACCTTTAAACTTACCATTGCCAAGCTTGTACCCAATAACGACGGCTTCAGTATCCTCATGCTTTTTCAGTTTCAGCATGTCATTGCTTCGCCCTGCTTGATATCGGCTTGAGATCTTTCGTAGCATTATTCCCTCGCCTTTATTGTCATTGACATTATTGAGATGGCTAAACAACTCCCCTTCTGATTCTATTGGCGTATGGACGACGTATTTGATGTGACTTGCTTGCTGAGTCTGCACCCAGTGAATCAAATTGTAATAACGTTTTTGGTAATCTCCGGCACTCTCCGGCATATCAAATAGCATGAAGGTTATTTGTTTCCACGCCCTATCATACGGTGTTTCGTCCATCACGGTTTGCTGAACGATATGAAAGTTACCTCGTCCAGCCCAAAGTTCACCTTCCATAGGATGGGATGGTAACGGCTCAGTGAACCATTGAGGGGCATAGATGGGATGACCATTTCTAGTGACTAATTGCTCCCCTGTCCATATCGCACGGATACCATCTAGCTTCTCACTCTTCCAGTACTCACTAATGTCAATGCCCGACTTGTAGCTGTGTGCATTCATAACGCCAATATCTTGTTCATAGGCAGAATAAGCAGGCGCACTGAACGCAATCAGGATACTGACTGAAATTACCGATAAATTCACAACACTTCCTTTTGCTGAATTTCACCTCACACACCATTCAACCAGAGAATCCAGAACTTAACTTCAATAACATAGATCAATGCGATCGGTTTCGTATTGTTTCTTCCTTTTAAACGGATAAGTTTCAGCACAACGGAACAAAACTCTCATCGTTAAAGTGATTCTCAAATTGAGAAATACGCTTTGTCAATTTGATAGTACGTATAGGATTGCGTTTAAAGTATTGAATTTTAATGAATTAAATTATGGCACAGATAGTGCTCTATTAGATTCATACCAAACAGGAGATAACATTATGGAATTACGTACTGTAGAAGCAAACGACACTATTCTTACCCTTGAGATTGTAGGTAACCTCGACGCAGAAGGAAGTCGTGATGCGCAGCCACAAATTGACGCGGTTATAACAGATGAAACGCACAATGAAATCGAGTTAGATTTTAGCCGCGTTGATTTCCTAGATTCTTCGGGTGTTGGCGCCTTGGTTTACATGTACAAAAGATTGGTTGAGCGTGAAAGAAATATGCGTATTGAAAACGTTCGTGGACAGCCTCTTGAGATAATCAATCTATTGCGTATTGGTCAAGCGATACCAGTAAACTCAAATACTCACTAAACCTTACTATAATCATTCATATAACTATAAAATTTCTAGAATGAAGGACGTTGGCGATGAAAGGATTCCTTATACACATAGCGATAGTTGCAACCGTCGTGATCAATACGGGTTGCTCTAGTTATCCGGAAGAGGGTCGCGGTGGACTTGCAGAAAACTATGCTGCATCCGATTTCTCTCCGGTCATGCCTGATGAACCTTTAGGTCCTGAACACGGCTTAAGGTTCGACTGGCAACTGGCTAAGCTTCAGCTAGATTCTTTAGTACAACAGGGGGCGAAGTGGTGCTTTCCAGCCGCAGTTGTCCAAGCCATTGAAAAACAAAATCGTATTGCTCGAGAATTAGAAGGTGGGCTTCTACTTGATGCCGCCAACGACTTGGTTATTCAACGTAAACGCCTCAATGAACTTGAATTGCAACTTGACTACGTCACATCGCAAACACGTTGCGTCCCACCTAAAAATCAATATCAGTTAAATCAACAATTGGCGGTCGTTGATCAGCTCTACGAAATACTTAACGTCGATAATCAATTCGCTCTTGATTCGACTGAAATTAACCCTAAATACATGGGCCACCTAGCGAAAGCGGCGAATCTCCTTGTTGAACACAAGACGTTAAAGCTCTCTGTCACAGGGCATGCTGACGCAAGGGGTGATAACCAATACAACCAGAAATTAGCAATGGGTCGTGCAAAGCAAGTGAAACGTTATTTGACCATATTTGGTTTGAGCCCCAACCGAATCACGACTCATTCCTTGGGGGCTGAACTTCCTCTCTTCGAAGGCGATTCCCCGGGCGTTCTGTTAACGAACAGACGTGTAAGCGTTGAGATTATCTCAACACAAGATCATGATGTGACGGCGTCACAAGGAGGTTTGTATGAATAAGCCAATCAAAAATGCATTGATGCTTCTAGCCTTAGTAATCAACCTTCTTTCTTTTTCATCCATTGCAGCAGAAGAGCAAGAAACCGTTCAAGTCGGTGATCTCATACAGGTTAACCTGCCAGGTGAAGAAACATTAAATCGAGGTTTTCAAGTCGACAAAAGAGGACGAATTTCTCTGCCTGAAGTGGGTGCTATTTTTGTCGCGGGTTACGATGAAGATCAACTAGAAAAAAACGTGTTAGCTGCACTGAAATCGGTATTTCGCGACCTGTCTAATGCGTCAGTCTACATCGCTGAGCAACAAATTCTCATCTCTGTTCAAGGCTACGTGAATTCACCTGGTGAATACACATTGCCAAAAAGTGCAGACATTCAAATGGCCCTTTATGCGGCTGGCGGATTACGTTCTGGCGCTCAGCTCAATAACATGCTGTTGAAACGTGGCAAAGAGAAACAAGCCTTTAACTACAAAGCTTTTCTTGACTCAGGCGATGAAACAAAACTTCCTGCCCTCGCCTCACTCGATACCTTATTTGTCCCGGCCTCACCTCTCGTTGGAAACATCGAACAAACCTTTGATCCAGCAAAGCTTGCTAACTCTGGCGACAGTGCGGATAGCCGAAACGCAATCAAGGTCTTTGGTGAGGTCAATGCACCGGGTTCATTTTCCTTTAAAGAAGGAACCGATCTGGTTGATGTGATCATGCGTTCTGGCGGCGTGACACGTTATGCAGGTGTTGAGCAAATCCGAATCATCACAAATAACACACCAGAAATATTCAACCTTAAACGTTACCTAGAC
>NZ_MCWZ01000289.1 GCF_002877365.1 Vibrio sp. 10N.261.55.A7
TAAATAATTTATGTTCAATGAAAACATTGAAAAAGAGGTGGTGTACAACATTACACTCACTCAATATTTAACATAATATACATAATACGCACTTAGATATAGAGCTTATCTGGGCTGTTTCTAGTCCCATTCGTCCATTCTAAAGCGTGTTACGCCGAAGTTTTTACGTGCATACTCCATTGCATCTTCCATTGTCTCGTATGGCCCATGGATCTTAACGTTGTGTTTTGCATTGGCCACTGACATAAACCACTCGCCGATTAAGAACTCATTGTCTGCCAGTTCGTTTACTTCTTTAAAGTTTAAACCGACGACATTCGACACCATGCATTGAACTTGGTTGGTATCGTCTCGATAACCAAGCACCTTTAACTAGTTCTTGTCCAACTTCACTCATGATTAAGACCTCTTTGAGTAAACTCAGACTATCCTAACTATTTGAATTAAATCATTTGCTACATCTCAATTAGAACCTTACGGTTTCAATTTAGGCTCTTGAAATTTACTTCTTCAAACTTACTAGTATTTTACCCACTGTGGCTTACTAGCGATTCTTGTTACCACAGCCTAAATACGTAATACGGACATCAATTAAAGTAAGGCTCTATTATTTCATCTAGCAAGCCACTTTGTTTTTGTTTTAAAAACTCGCCATTAAACATTTCCACAAACTCATCTTTATATGGCAAATTTGCGTTACCAGCGCGATAGCCGATATACCCAAATTCTTCATCTACATTTTTTGTCAATACCAACCAATCAGCACTTTCAATCGTACCTTTCACTAGCATTTCTTTTACTGTCCATTCAACAGAAAGAGCAACGTGCAGATAGCAGTCATTTCGCCTTTCATAAAGCATCATGATATTGGCTTCTGGGCTCTTGGCGGTTTGTACTTTTATATGGCCATCTTCCACAGCTTTCCAAAAATCAGGCGCGCCTAAATTGAACCCTGTGTTTACACCCACACTTAACCCATGAAAACTACGTGGCCATATAATAGGCTGTTTTAACTCACTAACCACTGATTCATGGCAGTAAACGGAAACCTTTTCTTTAACCAAAGGCTCAGAGTAAGGCTCAATGAATGGGCGTTCATCAGGAAGGTAATAGATTGGTGCTAAAGCAAACCCTTTTTCATGTTCCATTAGCATTAACCCCCTATTCCACGGTATCGCTTCCAACGTCACGTCGAACCCCGTCATTTCTTGCACAACACTTCGCACTAAACTCGGATAAATACCGACCAAACTATCTCCCGACTTGTAGCTATACGGTGGGAAGTTTTGATCGAAATACAAAGTAACGGGCGTCGCCTTTGCACAAACGACAGGAGCATAGGCCAAAGAAAGAATCATTAATAGACTGCTTTTCATCAAGATACTCTTAAAGCGAGAACACAAACAAAAGTATAGTGTAATAACCAGTTGTAATTTCTATTTTGTACATAAGCCAACAACCTACGTTATTCTCGTGTCTATTTGGGTCAGGATTGACTTAGGTTTTACTCAAAAAATACCCTGCTGATTTCATCAATTAGCGTGTATATTGCCAGCAAGCTTGCTTGCCTTTATCGATAGAAAGCAGAACAAACCGTATTCATTGCCCTACTACACTTGAGCGAATACGATTAAACGACTAATTGGTTTATGCCGCTCATCTGTCTGCTGATCAGGAGTCCCTCAGCTTTCTATCTCTGTCTTGCTTCAGATTTAGTTTCAGTTTTACCAATAAAAAATGACTCGCTGAGTGGCGAGTCATTATTCTAGGCGATCTTAACAATTAAGGTATTCACGTATTTCCTAAGTGTTAGACAATAAATTTATTCAAAATAGCGTCCTGCTCTCGAACATTTTCTGTTTGTACTAGCATAGCGTCATTAGCATTGGATGCCGCGTCAGACACTTGAACAGAAAGGTCCTTAATCTTAACTGTATTATTGTTAATTTCTTCAGCAACGAGACTTTGTTCTTCTGCAGCAGAAGCAATCTGAATATTCATGTCGCTGATTTGTTGTATAGCTTCACGTATCCTACCTAACGCACCATTAGCTTCCTGAGCACGTGCCACCGCATTGATTGCCGTTTCCTTACTCTGGTTCATCGCATTTGATACCGAGCTCGCCCCTGCTTGCAGTTGCTCAATCATATTACGAATCTCAGTTGTCGATTCTTGAGTTCGTTGAGCAAGCGTTCTTACCTCGTCAGCAACAACAGCAAATCCGCGACCAGATTCTCCTGCACGTGCAGCCTCAATGGCGGCATTCAAAGCAAGCAAGTTGGTTTGATCGGCAATATCGTTGATGACTTTAAGGATGGTCTCAATATTGTCCGTTGCTGATTCAAGAACCTGCACTTCAGATACCGCTTCATCAATTCTGGTTGATAGCTCGTCAATGGCGCCTGTTGTGTCATTCACGACAGACGTTCCATCAACCGTGGCATCATCGGCTACTTTAGCGGCAGATGCCGCGCCTTGAGCGTTTGAGGCTACATCCGCTGATGTCGTCGCCATTTCATGCATCGCGGTTGCCAGTTGTTCTAGTTCATGAAGCTGGTCTTGCATTGCGCTTGCGGATTGTTGCAAACCACTCGATGTCGTTTCGGATCCTCTCAATATATCCACTCCAATCGCCTTCGACTGACTGATCAGTTGCTGTAGCGTTCCAGTAAACGTATTAAAGCCCGTTGCCAGCTTAGAAAACTCTTGGTCAGTGTTCGTATCTAAACGTTGGGTCAAATCCCCCTCGCCTGACGCCACATCTTGGATTGCCGTATTTAGCACGTCCAAAGGTTTCATTAATGTTTTAATCAGTACGAGTAGCAAAGCGATACTTACTATCAGCGCGACAAGGGTGTAAACAATAGAGCTATTACGTAGATCATTGATTGAAGCATAAGCAATACTTTCATCCAGCACGACGCCAACATGCCAGTTCTCACCAGGGACAGCAGAAAAATCAAGTGAGTACGCTGTATCATTGAGTGTGATATGTTGAGGCTGATCGAGAATACTCACATTCGGCATATAATCAGACATTGGTGTACCATTCTTATCGGAATCTGGATGCGCGATGGTTGTGCCGTCCCCAGCCACAATGAATACATACCCAGCATTAAAGAGTTGTACTTGGTTAACCAACTCAGCAAGTCGAGCTAGAGACACATCATAAAAGATCGCACCAATAAAACGCCCGTTATCATTAACCGGTGTTGCAATAGAGACTAAGATTTCACTGGTCGCTGAATCTGCATAAGGAGCGGTTATAATCAATCGGTTTGCTGCTTTGGCATCTTTGTACCATGGTCTCGCTCTAGGGTCCCATGTTGGGCCTGGGTTCCAGTTTGGGTCGTTATTAATATTGGAACCATCGCTTTCAAAACCTAATCCAGCAAGCAAAAAAGTGTCTTTTACGATAGGACGTGTAATGACGTTCTCAATTCTTCCTGGAGTGAGATCCGACTCGATCATACTGGTTGCGTAGGCAGCGATAGCTTTTCCGCCGTTAATCTCTGCCGCCACTGTGTTCCTAACACCATCGACTATCTCTGTAACACTCGCCTCCACTTGCTGCTTGAGTTCATTTTGCATCGTGAAGTACTGCTTAGCAGTGAGTGCCGAAACAGTCACCAGAAGCAATAGAGATGAGGCCGCGACAATTTTATGGCTAAATTTCATGACTATCCCTTAGTTGAATTTTTGATCGCTATTTATACTTTTATAGTTAAAAACATCGATTTATCCAGTTCTAAAGGCTATTTGGGGGAAATTAATTTGAGTTAGGTTTATCTTCTGCTTACAGTTTTGCGATAAATTCGAAACATCTGACGAATGGGCTGTGGAGAATGACGAATAAGTTCTGAGAAAAACTGGTCCCTTGCTGAGGTATCTCGCACAGTATTTAGCGTTTTAAGTCCTTAGTTTCTTTCATTTATCTTTAGCCATCCGCCTCAATTAGTTTCATTCCTGAATGTGTTAGGATCAGAGAAACTCCGCTATCAGAGAGTTGACTGGTTTTATCTACAGGTTTTTAGATGCAATATGAATGTGTAAGTATTTTTGAGAATCTGAATAGCGGTACTTCTTTTTCTTGTTAAGAAGCTTTTTACTTTCACGACAAATAAATGAACTGCCTGTCCCGCTTACTCGACGAATTGAAACATAGTTACCCGACTGTTTCATTTCAAGTATGAGGTCGCAAAACTGATTATTCTCAAAGTCTATTTTTCGCAACTGCTTTGATAGTTGGTTCTTAATTTTTCTTGCTGTGGAATTGTAATCCGAATCGTCTTGAGCATATGAGCTGACGCTAACCAGAAAACAAAGAAATACTAAATTTATTAACTTCATAAAGGCCTCCAATGAGGCACTTTATCATCATGAGTTAAAAGGCAGGATGGATAGGTATGAAAATTGAGATCGGTCAGGTTAGCTCATGTAACCGCGATGTTTAACATTAAGCACGCTTATTACTCGAGGTATTCTTGAACCCCTGATGCGGAAAAACGTTACGAATTCTCTGTTGGACTTTTTTAGGAACGGCATCGGAAAACTTCAGCTTAGTGCCTGTACGCTGCTGATAAACTTTAAACGACCCATCAAATGGCACGATACTCGCTATTTCTTCAACATTATTCCGAAACTTAGCGGGGAAATGCCCTTTCACCTTAGAGATCTTACCCGCTATAAAGGTAACCTTAAGCACTGGTCTATCAACCGCGACTAGCCAAAATACAAGTATTACTGCAACCAAAACTACGTATAACATCGCTTCCCCCTCACTTATTTAATTGGACAATAGTTTGTTCAAATCCTGTTTCAAATCATTAACTGTTTGGCTTGCCTTTTCACTTCGAGACGCTTCAGTAAGAAGGTATTCAATCGCATCGGATAATGTGCAACCTAACTCATTTGCTCTATAAGAAAGCTTTTCCCAAACGCGATAGTCTAAATCAATGGACTTCTTTTTGGTGTGCAATTGTTCTGCATTGAAATGGCGCTTACGCTTGGCTCTAATTGCTTGCTTCATTTTGTTATCAAGCTCAAGAGACATATTCTCTTCGATCCAATCGAGTACCAGGGTGGGTTCATGCTCTAAATCTCGAAGTGCGTTAACAGCCGCTTGCTCTTCACTAGAGTCAATATACCGAGTAATAGAGATACCTTCTTTCCACTTCTTTATTAGATACTGCCACTTCCAACCACACTCTAAATTCTCAAGCTGCTGATACTTCATTATTCTATCCCTAGGTTCAATATGGTGACAGCGTAACTCTACTTACACCTTTTGACAATTATCTTGCTCTAAATTCTAGAGAAAGATCGTTTTATCTATGCCGAAATGCCCTTTTACGTTACAATTTTCAACCCTTTATCAGTCATACGACGGCAATGAATGAATCAAGAAATCTGGCGCGCGGTTACGCCACAATACGACGCTTATAAACAAACTATTGAAGGCCTATCTTCTATACAAAGCAAAGCGTTTATGGAGACACAAAACCGCTTATCCGGAGCAATTGATCAATTTATTGGCCTCACAGGTGTTTCAAGGGTGATGATGATTAACGCACCTGATAACGCCTTGTATCGCAATTTAATTGCAAAACAGATAAAAGATAACTGTAAAACGCCAAGCTCTGTGATCTACAGCGAGACGCTCAACCCTTCAGCAGTCTTTGGCCAATATAAAGCAGAAAATGGCGAGCTCGTTCAACAAATTCCCGGTTTGCTAGACAACGCAAATAACGGCTACCTAATTCTCACTGCGACATTCATTCTTGCAAACCCTAGAAGTTGGTTAAAGGTAAAGTCAGCGGTTTTAGGCCAAAGTGTTTCACCACTTAACATGGACACGAAACATGAACTAAGTGTGAAGATAGAAAAGCATTACAACCTTAAGATTGTCATTGTTGGTGATAGAGAGCAGTTAGCTGAAATTGACTATTTGGATGCCGACATTCATTCAGGGCTTTGCTTATTTAGCGAATTAGAACTCGAACTGCCCGTCTCTCACGAAAACATAGAACTTTACTTGGGCTACCTTAACTGGATAACGGAAAGTTACTCGCTTCCTTCATTGACATCTTCATCAATTGAACGCTTATTGGTCGCTGGAGCTCGCTATACCGAAGATCAAGGATATATCCCTATTTGCTTAATGTGGCATTTGGCGCTCCTTCAAGAATCAGCCCTAATATCCAACGATCAAACAATCTCATTTGATGATCTTGATAGCGCCATTGTAAACAAAAAGTACAGAGAGTCTTACCTGCCAGAGCGAGCTTTGTCCGATATTCTTGATGGTCAAGTCATCATTGAAACCAGTGGCCATCACATTGGTCAGGTAAATGCGCTCACCGTTATTGATGTGGCAGGCCACCCTTTATCGTATGGTGAGCCAGCTCGTATATCTTGTGTTATACACTTTGGTGATGGCGACGTTTCAGACGTAGAACGCAAAGTTGATTTAGCGGGTAATCTCCATGCAAAAGGCATGATGATAATGCAAGCCTTTGTTAGCAGCGCATTGCAGCTAGACGAACCATTACCCTATTCTGCTTCACTGGTATTTGAACAGTCATACAGTGAAGTTGATGGCGACAGTGCATCTCTTGCAGAGCTATGTTGCTTTGTAAGCGCTTTGTCTGAATACCCTATTAACCAAGAGATTTCAGTCACTGGCGCTGTTGACCAATTCGGGCGAGTACAAGCGGTCGGCGGACTCAACGAAAAGATCGAAGGTTTTTACCACGTATGTAAACACCAAGGCTTCACTGGCAATCAAGGTGTTATTTTACCTCGATCTAATTTGAAGCATTTAGCTTTGGAAAAAGCAGTAATAGAGAGTATTAAATCTGGCGAGTTTCACATTTGGCCGGTATCAAATGTCGACGAAGCCGTACCTATCTTAATGGATAAACCTTTTAGAGGTGATGATGACGATAGTGTCATCAGCAAAATCGCTGAACGCATTGAAAACTTTGAAAGACTTGAACATCCGCCAGGAATTGTTGAGCGGTTCAAAAACTGGCTCTCATCATACTGATCGGAGTTGTTTAGCGTACACCTGTTCACTAACATGCACCTATCAGAAATTGGAGTATTGATAAAATGCAAAACAAACGTGATTCTTACGACCGTGATGACCTACTAGCCTCAAGCCGAGGTGAATTATTTGGCCCTGGTTACCCTCAACTACCCGCTCCTAACATGCTTATGATGGACCGTGTTAGCAAAATGTCAGAAACTGAAGGTGACTTCGGTAAAGGCTTAGTTGTCGCTGAGTTAGATATTACTCCTGACCTTTGGTTTTTTGATTGCCACTTCCCAGGTGACCCTGTAATGCCTGGTTGTTTAGGCCTAGATGCCATGTGGCAACTTGTTGGCTTCTACCTAGGTTGGGTTGGCGGCAAAGGCAAAGGCCGTGCTTTAGGCGTTGGTGAAGTTAAATTTACAGGCCAAGTCCTACCGACAGCTCAGAAAGTTACCTATGAAATCCACATGAAGCGCGTTGTAAATCGTCGCTTAGTCATGGGTGTTGCTGATGGTCGAGTACTTGTTGATGGTAAAGAGATTTACGTAGCAAAAGATCTTAAAGTTGGTCTTTTCCAAGATACCTCATCGTTCTAATTCGTAGACTTATAAATTAGCGACTTAGTGGAGTCGCTTTTTTGTAATGAAATATTTAGTTATAGTGCATTAAGGTATGTTTATATAGCCCCTTATGGGGCTAACTTTTCTGTACTCTGTATGTGGAAAGAAGTTATTTATACAGACCAGCTTGCTTGTCGTCTCTGGCATCGCGCCACCCACCTAACCAGTAAGACTTCGTATCCATTTGTTGATACGGGCAGTTTTCAGACGAACGTCCGTTTAATCCTGCTTTATAGCCTTGAGATTGAGCTCTTTCTAGGCGGTCACGCTTTTGTCTCTTCATAGTGTCGTCCTCATACATGAACATGGTGTCTAAACTACTACTATTAAACTTCAATGGAGTTTTTGTTACTCCAACATAAAGATTCGATCAAAATGATCCTTTTCTCAAGAAAAAAAAAAGCACAGCATCAAAAGTGTGACGCTGTGCTACAGATTACAATTTAACCTATTTTCTACGCAGGTAAACCAAGCCAAATAATGCAAACATGGCCCAACCTATGCTTCCACCTTTCCTTTCTACCACTGGTTCTTCAATACCTCGAGGCTGAATATTGGCGCTGTTAGCGCCTTGTATCGGAATGAGCTTAACAGCAACGGTTTCTTCCGTTGTATTACCACCACCACAATAAGAGTTATGAGTCGTATTGTCATAACCGCCGGTACATTTAATCGCGGTTGCAGAAATAACACCTGCATCGTTGATATCTGTAGCGTCAATTATGCGGTATTGGTTCGCATGACCCGTTGCATTGTCATCGTTGGTAAGATTATCAAGATACTGGGCTTTATTTTCAAAAATCGCTGCTCGAGTTGTATCGGTGTTTGTAAAGCTGTACGGATAAATAAAGCCGCGTAGACGACGTGGCTTACCTTTATTCTCACGAGTATCCTCAGCGTCAATTTGACCAACTATTTCGTTATAGTTGTTAATCGCACCGGCTTTACCACCAGCGCCGTTAAAGAAGATCCCACCAGAAAGGAAGGTTGCTGACGGTGAAGTCTGACTTGCATCAGTGACAAATAGTAGGTTTCCAGCAGCACCATTTTGAGGGAAATACCCGCTTCGCTTAGCAGTACCAATTGCCAACAAATTGTTGTTAATTCCTGTTGCGACAGAATTACTATGAATAGTGTCGCCACTTATACGCTGTTGAGCGCCAGAGATCACACGAGTAGTCCAATCATCCTTCGTCACATAACCCGTTGTGGAAACGAAGATAGACGCATCATAATAGTTGTCATCACCATAGGTGTTATAGCCAACTGCATAGATATTCGTGCCGCTAATGGCAATATCTCGCATACTGCCTTGCGCGAGTAATTCACCATCTTTCTCTAAATTGCTTGGCCAATCAAGTTCAACAGGTGCTTCGCCAGCGCGCCAGATAGCGGCCTTGGATGAGTGATGAGTTCCTTGATCGTTTGCAGCTGATTTCGCTATGCTACCCACTGAAAACGTACCCGTAGAATCAACAGCCCACGCTCTACCCTGTTTCCAGTCTCCGTTAGAAGCACTGCCGGTTTGAGTGACAGGTGATACAATTTCGTTGCGAGTCCCACCAGCAATGCTCTGGTTACCAACGGCTTCTTTGCCGGAAGTTAAACTATTAATGACATTATTAAACTTATTCGTATAAGTTCCGCCTTCGACAAATGCCAACGCATTAGAGGTAGTACTACCATTTCTTTCAGCGTCCCACGGAGCCCAATGTTCGTTAGCCCAAGTTTCACACGTTGAATACAAAAGTTCACGATAACAGTAGTTCTTAAAGTCATCATACTCTTGGATATAACTAAAGCCTCTATCCATCGCAAACGGCGCTTCTTCTCTATAACTTAAACCGTCCACAGTTTGTCGGGTTTCACCAGCTAGGACATATTCACTGCTAGAACATGCATCGCCAAAACAACCTAATGCACTTGCCTGCTTATTACCTGGTTCAATCGCCACACCATAGGCTTTCGCGTACTCACCAGAACCAATACCCACAGGTTGAACTTCTTCAATAGTATACAAAGCTGCGTTTGCAGTTGTCGCAGCTAAAACGGTTGCTGCTATAGAAGACAATTTAAATACTTTATTACTTCTCAAAATTTAACTTTCCTGTTGCATAGCTTCGAGCTCTTCCCATCGCTCGAAAGCGGATTCTAACTCCTGCTCAGTAGCAGAGAGCTTATCTAATGTTGTTTGAGTCTCATCGATAGACTTAGTAAAGAAGCTGGGATCATTGACTACTGTCTGTAATTCTTCAATTTCTTGCTCTAACTCTTCTAAGCGCGCTGGCAAGGATTCCAATTCTCTTTGCAGCTTATAAGATAACTTCTTCGGTTTAGCCTTTGAAATTGTCTTTTTGGGAGTTTCCTCAACTACTTTCTTTGGTTCCGCTGGTTTTTGCGTCAAACGAGTTTTATTAACTTGCGTTCTTTGTTGCTGAGCGTCGTGATAGCCCCCAACAAACTCCTCAATAACGCCATCCCCTTCGAAGATCCAACTTGTCATCACCGTATTATCGACAAACTGACGATCGTGACTGACAAGAAGAAGCGTACCCTGATAGTTGGCAAGCAAATCTTCTAAAAGTTCCAAAGTTTCGATATCTAAATCGTTGGTTGGCTCATCAAGAATTAATAAGTTATTCTGCTTGAGGAAAATTCGAGCGAGTAATAGGCGGTTCTTTTCGCCACCAGACAGAGCCTTAACTGGAGTACGCGCTCGTTTAGGGGCAAAGAGAAAATCCTGCAAATAACTAAGGGCGTGTCGTTCTCTACCACCAACCATGACTTCTTGTTTACCATCGGCTAAGTTATCAATAACTGACTTCTCGGGATCAAGAATTTCACGATATTGGTCAAAGTAAGCGACTTCAAGCTTAGTACCACAATGTAGGCGACCGGAATCAGGTTTCAGTTTATCCAACAGCAGTTTAAGTAACGTACTCTTACCACAGCCATTGGGTCCTATCAGCGCGATGCGATCTCCACGCATGATATTAAAGCTGAAGTTAGAAACGATCTGTTTTCCTTCAATTTGATAACTGATGTTTTCTGCTTCAAATACAATCTTACCTGAACGCGCTGCAGTATCGATATTAAGGTTAACTTTACCTTGAACCTCACGACGGTTGCCACGCTCTTCACGAAGCTTCTTAAGCGCACGTACACGACCTTCATTACGCGTCCGACGGGCTTTAATACCTTGTCTGATCCAAACTTCTTCTTGAGCAAGCTTTTTGTCAAATTCTGCATTCTGCATCTCTTCTACACGCAGAAGTTCTTCTTTTTCGACAAGGTAGTTCTCATAATCACCAGGGAATGAGTTTAGTTTTCCTCTGTCGAGATCAACAATTCGTGTGGCCATCGATTTGATGAACGCCCGGTCATGCGAAATGAAGATAATAGAACCACGAAAATCTTTTAGATAATTCTCTAGCCACTCAATGGTTGTCACATCAAGGTGGTTAGTCGGTTCGTCAAGAAGAAGGACATCAGGATCACTGACTAGCGCACGAGCAAGCGCGGCTTTACGTTGCCATCCGCCTGAAAGGTCCGTCAGTTTAGTCGATTCGTCCAAATTCAAAGACGCAAGAACGTTTTTAATTCGGTCTTCAAATCGCCATGCGTTAGCATGGTCGAGTTGATCTTGAATGCGAGCCAACTTATTGATATTTGATTCACTTGGATCAGTTGCCATAAGATCTAGAAGATCATGGTAGATCTTAAGCTTCTCACCGACTTCAGCTAAGCCACCAGATACGTAGTCGAAGACAGTGCCTTCTTCATTTCTTGGTGGATCTTGTTCTAAGCGTGATACGACAACATCTTGTGTGATGGTCAACTTCCCATCATCCATGATTACGTTACCGGACAGCACTTTCATTAATGTAGATTTACCCGCACCATTGCGGCCTACTAAACAAACTCTTTCATTTTCTTGAAGCGCAAAGTCTGAGTGATCAAGTAAAGGGTGATCACCAAAAGCTAATAATCCATTATGAATGGTAAGTAATGCCATTTTTATCCAACCAAGTTCTTAATTCTTGTGAGTTAAAAGGCCAATTAAGTTCAGATTGTTCGAATCTAACCACTGGTATAGTGACCCCGTAACGTAAAAAAAGTGTTTCATCAAAAGCAATATCAACAATTTCAATATCACTTTCTAAATTACACGCTGATAAAAGCTGATGTGCCATCTCACATAGATGGCAACCTTCGGTGCTGTAGAGTGTTATCAAGTCTCTTCCTAACTAGTTGTTTAAATGCGTGATTAACCAGCAGTTGTGGATGTGTTTGTTTCTCGAAAAATCCAGAGGCAACGTTGAAGACGAAATATTTTTCGCGTGTAAGCCCAGCTCTTTCAATGCATCAACGTCCATCTTAAAGTGGCGCTTGTTATTGGAAAACACGATCGTGCCCTCTTCTCTCAATAATCGTTTTAAGTCGGTCATTAACTGAATATGGTCACGCTGGATGTCGAATGATTGCTCCATACGTTTAGAGTTTGAGAACGTAGGCGGATCGATAAAGATAAGATCATATTGATTATCGGAGTGACTTAACCATTTAAGACAGTCGGCTTGCTCAAATTTATGCTCACGTCCAACCTTTCCATTCAGTGTCATGTTGTCTTTCGCCCACTCTAAGTAAGTATTAGACATATCGACCGTTGTTGTGG
Source organism: Vibrio sp. 10N.261.55.A7 (assembly GCF_002877365.1). Taxonomy (GTDB): domain Bacteria; phylum Pseudomonadota; class Gammaproteobacteria; order Enterobacterales; family Vibrionaceae; genus Vibrio. The sequence continues at coordinate 12,332 of NZ_MCWZ01000289.1, forward strand.
ATTTCGCACCGCCACAAGCAGCATGAACAGTTGCAGAACCGGTGTAAGCAAATAGGTTTAAGAAATCTTTCCCAGCGGCCATCTCACCAAGCTTACGTCGTGTGATCTTATGATCCAAGAATAAACCAGTATCGAGGTAATCATGAAGATTCACTATGAGTTTCACGCCATACTCATGAACTTCTAGTCGCTCAGATTGTTGACCTAGTTTTTGATACTGTGAACGCCCTTTCTGCTTCTCTCGAACTTTGAGTACGACTTTGTTCGCCTCAATGCCTGTTACGTCAATAGCAGCTCTAATGACATCCGTTAATCGGCGCTTTGCGGTCTCTTCCGGAATATCTTTCGGCGCGGCGTATTCTTGAATGACTAAATGATCAAGGTATATATCTATTGCTACATTGTATTCAGGCAAATCAGCATCATAAATACGGTAGCACTCTAACTGCTCTTTACGAGCCCACTTACCTATCTTTCCAATGTTCTTCTTCAATCGATTTGAAAAGTCTGGCGCAATCACTACCGCTTCTTTGCTCGTATCAACAGAATCTGATCGTTTAGCAGAGATCGAATAGTTCTTTTGGTGACACGGTAACGCACCGTTATTCAACTTGTATGTTTTGTCCGCTCTCATGCGTATACAAGCCAATAGCTCTTCAGAACTAGAGAATATTGATGCTTTGCTACCCCCGAATTCACTCTTCAATTGAGCACCAAAGGCAGTATAGAGCGCAATCAAACCAGGATGCGTACCTAATCGCTCACCATAAGGAGGGTTGGACACGATTACGCCTGATTCAAACCCTTCTGGGCGTTTCAACTCAGCGGCATCAGACAACTCAAATTGAATGAGGCTTTCAACACCTGCACGTCGGGCATTATCTCGCGCTGTTCTAAGTACTCTTTCATCGTTATCAAAACCAAAGAACTTACAGTCAATTTTATTGACACCACGACGGGATTGAACAGAAGCTTCCGTTTTAACCTCTGTCCATAGCTCAGGTTCAAAGTCTTCTAAGGACTCAAAACCCCATTTCTGACGCTTGATACCAGGGGCAATATTCGCTGCCATCATAGCCGCTTCTATGACTAGAGTGCCTGAACCACACATTGGGTCTAAGAATTCTGTTGATGCGTCCCAGCCACTTCTAAGGATAATGGCTGCAGCCAATGTCTCTCGTAGTGGTGCTCGACCGGACTCAGGGCGGTAACCACGTTGATGCAAGCCGCCGCCTACCATGTCAATTCCGAGAATGGCTTTATCACGATGAAGACGAACGTGAACACGAAGATCGGCTTGATCTTTGCTGATCGAAGGTCTTGGTAGGTTCTTTTTAGTGAAGCAGTCTACGATGGCATCTTTAACTTTCATCGCGCCGTATTGGCTATTGCGAATTTCTCGGTTCGTACCATTAAAATCAACGACAAATTTCTTAGAACTGTGGAAATGATTGACCCAATTAACAGCCGTGGCTGATAAGTACAGGTCCATATCATCATTACACGTAAATTCAGCAAGAACACGAACGAATCTTGAAGCCAATCGGCTCCATAGGCAGCAACGATATATTTGGTCAGTGGACGCTTTAAACTTTACTCCTGCTTGAACAGGTTTCGGGTTCTGAATGCCTAGTTTGATTAGCTCTTCAACCAGTAAATTTTCAAGGCCGTTTGAGGTTACTGCTAGATATTGATGCATAGTGCTCTTTAACTATTAAAAAATGACCCCGCATTATACCTGACTATCGATTTATTGATCAGTTGTTCCGATAAATTTCTTAGTTTCTTTGCTTTAACTGTCCAAATTTGAATCAGTTCTTGTCATTGAGCTTTCTTACAAGTCATCAAAATCGCTTTAGAACCGCTTCCCTTTATTTATCTGGCTTAAGACAGTAGTGAATACTTATTCGCATGAGTTTTGGACTATACCAGAATGGGTTTTTGCGTGTAATTAGATTACATTTCTCCCTAAAATAGGAATAAATGTGGAAAAATCAGCCTATATTGCCCTTTTTACTTTAAGAATAGAGGCAAAATAAATTGAAATAATCGATTTGGTTCACTATTGATGAGACAGTTTGGGTCACATTAAGGCAGGTAAAGGAGGTTTTAAAGGCAAAAAAAATCGGCCATAAGCCGATAAAAAACGTAAAGGAACAAATTTTAACTAACCGACTAAAGCAATCGGTGTCGTTTGGAACATGGAATTGGCCAACGCCATACGGTCATGCATCACTTTTATAGCCTGACCAAAGACAAGATGTTTTGATGAAGTCAACGAAAATGCATCGATATCGATAGATGCGATCAGACTAGCTGACTCACCCACTTCTAAGATAATGAAATAGCCATCACTATGCTGATTCGTTAATCTTACGATGTCTCCTTCACAAGGCGTGCAGTCGCCATGCTGAGAGTCGAAAAACCAACTCTTAGGCTGTACTGGTTTATGAAAACGTTTCGCTGCGACACAGTATAGAGCGAGCTCAGCTTGGCGTGGCTCACTGATAGGAAGTAGACAGATTTGTTCTTTAAATGTTTGAAATGCAGAAGCATCATCAACAGAAAATTCGTTAATACCAACAGCACAATCAACTAGAAGTTTTCTAGGTAAATTGGTTTTGAACACGATATCATCACCAAGGTCCAGCATAAGATTGCTTTCCTTGTCATCGTAGTACCAAGTCCATTTGTCGCTGGGTTTAAGCATCGTATCACTCTCTAATTGTACGAATTATCAACAGATTAAGTAGTTAGCCTACTTACCTTTTGCTCTTGATTAGAATAATTCTACGAGTGAATCAATAAAAAAAAAGAGGAAATGATTTCTCATTCCCTCTTAGACGCTGATTATAGATGCACAGAAAATAAAGTGACAACGTCATCTATTCGTTGTGATTTCTATAAGACATGAAGCCAATCGATTTATAAATTAGTCACAATATTTTGAACGAGCTTTGGCCCATGATAAATAAAGCCAGAATAGACTTGAACAAGTTGAGCGCCGGCCATTAATTTTTCTTTCGCAGACACGTAAGAGTCAACACCACCTACCCCAATGATCGGAAGTTTGTCACCCAATTCTTCGTGCAAACGACGAACAACTTCTGTACTTCGAGCTTGTACTGGGCGACCACTCAAACCACCTGCTTCATTCGCATGTTTCATACCTTCGACAATAGAACGATCTAATGTGGTATTCGTTGCGATCACGCCATCGATCTTACTCTTAAGCAATGACTCACAGATTTGGCTAATCTCATCATCACTCAGATCAGGTGCGATCTTTAAAGCTAGCGGAACATATTTACTGTATTTCTCGGCAAGTTCTGTTTGTTTCGTTTTTAACTCAGACAATAGCTCGTCAAGCGCTTCGCCATATTGAAGGCTGCGCAGTCCAGGTGTGTTTGGTGAAGAGATATTAACGGCAATGTAGTCTGCGTACTGATATACCTTCTCCATACAGATCAAGTAATCTTCGGCACCATTTTCGATTGGCGTATCTTTGTTTTTACCAATGTTAATACCTAGAATACAGTTGTACTTGGCCTTTTTAACATTTTCAACAAGATTATCCACACCCAGGTTATTGAAGCCCATTCGGTTAATAATCCCTTCCGCTTCGACTAAACGAAACAATCTTGGCTTATCATTTCCTGATTGAGGACGAGGAGTAACAGTACCAACCTCCACAAATCCAAAACCCATTGCATCGAAAGCTTCGATACACTCACCATTTTTGTCCAAACCGGCCGCAAGCCCTACAGGGTTTCTAAAAGTTAAACCCATGCACTCAACGGTTCGAGCTGGTAGCTGCTGGCGGTAAAGTAGATCGAGTGGTGTACCCGTTACACGTTTGAAATTTTGAATTGCAAGATCATGTGCCTTTTCGGCATCAAGTTGGAAAAAGCCAGTTCTGGCTAGACGGTAAAGCATTGTGCCTCCGAAAGAATAAAAAGCCCCGTATCGACGGGGCATTATTATTTACTCATTTGCTGCACAATTCAAATTTAATAGCATCAATTCTCGCAAAGCTACTGAAAATTTAGCAAATTCATGGACAGAACCCACTTTAAACTCATTCAGTATGTTTTCCCATCTGTGCAGGGAAACCTCATTACTTACGATCCATTCATCAAGTGCTTTAATAACGTCTAACTTATCAGGATCACAACTACAACTCATCACCTGACCCGTTAACTGTCTTTGCTGCCAATCAAGGTCTTCTCTAAACGCTGCTCTCGCAAGGGCTTGCCAGTTATTGTCGACGCCTTGGCCATTAATCTGTTTCAAGAACCAATGCAGAGACAAACGATCGCCAAGATTGTAGTAAAGCTTCGCTGTTTGCTCGATGGATTTGCCTTTTTCTCGCGCCACTGTGGATATATCCAGTACTGAATACAAACTAGACAATCGAGACACATATTTCGCTAAGTCAGCAGAAATTCCTTTCTCGATCCATTGTTGCGCCATTTCTTCATGCTCTTGGACTTCTTCATTAACGAGCATTCCATCCAATTGACTTGTAATGGTATCGACATCAGCTTGATAAAGGTTGATCAACTCTTTGACCGACTGTTTACCAGGGCGATTTCTTAGTATCCATCGAGATAATCGTCTTAACGTACGGCGAACATAATAAAGAACATCATATTGCGCTTGCGAATCTGCTTTGTTATCTAGAGCACGAGTTTGAACCAATACATCCCCTAAACCATAGATTTCACGGGCGGCCACATAAGCATTAGCGATATCAACAATCGTTGAACCTGTTTCTTCTTGTAGACGAGTGACAAAGTTACAACCCATTTCATTAACCATTTGGTTGGCTAATACTGTCGCTATAATTTCAGCTCTAAGTGGATGACTATCCATGTATTTTACATAGTTACGGCGTAACTCTTCTGGAAAATAGGATACTAGGTTTTGAGCATGAAATTCATCATTGGCAATGTCAACATGGACAAGATCTTCTTTTAGCGTCATCTTACCGTAGGCAATAAGCACAGAAAGCTCTGGACGCGTTAACGCCTTACCCTGCTTTTCACGTTCTAGAAGCGTTTCATCATCTGGAATGTACTCTAATGCACGATCCAAATGCCCTGCTTTTTCCATTGTGTGAATAAAGCGAATTTGTTCTTTAACCAGTGAGATACCTTGCTGCTCGGTTACCGAAATAGACTCGGCTTGGCAATATGCATCGTCAAGTACGATCTCACCGACCTCATCTTCCATCGATTCAAGGATCTTATTACGTTGTTTGACCGTCAAATCACCATGAGTCACTAGACCATTAAGGAAGATCTTAATATTCACTTCATTATCAGAACAATCAACGCCACCAACATTATCAACAAAATCGGTGTTAACTCGACCACCAGATAAAGCAAATTCAATTCGCCCTAACTGAGTCATACCCAAGTTACCACCTTCACCAATCACCTTAGCTTTTACATCTTGACCATCGACTCGTAATACATCATTGGCACGGTCACCAACATCCGTATGGGTTTCAGTCGACGCTTTAACATACGTACCGATCCCACCATTCCAAAGTAGATCAACCTGCATAGACAGGATCTTCTTAATCAACTCGTTCGGCGTCATCGATCCTTTCTTCGTACCAAGCATTTTCTGAATTTCAGGTGTTAATGAAATTGATTTGGCACGGCGAGAGAATATGCCGCCACCTTTGGAAATAAGCTTTTCGTTATAGTCGTCCCAACCAGAGCGTGGGAGATTAAATAGACGATCGCGTTCTTTCCATGATTTTGCAGATTCTGGATTCGGATCAATAAATATATGCATATGGTTAAACGCAGCCTGCAATCGAATATGTTTCGAAAGTAGCATACCGTTACCAAATACGTCCCCTGCCATGTCACCCACACCAATTACCGTAAAGTCAGTGGTCTGACAGTTGATTCCCATTTCACGGAAGTGACGTTTAACCGATTCCCAACCACCTTTAGCCGTGATGCCCATTGCTTTATGGTCATAGCCATTGGATCCACCGGATGCGAATGCATCACCCAGCCAGAAATTGTATTCTTCAGATACAGAATTCGCTAAATCTGAGAAGGTCGCCGTGCCTTTATCGGCCGCAACAACCAAATACGGATCATCTTCATCATGGCGGACAACATTCTTAGGAGGGATCACTTCATCATCAATCACATTATCAGACACATCCAGTAACGCGCGAATGAAGCGTTTGTAACAACGTTGCCCTTCAGCAAATATTTCATCACGTCCGGTGAAGTTGTGTTGTCGCTTACAAACGAAGCCACCTTTCGCACCCACCGGTACAATAACCGTGTTCTTCACTTGCTGAGCTTTTACCAAACCTAGAATTTCAGTTCGGAAATCCTCTTGTCTGTCTGACCAACGCAAACCACCACGAGCAACCTTTCCGCCGCGTAGATGAACACCTTCAATATCAGGGGCGTACACAAAAATCTCAAACGCTGGGACAGGTTGTGGAATTTCTGGAATCTCACTTGGCTTCATTTTCAGAGAAAGCCATGGCTTCGGTTCGTTGTTTTCACCAATTTGGTAGTAGTTGGTTCTTAACGTAGCGGTGATCATTTCCATGTAGCGACGAATGATACGATCATCATCTAGGCTTTCCACATGATCGAGTTGCTCTGTTAATTGCTTAATAAGATCGTTTTGCCCTTTTTGACTGCCTTTAGATTTAGGATCAAATCGCTTGATAAATAGATTGACCAAAGCCTTGGCAATATGAGGGTAATGATTGAGCGTATCTTCAATATAGTGCTGACTGAATGGGAACCCAACTTGACGCATATATCGAGCATAGGCTCTCAAGATTGAAATCTCTCTCCCGGTCAATGAAGCCCCTAGAACAAGTCTGTTAAACCCATCACTTTCTAGGTTGCCTGCCCAGATAGACGCAAATGCCTGTTGGAATCGATCTCTTGCTTCACGAAGATCGACGGATTTATCACTCTTATGAAGCATTGAGAAGTCAAGGATCCAGTATGTCTGTCCATTCACTTTTCTCACTTCATATGGCGACTCACCGATTACTCGTAAACCCAAGTTTTCAAGCATAGGCATCACATCGGATAGATGAATGGGTTCATCTCGATGGTAAAGTTTTAGCTTAACGGCTTTTGAATCGGCAGCTTCTTCTTGTGGTCGATAGAAGAGCATGCCCAGTTTATTGTCATCGTTAAGCGCTTCTAGTCGTTCTATATCTGCGACAGCAGAACCAGGCATCATGTCTTCTTTATATGAACGCGGGAATGCTCTCATATAATCTTTGGATATAGGTAACCCTTTACTCTCCCCAAAGTTAGCAACAATGGCTTCTGAAAGTCGGTCATCCCAAGTTGATGATGCTTCCACTAAGTTATGTTCAATCTTTTTAACATCTACATCCATATTGTTATTATCTACACGCACAATGTAATGGGTTCTAGCTAGAGGGCTTTCAGAGAAATACGTCGTGAATTCTACTTCTTTCTCGCAACCAAAGTACTGCTGGAGAATACGTTGAGTCTGACGTCTCAATTCGGTGTTATATCTGTCTTTAGTGACATAAACCATGCAACTGAAGAAGCGCCCAAATGGGTCTTTGCGAACAAACAGTCTTAGCATGTCGCGGTCTTGCATCTGCACAACACCCATGCCAACTTCTAATAATTCATTATCTTTCGCTTGAAGCAGTTCATCACGAGGATAGTTTTCTAGAATGTTATGTAAAGCTTTGTAGGAATATGAGCCGTCACGGTAACCACTCATCTCTAATATGCGTTCAACCTTCTCACGAATAAGCGGAATGCTTTCAACGCTCTGGTTATATACGGCAGAGGTATATAGACCAGTGAAGCGATGTTCACCAATCACCTTGCCTTTCTTATCGAATTTCTTTATACCAATGTAATCGGTGTACGCTGGTCTATGAATTCGAGATTGAGCATTTCCTTTCGTTACGATAAGCAAAAATGCTTTCATCGCTTCTAAACGAGCGGAATCCGTAAAGTCCGATAACTTAACAGCCCTTACTCGATTGGCTTCTGAGAATAAGCCTAAGCCTTTCTCTTTTGTTGGCGTAAGAACGGTGTCGCCATCAACGTTGATCAGGTCGTATTCTTTATAACCCATGAAGGTAAAGTTATGATCGCCTAACCATCGTAAGAATTTGATCGTATCGTCATAACGATCATCTTGTGACTCGATGATCTCTTTTTGTCCAACGACTTCGTTCGTTACTTCTTCGAGTTTTTCTACCATCAGTAGCCAGTCTTTTACAACATGACCTGTGTCGGTGATGATACTAAGTAACTCATTTTTCAATGAGGTCATTGTCTCTTTGCTGCTTAATCTATCCACCTCTATATGGAAAAGAGATTGGAAGATACCATCACCACTGTTGATCCCAACAGTCTGACCTTTTTTACCGCGCTCTATTTGCGTTGGACCGTGAAGCATCAAGTGTGAAGAAAGGTCTAACCGACTTAATGCCATCTTCACAGAATCAACCAAAAATGGGCTGTCAGGTACAATCATCTCAACAATGGTATGTGTAGACTGCCAACCATGGCGGCTTACCGTAGGGTTGAATACTCTTACTGAAATGTCTTCTGGTTTCTTTTCATTGATGTGATGCCAGAGGCTAACTACAGCCCCATAAAGATCCGATTCATTTCTCTCTATCAAATCTTCTTGAGCAATATTGCTGAACAGGTGTTGAGCAAGTTGTGTGACTAGGGGTTGGTCAGAAAGCTCTAGTTTGTCTTGAATAAGTTTATAAACCTTTTCAAGAAGAACCGGCATTAGAGTTTCACGCACGGTCATATTCACGCTCCGCTATTAGAATTGTATTTTATGTAGGGAATGCTGTAAGCATAGTGCTTAAAGCGGGTAATGCATGATTTTATTGTAAAAGTTTTATTGAAAAATAGTTAATGATAATTTTACGTGTAACAGTAGGAATGTTCGATAATGTGATTGGCGTTCTATTTAAACAACTGAGAAATCAATTGCTCATAGCATTTCTAACTTTAGAAACTTGTTGTTATGGTCAGTTGTGAGCCTAAAACGGCCTTTAACACCAATTTGACTGAGAAACGCTCGAAACTTTACGGCGGGCAACTGCACTCTTAAGCCCGAATCAGTTACAACGTGGACAACACTCGCCGCACCTGAGTAATGGTCTAAGAATGCTTGATAAGTAATATTCAAAGAAAAGTTATACTGTTTCACTGTTACAAACTCTATGTCTTCTATTAACAAATACTGTGCAAGCTACGCAGTTCACCACTACTTCACTAGATGAAAAAGTGGTGCCTTAACGACACCACGCCATTATTACTGAGTTTTATTGATTAGCTTTCTAGCGCTTTGGTGACTTTTTCATAAAGATCTTTCGCTAGGTTATCCAAAGATTTCAGATTCTCTAATTGCTCTTTGATCAGCTCTTGTCGCTGTTGATCATATTTTTTAAACTTCAATAATGGATCAATTAAACGTGATGCAACTTGTGGATTACTGCTGTTTAGCTCTCGAATGATTTCACCTGCGAAGCGATAACCATCCCCCGACTTATCATGGAACTGTACAGGGTTACCATTTAGAAATGCACCGATCAGGCTACGTGTACGGTTAGGGTTTTTAATACTGAATGCTGAGTGATCCATTGTTTTTTTGATCACACTTAGCGCATTGCTCGAAGGGTTCGTCCCTTGCAACGTAAACCACTTATCCATGACCAATCCATCGTGGCTCCACTTGTCACTGTAGTCTGCCATTAGTGTTTCACGACATTTTAACTCTGCACCGTTGGCACACATCATCGCCGCGATGGTATCAGTCATGTTATTTGATTTCTCATATTGTAACGAAACCAACGCTTCTCCGACTTCAGTCAAAGACAGATAAGAAAGACACACATTACGCAAAGCCCTTTCGCCAATAGCTTTATGCTCAATCGTATACTCTGCTTGAGCCATCGCATGGTAGATCGCATTCAACTCGTCAGCCATTTCATTCGCGAAGGTTTTCTTAATTTGTTTCAGCACTAATGCGACGGAATCAACATCAACTTGCTCATACCAACCTGACACTTCATTATGGCTCGGAAGAGATAACACTTCTGCAATGAATGCTGGCTCTAATTCTTTGCTAAGTAAAACACCGCGGAATGCATCGATAACTTGAGATTCAACCACAACGCTAGATTGGTTCTGAACATTGAGCACATTGCTCTTAATGTATTTTGCCAATAGCATCTGCCCCGCGTCCCATCGAGCAAACTCATTACGCGCATGATTCATTAAGAATATTAATTCTTGATCTGTGTATTCATATTCCAATACAACAGGAGCAGAAAATTCTCGAAGGAGTGATGGAATAGGCAAAGACTCTACGTTTTCAAACACAAACGTTTGACTCGCCTGGGTCACATCCAAAACATTCGATACTTTTAAACCGTTACACTGTAGCGGAATGACGTTACCGTGCTCATCGTACAACTCAATATCAAAAGGAATATGCAATGGCAGCTTGTCTTTTTGCTCATGAGTCGCCGCTGTCACTTGCTTCACCGTTAGGGAATACGTTTTGTCTTCTTGGTTAAACTCACTCTGAACCGTGACTTTTGGTGTTCCAGACTGGCTATACCATAAACGGAATTGTTTAAGATCGATACCTGATGCAGTTTCCATAGATGAAACAAAATCTTCGCAAGTAGCGGCGGTGCCATCATGACGCTGGAAGTACAGTGCCATTCCTTCTTGGAAAGCTTTTTCCCCAAGAAGAGTGTGCATCATTCTGATCACTTCACTGCCTTTTTCATACACAGTTAGTGTGTAGAAGTTATTCATTTCAATAACTTTATCTGGGCGGATCGGGTGCGACATTGGGCTCGCATCTTCGGCGAATTGTGGTCCCCTAATAATGCGAACATTATTGATTCTATTCACGGCTCGAGAGCCTAAGTCAGATGAGAATTCTTGGTCTCTAAATACGGTTAAACCCTCTTTCAAGCTGAGTTGGAACCAGTCACGACAAGTGACTCTGTTACCTGTCCAGTTGTGAAAGTACTCATGCCCTATCACAGCTTCAATACCTAAATAATCCGTGTCTGTCGCTGTTTGATTATTGGCCAGAACATACTTAGAGTTAAAGACGTTCAGTCCTTTATTCTCCATCGCGCCCATGTTGAAGAAATCTACCGCTACGATCATGTAAATGTCTAGATCATATTCTAGGTTGAATCGCTCTTCATCCCACTTCATTGAGTTAATCAGCGACACCATCGCGTGGTTTGCTCGATCTAGGTTTCCTTTGTCGACAAAGATCTCCAACTCTACATCTCGACCAGACTTTGTAGTGTATTTATCTCTAAGAACATCAAAGCTACCGGCTACCAACGCAAATAAGTAAGCAGGCTTTGGATGTGGGTCTTGCCATTTAACCCAATGACGACCATTCTCTAGCTGCCCTTCATCAACACGGTTACCATTACTCAATAAAAATGGATATTGGCTATTATCAGCAATGACGGTCGTCGTAAATTTTGCTAATACATCCGGTCTATCAAGGTAGTACGTAATTCGTCGGAAGCCTTCAGCTTCACATTGAGTACAGAACGCACCACCTGATTTGTATAATCCTTCAAGAGCAGTGTTCTCTTCAGGATTAACTTTCGTCACGATCGTCAGCTGACAATCACCAGGCATTGAATGAATAGTGAGGCTTGATTCCGTTACTTCGTAATCACTCCATTTCTCACCATCAATAATAATCTCTTTAAGTGATAAGCCTTCACCATCAAGAACTAAACTTGTACTGGTTGAAAGCTGCTTGACTGTTGAATGAGCAGTCACCAAGGTGTCAGTATCAAAAAGGTCAAAGGTAAGGTCTAAATCGGAAATAGTGAAAGAAGGTGATTGATAATCTTTGCGATACTTGGCTTGAGGCGTGTGTGCCATGGTCTTGATCCTTGCGACTAGATGGTTTTGTTCTATTTCTACGACGTGTTTGAGATAGTTACAACCCCTATACAAAAAAAACGAGGCATTTAGTTAAAATACCTCGTATAACTGTCTAAATATACGTCACACTAAGCGCTTAACTTCTGAATTTACACACATTCAAAATTCAGGTTATTTTTTCCTTAGCATGTCGTATTTCGGTTAACGTATTCTGCTTAATACCGCAAACATGCCACCTTCTTCAGCTTCGAGCGTTAGCCTATCGTCATTCAATGTATATCGTGTTTCATGCTCACCATTCTCATAAAGTAAAACTAAGTGGTCATCTTCCGTGTAATATACACCTTTGTGAACGTTTTCCACGCCTTTGTCATTGATCACTCTGAACATAAAAACAAAATCTGGCTGTAAGATTATGTCCATTTGGCTCACGTTGCTTGCCAATAGATCATCACCGGCGAGTGATTCACTAGACCACATACCAGCAAGTGCATTAGGTAACGCTTTAGTGAACATGACACCATTCATGTTAAGCAAGTTATGGTTCCCTGAATACTTGTAGACTTGGGGTTCATCCGCATTCAAACCAAGAATAATGGTATCTTCATTGGCCGCATAAAGGCCTTCCCAGTGATCAACACTGTAGTCCTTTTTCTGAATATCGATTTGAAAGGAGTAGTTCGAATTGAGTGACAATTTTATGGCAATAAAGTTATCACTAGAGTTTTTAGGATCAGGATTCACCAAATACCAATCACCAAGTAGAAATGGCAAGTCAAACTGAGTTAAGTCTTTATTATCATTAGATGTTTGACTGAACACTGAAAAGCTTACACATGCTAGTAATACAACTATCCATCTCATAATACGCCCCTCTCTTTTTTTAAAGCTTAGACACGCATCACAAAGAAAGCCATATTTTGATCTAAATCACATTGTAATAAGATGAAAAAAAGCGAGCATATTATGCTCGCTATTTCTTATTTATCTTCATAAAAGAAAGTTAGTTTAGCTTTCCGATTCTGCTTTTAGCATATCAACCATTATCGCAACAGACTCATCAAGGTACGCATCTGGAGCTTCATAGTCTTTCGGAATATCATCCAACGTTGCGTATGGTTCTTCACCATTTGCTTCTTGACGTTGATTCACTCGCGCTAGACGAAGATCGTCGCTCTTATCGCTCTCATCTTGTCTTATCTTCTCACTGAGAGTAATAGAGTTATCGTCTTTGTCTACTAGATATTTTTCTATATCTTGAGCAATAAACTGAAACTCCATATCCTTCGCAATGCGAACATCATGTAAAGCGGTAAGTTTGCCAATCAATGCTTTGTTATCTTGCAAAGTCTCGTACTTAACTCTGTCAATTTGATCCCATGGCAAAGCGTTATCTTCTACACTTTCGCCTGTTTCTGCAGGATCAATTGGCGTTGGATAAGGAATATCGGGAACGACACCTTTATTCTGCGTACTACCACCATTGATGCGGTAGAACTTTTGAATCGTATATTGAACATAACCAAGTTCTTTTTCAAAAAGATCGTAGATATGATTCAAAGAACGGTGCTGTTGGACCGTACCTTTACCGAAAGAGTTCTCGCCAAGAATGATCGCGCGACCATAGTCTTGCAATGCAGCAGCAAAAATTTCCGATGCAGATGCGCTGTAGCGATTGACCAAAACAGTCACCGGACCGTCGTAGCTAGTCTTCCCATCGGTATCGCTGTTAACATTGACTCGGCCATAACTGTCACGAACCTGAACGACTGGGCCACTCTCAATAAATAGACCAGACAATGCCGTTGCTTCAGTTAACGCACCGCCACCATTGTTCCGTAGATCAACAATAATGCCGTCAACACCATCTTCAACAAGCTCAGAAATCAACTCATCGGTGTCTTTAGAAAGGCCAACGTAAAAACTAGGTACTTCAAGTACACCAATCTTTTTGCCATCGCTTTCAATAATCTCTGACTTGACGGCTCTATCTTCCAAGCGAATCTTATCTCGGACAATTGTTACAACGTGACTTTTTGCATCCTTACTATCAGGTAATATCTCAAGATTTACCTTAGTGCCTTTGGGGCCTTTGATTAATTGAACAACGTCATCCAATCGCCAACCAATGACATCAACAATCTCTTTGCCATCTTGACCAACGCCAACAATTCTGTCGCCTTCATCAAGCTGTTTGCTGCTTGATGCTGGCCCACCAGCAACTAGTGAACGAATAACGGTGTAGTCGTCAGTCATCTGAAGTACTGCACCAATGCCCTCCAGCGAAAGATTCATTTCAGACTGAAATTGTTCGGCATTACGAGGAGAAAGGTAACTCGTATGAGGGTCTACTTCTCTAGCAAAGGCATTCATATACAGCTGGAATGCATCTTCGTTATTGGTTTGACTCAAACGCTTTATTGCATTGTTATAACGCTTGCCTAAAACCTCTTTAATCTCAGGCCACTCTTTATCGGTCATTTTCAGATTAAGAGCATCATATTTAACGCGTTTACGCCAAAGTTCTTTAACCTCATCCATGTTTGCAGGCCAAGCTGCTTCAGAGCGATCTAATTCTATACTCTCATCAATATCGAACTTCATTTCTGTGTCAAGAAGTGTCAATGCATATTTAAAGAGTTCATATCGCTTTTGCATCGATTGATTATAAACATCAAAAGCTATCTGATTATTGCCGGCTTTAAGCTGCTCATCGAGCCCAATCGACCATTGAGAAAAAGAATCAATATCGGCCTGAGTGAAAATATTTCGATTGTAATCGAGCATTTCTAAATAGCGGGCAAATATTGCTTGAGAAAACTGATCGTCTAAGGTGAAGTGATTGTAGTGGGAACGGGTAAAGCGTGAAGTGACGCGTTTGCTTGCGGTTTCATGCTGAACTTCCGGAGCGAGAACAGGTAAGTCCTCTTTGCTTAATTTGGCCTCTAGAGCCTGAGCTGAAGACACCGCTAGCCATAGGCCAGCAGCGATCAGAGTCAATTTTGAACGGCATTTCATGCGTAGGAGTATCTCCTTTATGCGCGCAAGTACTCCGCTTTCACAACCATTTGCAGGCCGTTTGCTAGTTGAACTCGCACATCTTCCTTATTAATTTCAACAATGGTCGCAGCCATGTTTCCTTTACCCATATTAACGTTTACATCGTTGCCAACTTTCATTTCATCAGCATTCAAAGCACGCGTTTCTACTGGCTTACTTTCTGTTTTTTGTGCTTTAGGCGCAGAGCGACGAGCTTGAGGCTTTTTCGCTTTTGGCTTAGCTGCTGCTTTTTCTTTGCCTTCTTCACGCGCTTTCTGCGCTTGTTCTTTACGACGAGCTTGAACTCGGGCTTTACTTTCTGCCAATGCAGTTTTTGCGTGTTCTACATGCTCTTCTTCAAGTTCACCGCAAGCGTTGCCATCTAGATCAACACGTGTAGCGCCTGTTTTAGCACCGTGTAGGTAGCGCCAAGAAGAAGTGTACTGTCTCAATGCTGCGCGAAGTTGAGTCTTACTTACTTTTTCATCTTCGCTCAAGCGTTCTGCAAGATCTTGAAAAATACCAATTTTCAAAGGTTTTGCTTCACCTTCTAAAGTAAAGCACTTAGGGAAACATTCAGCAATGTATGCGATAACTTCTTTGCTGTTTTTTAACTTTTCAGTATTTTCCATTGAGGATTCCTGGTTATTGCGGCCTATCCGCAAGCGATAAAGTAAATATGGGTGGTATTATAGTGACCTAGAAACGAAAAACCACACCAGATAGATAATTTATGCTTTGTTAGCGTGCGAATTGAACAGCTTTTCTACTTCTTTCATCAAAAATGTTAATCCCTCTTCATCAATTTCACTAAAACGACCAATTGTTGGGCTATCTATATCAAGTACACCAACCAATTCTCCGTTCACCGAAAATGGAATAACCAATTCTGAATTGCTTGCTGCATCGCATGCAATGTGGCCTGAAAACTGATGAACATCATAAATGCGTTGCACCGTATTTGTATCGGCTGCTGTGCCACATACACCACGTCCCATCGGAATTCTGACACATGCAGGTTTACCTTGAAAAGGCCCCAACACAAGCTCTTTACCTTTTAACAGATAGAAGCCCACCCAATTAAGGTCTTCAAGCTCCATATTTAGGAGCGCACTCAAATTGGATAAGTTTGCGACTAAATCTGGTTCTGATTCCAAAAGCCCGACAGCTTGTTTGGTGAGTCGATGGTAATGTTCTATTTTCATTCATGGTTCCAATTTACAAACTGAGTCTCAGCGCAGTTTAATAGGTTTGTTCTATAGTGATGGAACAAACTCAATCGCCTAGAGACCAACACGAAAGGTTACTTTTAGCCGCTCTCGGATTGTAATTCAAGTAAAAAAGCCTAACACCTTGCTCGCGTTAGCAAATATAAAGCTAGCCAGAAAGGCATCGAGTTTGCTCACGGTTTAACTAGCGTTGACGTAACGAACTTTACGGCAGAGTTACCTCTACTTATAAACATCAAACAACAGATGAAGAGATCGACTGCTACTTTGTAAGATATTCATTCTAACTATGAACAATCCAAAAATATCAGTGCTGCGATTGCGTATCTATAAATAGCTGTGGTTTTACAATAACCTATACTTTTAGTTGCGCGTTAAGGCATAATCTACGGTTCATAACTTCGTGTACACTATATGCTGTAAATAAGAGCTTCTGTTACAGAGATTTGCATCCAGTTGGGACAAATAAAAAATCAACATTGGTAAAATGAAACCTATCGAGTTGATATTTGCTATCTTACGCAAGACAGGTCTAGTCTGTATCAGTAGATGGGGCAGTACGCCGCTAAATTAATACTTGTTTTGATTATAACACTGCCTCCAACTAACGATTACTCTCAGGGTTGAAGTAGGCATCCTTTTTTGTACTGGTCGATTAACTATAGGGCCATTTTGGTCCTCAATAATTGCCAGACTCTAGCATTGTTTAGATCGCTTATGGCTCTGTTTGACCAAGTATCAATCGATACAAGATGGATAGTGATATTACGTAATTTGATAGAACGACAACTATTTTTTGATTCTTAAACTTCAAGGAAAGATGTGGGCTCGCTGACTGAACATTCTTCTAAACCTGTCAATGTTAGGCTATGCCATGGCTGCGAACTGCCTGTCGACACTATTGCTGTAAAGCAAGGTAGCTCTGCGTATTGTCCAAGGTGTGGCACTCAACTTTATCGAGGTGGAACTCCATCGCTATCTGGCAATTTGGCCATTGCGATTACCTGCCTGCTGCTTTTCATCCCTTCGCATTTTTTCGATTTCATTAGCATACGACTTGTCGGTGTCATGATTCCTGCAACATTACCCGCGGGTACATTTCTTCTTATTGACGAAGGATACATTGCATTAGGGCTTCTGATTCTTTTCTGCAGCTCTTTAGCACCTCTCACAGTATGCCTCTCGGTTGTTGCTGCGCACATAGCGATGAAAGTTCACTCTTTCACTACACTTCGTTTTGCATTAACAATTATCCAAGGTTTGAAACACTGGGTGATGCTCGATGTGTTTTTGGTGAGCATTGCGGTTTCTTGTTTCAAATTGCAAGACTATTCAGATATTTTCATCGGCCCCGGCTTATATGGTTTGGTGTTACTGCAACTTTTCACGGTTCTATTGATAAGCCGTATCAGTGTTCGTCGTTACTGGGAGTCCTGGTCAAAAGAAGCGGACTATGAGTTCACAGAAAAGACCATTCACTGCCATAACTGTCATCTTTCACAGCCTGAAGGTGAAACCTGTGTTCGTTGTCACCAACCTATACACCACCGGACACCTCGTTCCTTACAAAAAACGTGGGCCTACCTCATCGCCGCGTCTGTGGCAGTATTGCCAGCAAACTTAGTGCCTATTTCAATATTAATTGCCAACGGTCAACGCCAAGAAGACACCATTATGTCTGGTGTACTTTCTCTTGTTGAGAGCGATATGTACGGCATCGCCGCTGTTCTTTTTATTGCGAGTATTATTGTGCCTATCGCAAAGATTCTAGGACTGACTTACTTATTGCTCGCCATTCAGCTAAAACGTCATATGAACAATAGACAGAGAATGACCGTTTACTTCGTTGTTAAATGGGTCGGCAAATGGTCAGTGCTGGATTTGTTCGTTATCTCTATCATGCTAACCTTAGTGGATAGAGGTCAGATACTTAACTTTACACCCGGTTTCGGGGCCGTTGCTTTCGGCTTGGTAGTGGTGATGACCATGCTAGCCGCAGAAAGCTTAGATCCAAGATTATTGTGGGACAACCACCCTAAGTCAGAGAATAAAGAGTCAAATAATGAGTAATGGAGCAACACAACCTTCGTTTTCACCCACGGTTAAGCGCAATAAAGGCATATCACCCCTTTGGTTGCTCCCTATCCTGACGTTTGTCTTAGCAGGTTGGCTTGTCGTCAAAACCATTCATGATGCTGGTCAGAGAATTGAGATCTACTTTTCAGATGCTCAGGGGCTAGTCGCGGGAAGAACGACCATTCGTTACCAGGGCCTTGAAGTTGGTATTGTCAAAGACATTAACCTTTCTGATGATCTGGAAAGTATCTATGTCGATGCCGACATCTACCCGGAAGCGACCAAACTACTCTCCAAAGAAACACGGTTCTGGCTTGTGAAACCGACAGCCAGTCTGACGGGTGTATCTGGTCTGGATGCATTGGTTTCCGGTAACTATATTTCAATCCACCCTAGCGATACATCAAATGAACCCGAAACTGAGTTTGTTGCTCTTGATGGCCCCCCGTCAGACCTTCTCACTAACAAAGGCTTGAATATTCGTTTAAAAGCGCGCGACCTTGGTGGTATCTCGATCGGGTCACAAATCGTCTATAAGAAAATTCCGATTGGCGAAGTGTACGACTACCAACTGGATTCAGATTTAAAAAGTGTCATCATTAAAGCTTCTATACAAGACGAATATCGACACATTATTACCGATGAAAGCCGCTTTTGGAACGTAAGTGGAATTGGAGCGAACATTGGTTTTGAAGGCGTGGACGTTCGCTTGGAAAGTTTTAGCGCCCTTATCTCTGGGTCTATTGCGGTGGACTCCCCTGGTGAAGGAAAACCAATCGTAGAGACAACTGAATTCAAATTGTACCGAGACCTAAAAACAGCGGGTCGCGGTATTCCCATCAAAATTGTGCTGCCTGACGACAGTAAAATCAGTGCTTCTGGCGCACCTATTATGTATCGCGGTTTAGAAGTTGGGCAGATCACGAACCTACAGCTTAGTGAAGGTCGCGAACAGATTATTGCAGCTGCAGCCATTCAGCCTGCTTTTAGTGACATGTTGACCTCTAACAGCGCATTTATACTAGAAGAAGCCAAAGTGTCGCTGACTGGTGTTGAAAACATAGGTAATTTGGTCAAAGGGAACTTTTTATCTCTCGTACCCGAAGATGGGGAACGCTCTCGACACTTTACGGCGATCCGAAAAAACGACTTTGAGATGAGTAATTCACGCTCCGTCTCTATTGATTTAACCGCTGATAATTCCTTTGGCTTGGACGTTGGTGCTGCAATATTATATAAGGGCATCAATGTTGGCTCGATTACCAATGTTAGACTTGTCGACGACACCGTTCGTCTAAGTGCGCTCATTGAAGATGATTACGCACATTTAATTCGCTCAAAAAATCGATTTTATGTCACCGGAAGTGCCTCTGCAGAATTAACCGAATCTGGTCTCAGCATATCCGTACCGCCCGCTAAGCAGCTATTGTCTGGCTCTATTAGCTTTGTGAGTGAAGGCAATAAACAAGCGAGCGAAAGCTATCACTTATACGCAAGTCAATCGCTTGCCGAACTCGCGAAATACAACCTTTCCGGTTCTAAGCGCATTACCCTTTTTGCCAATGAACTGCCGTCAATTTCAAAAGGTAGCCCATTACTTTATCGCAACCTCCAAGTTGGTAGTGTTTCCGGTTTCAATCTGGTTGATGGCGGAATCAAGATTTCAGCCACTATTGAAAATCAATATAAACACCTTCTTACAGATCAAACGGTATTTTGGAATCGTTCAGGGATTGAAGTGGACGCATCTCTAGCTGGAATCAGTGTAAAGGCAGCACCACTTAAGACACTGATTCAAGGTGGCATTGCCTTTGATAACCTAGCCGGGGTCGAAAATAAGTTAGGTGATAATTGGAAGCTGTATTCTGACTTCAATCAGGCAAGAAAATTTGGCCATGTCATAACCCTTTTAACAAGCAATGAAAATGTTGTGTCTAAAGGAACGTCGTTAAAGTACAACGGTGTAGAAATTGGTGAGATAACATTGGTCACACCAAACTTTGGCAATCAGCAAGTCGAATTAAAAGCGAGGATATTACCAGAGTATTCCAAAGAAATTGCACGTCATGGTAGCTACTTTTGGGTCGCTAAAGCCAAGATCGGCCTTTCTGGCATCGACAATATAGAAAGCATATTAAACCCGACTATATTCGTTCAACCTGGCGAGGGTGACGCTCATAACCAATTCTCCCTACAGCCTATGCCTAAAGACCAGCCAGGGGTGATCTTCACACTGCAAAGCGAAAGTCGCGGATCTGTCTCGGTTGGGACACCCGTTCTTTATCGAGATATGCAGGTAGGTGAAGTGACTGACATTAAGTTAGGAGAATTTGCAGACCGAATCATCACTACATTGCGCGTAGACAGTCAATACTCTCATCTAGTGCGTGCAAATTCTGTATTCTGGAATACATCTGGATTAGACGTCTCTATTGGTCTAACTGGCGCAAACATTAAGTCAGGAACACTCGACAGTATCTTAAATGGTGGAATAACCTTCGCGACACCAGAAGGCAAGCAACTGCAACCCATCGCCGACTCGAACCAATCGTTCTACTTACACCCTACCCCAGATGAAAAGTGGGTAAAATGGCGAACGCCTATTCCTAAGCCATAAACTAGGCTCTTGGAAACCAAAAACTTCGTAGATATCTTTTCTACCTAACCTAAGAAAAAGCAGCCTTTCGCTGCTTTTTTTATTCTTCTGCGTCAAAGTTAGTTATAATTCTGCCAATTAATTTATCAGAGCGAATACTGTGCACGCTAATATCTATCTTCCTGAAGAGTTTTTAACCGAGATCGAAGCTATTCTTCCCGCTTCACTCAACATGACT
Organism: Vibrio sp. 10N.261.55.A7; assembly: GCF_002877365.1. Taxonomy (GTDB): domain Bacteria; phylum Pseudomonadota; class Gammaproteobacteria; order Enterobacterales; family Vibrionaceae; genus Vibrio. The sequence goes on from NZ_MCWZ01000289.1 coordinate 33,476, forward strand.
GACTTTATTGACGCCTGTAAGCGCCCGTTACGTAAAAGTATTCGTGTTAACACACTAAAAATTTCTGTCGCTGATTTCATTGAACGTGCTAAAGAAAAGAAGTGGGACTTAGAGCCTGTTCCATGGTGTGACCATGGGTTTTGGATTACGGCCGATGAGTCTAGCGTCCCATTAGGCAATTCAGCAGAACATATGTCTGGCCTTTTCTACATTCAAGAAGCCAGCTCCATGATGCCAGTCAGTGCCCTGTTCGATAATGAAGACTCTCAGTATCATTCCGTCTTGGACATGGCAGCAGCACCGGGCTCAAAAACGACACAGATAGCAGCCCTCATGAAAAATAGCGGCGTTCTGGTTGCCAATGAATACTCTGCAAGCCGAGTCAAAGTACTGCATGCCAATATTGAGCGCTGCGGTATTAGAAACACTGCATTAAGCAATTTTGACGGTAAAGTGTTCGGCGGATGGTTACCTGAGCAGTTTGACGCGGTACTGATCGATGCCCCATGCTCTGGCGAAGGTACAATTCGCAAAGACGCTGATGCGATGAAAAACTGGAGTTTAGACGCAGTAAAGAACATTGCAGATACACAAAAAGAACTCATTGAAAGCGCTTTTCATGCTTTGAAGCCTAATGGCACTTTAGTCTATTCGACTTGTACCTTAAGCAAGTACGAAAACCAAAAAGTTTGCCAACATTTAAAAGACACCTTTGGCGATCTTGTCGAATTTGATGACCTTAGTGAATTGTTCCCTAATGCGTCATTGGCAACCACGCGTGAAGGGTTTCTGCACATCTTCCCTCAGGTGTACGACTGTGAGGGCTTCTTTGTTGCTCGCATAAGAAAAACGGGGCCGACTATCGCACCTGATGTAAAAAAGCGTATGGGGAAATTCCCATTCGAAAAAGCATCAAAGAAGGTTCATCAAGAGATTGACCATGCGCTCAAGCAAGCCCTTGGTATTGATATACCAGAAGAAAGTAGCCTTTGGACTCGAGATAAAGATGTTTGGTTATTCCCTAAGGCACTAGAACCAATGATCGGTGAATTAAGATTCTCTCGTATGGGTATAAAGATTGCTGAGACTCATAAAAATGGCTACCGCTGGCAACATCAAGTCGCAACCACTCTCGCATTAGGTACGGAAGAAAAAAGCGTAGCACTTTCCATTGATGAAGCTCGTGAGTGGTTCATGGGTCGAGATGTACGGCCAAATGCCACTCCTGATAAAGGCGAAGTGATCGTTAAGTTTAGTAACGATGTGATTGGGCTTGGGAAATGGGTCGGAAACCGTGTAAAGAATGGCCTTCCAAGAGAGTTGGTTAAAGATAAGAACTTATTCTAATGACTAGAACATTAGTATGAATTGTCCTTGCCTCCGTGACGAATGGGTAAGTTGTACTATAATTGTTTAAGTAAGAAGAAACACAAAACCATTAGCGTAGGCTCTTTTGAGCTTCTTCCCCGGGCCCAGAACAGGACGTTTTGGGCCTTTTTTTGCGTTCAAGAATAGCTGCCGTTTATGACTCACAATAGTCGTCATCACTATTGCAACAACAACCATTACGCCTTCAACAGGAAGGGACTATTTAACTAGGTTAATGCCTTCTTTATCTATCGTAATCTTGCCTTGCTTGTAAAGGCCACCAATGGTCTTTTTGAATGTACCCTTACTGGTTCTAAAAGTAGTGAAGATCGCATCAGGTGATGATTTATCATTCAAAGGTAAAAAGCCGCCTTTCTTTTCAAGCAAATCCATGACCTTCGTGCTCAACTCATCCATTTTAGCCACACCGATTTTCTGCAGTGACAAATTGATTTTGCCATCATCACGAATCGACTTTATGTAGCCTTTCAGCTGTTTACCGATAAACAACTTACCAAAAACGTCTGACGGAAAAATCATTCCCCAGTGCTCACCATTTACAATGGCCTTATAACCAAGATCGCTACGCTCAGCAATAATGAGGCTCACTTGTTGATTCACCGTATAATTAGCCGGTGTTTTATCTAGCAATTTATTAAACTTCGTCGTACCGACAATTCGCCCTGACGCTTTGTCTGAGTATACGTAAACGAGAATGTTAGAGCCTTCACGTAAGGTGCCGCGCTGCTCACTATAAGGAACAAGCAGATCTTTCGCGGTGACTCCCCAGTTGACAAAAGCGCCAGTACTATTCACACCAACAACTTCCATTAATCCCCACTCCCCAACTTGAGCGACTGGCGTTTCCGTTGTAGCGGCAAGCTGATTTTCGGAGTCAAAATACAGAAATACGTCGACAGTCTGGCCAACTTCTACACCTTCAGGTGCATGTTTATTAGGTAATAAAGTAGAGCCATAATCTCCAGCGTCTAAAAATACGCCAAAATCAGCTTTCCTAATGACTTCTAACTTGTTCACTTGACCAACATTAACCATTTTATCTGTCTCTTTTTAAATTTACGGCGATTATAACTAAACTCTGTTATCCTTTCGCTAGTTGTGTTGATTAATTTTCAGAAATATCTCAGGAGCAGTATTTGGTCACCGTCGATAAACATGACGCTATTACCCTCAAAATTTCCCATGCGATGGCATTAACCAAAAAGTCCGATTTGGATGTATACCTTTTTGTGCCAGGAGAACTCGGTTTATCCCCAGAAGTATTAAGTGAAAGTGCTTTTTACTATAGCTCTATCAATCAAAAAAGAGCTTACTTTAGTGATAAAACATTACTGCCTTTGGTTCACAGCCGGCTCGCTAAACGTGGTCGCTTATCAACAACTCAATACCGCGTAAGTTTAAGCTTATTCGCCTATCAATATGTCATCGCGTTGGATAAAGCCGTAGCTGAGCTAAACAAAAACAATACTGATACTGTCAATGCGGATGATGTTGATGAAGTCATTGAACTCGCGTTAGACATCCTTAAAAGATTACGACGTGCGATTCCGTTTGAAGAAAGCTTGAAGCGCTATTATGCCAATATAGACAACTACCTATCTTGGTATACTGGCCAAAAGTTTATGTCTTTGATTGCCCATATGCCAAGAGATGGTGATTACAAAACAATCAAAGAGCGACTGGTTACGATAATAGAAAAAGAAACCGCCCATCGTAAACTCAATAATTACAACTCTAAAAACGTTCGCGATGACGCGACGCGAATGAGCAACAAAATGCGCCTATTACGTCGCCTTATTGAGCACCCTATTGTGTTAAAAGAGAAAGTCACCTCGCTCGGTAAAAACATGAAACGCGCGGTAAAAGGCGTTGCGACTGGATTGGTTATGGTCTTCGTAACAATCACTGTCATTGTTGCCCGTGACTATTGGGGAGAGATCACTGCATCGTTTATCGTCGCAATGTCTTTTGTATACGCCTTACGTGAAATCTTTAAAGACGATCTAAGGGATGTACTTTGGCGTGTGATTCGAAAAGGCAAAGCAAAATGGCGCAGAACCTATATCGATCCTACGACTAAAAAGGCGGTTGGGCAGAAAAACGAATGGCTCGATTACAAATCAATGAGTAAGCTACCTGATAGAATATTAGCGATTCGTAAAAAGCGTGTGGTACAGCGTGAAGAACAAATCCTCCATTATCGGTCAGAAACAGAGATGTCGACGTCTCGCTTTATGAGTGGTTATGAAGAAACACGTGAAACTCTTCAGGTAAGCATGAGAAGCCTGACTCGCCTTATGGACAAAGGCTCGAACAAGCTTTACCAACTGAATAATGGTCAAGTAACGAAAGAGTCCGTAGAAAAAAGGCACCTACTCAATCTTATTGTCAAAGAAGACAACCACAACAATGAGCCACAATATTATCGTTGGAAGATCATTCTAAATCGAAGCAAAATTGTCGCGATTGAGTCTATGGAAATTGACAACAAAGAAGCGCCTAGAGAACTCATTAAAGGCTAGCTCACACGCTTTAACGACAAGGTAAGGTAGAAAACAGCCATCGGTTCGTCGCCATTAAGCGATGGACTGGTTGCTGTAATTTTAACCTCTTGGTTTACTCGCTCCCCCGATTCGATCGTTTCATCCAACATGCTATCAATCAGCGCACCGTCATCACAATGAAAATGGACATCAGCCTCGGGACGTTTTAAAAACTCTCCTCGCACCGATTTAAAAGCCAACGAGACCTTTTCTCCACGAGATTGTGCTTTGCTCATCGCCATAAAACCACCAGCAACATCAGCGCCTACACAAAGTACCCCAAAGTACATACTATTTAAATGATTCTTACTTCTTCGTTTAAGCGGAATTTTCACTTCAACTCGCTCCTGATCAAGATGGAGTATTTTAGGGCGAGATAACCAAATAAAGGGGACTTTGAACAATCCAAAAAGTGATAAATAGATGTTGGCCTTTCTTAGCTCTGATAACATGTCGAATCCTTAACATAAAGTCATCAGACCAGTTCATATAAAATACTGAGAATTGTCAATTATCGATACTCGATACAGTGAGGAAGGGCCAGATCTAAACAAACTGGCCCAAGAGTTATGATGCATTGAACCAAGTACAGGTGACAATGTAACTAACCAAATATTTTAATCGGTCACGATAACATCTATTCTCTTCTTCTCAGCGAGGTAATGATGCAGCTTCTTGGTTTCTTGAATAGAATGCGCAACCAATACCATCGGTTTCTTAACACTGAGTGAAGCCTTTTCGACCAGATCAATCAGCTGAATCACGGCTTCATTCTCTGGGTCAAAACTGTTTTCTAGTCTCTCTGACATTTTGTCCACACCCAACGCAAATTGCGCAAGGTTATCTAGGTGAGTGACAACACCATCAAAATAGTGTAGAAGTCGTTCTGCTAGAATAACCGACGAGGGAACGTCAACACTAAACAGCACTTTCAAGCCATTTAGCCCTCTCGGTAGGCCTTGCTCGGCCAACTTATCAATGATAGTTGCGGCATCAGCCAACGTTCTAACAAACGGTATGACAACCTCAGTATTGATTCCCTTATCTCGCAATGCTTTTACAACTTCACACTCAAGTGAAAACGCAGCCGCATACGTCTTAGATGCGTAGCGAATTACGCCACGTAAGCCTAATGCAGGATTCTCCTCTGGCTCTTCGATACCTCCACCAATGAGTGAGCCCAACGCTTGGCTGTCCATGCTATTCAAGCAAACTCTGATCCTTTCGTGATGCGGCCGTATAGACCCTTCAATCTGAGAACACATCATTTGTACAAAGTAATCTGAAACCTCACTGCCTGCGACAATGCTGTCTATTGACGTTTTCTCAAGTGCCGAGAGCCCCTCTAAATTCAGTGTCATTGAGGGATGAAAGAAAATCTGGTCTTGAATTAAATCAGCCATGGAGACAAAGAGGTGAGGTTTGTCTGTCTTGGAAGATTGCGTTACATCCTGTGTCGATGGAAATGCATCGCCAAGGACTAAATCATTCTCTATCGTGGTTATTATTGGAATACTCATTACTGCTTCATATCTATCCAAGTATTATTTGGATTAGAACACATGTTCGCTAAGACTATTACGCATATTCCCACTATTTACACGTGTAAACCCTAAGCCACAAAAAGATTCAGGGTTAAGAGTTTATTCCTACGCCTATTTCCGTTATCTTTACCGCTTCGCAATTGAAGGTACAAGCAATAACATGCCATTAAAAACAGATGAATTGAGAACCCAGCCATTGGGTCCTATGCCGACACCGGCAGAGCTTGGAAGCGCTCATCCTATTACTGAAGATGTTGCTAGCAAAATCGCGCATTCACGTCGCCAAATTGAAAACATTCTAACGGGTGAAGACAAACGACTATTGGTTATTGTCGGCCCTTGTTCGGTGCATGACACTGACGCTGCTCTTGATTACGCAGCAAAACTATCCAAGATACAGCAGCAATACAGTGAAGAGCTGTTTATTGTTATGCGTACTTACTTTGAGAAACCAAGAACAGTCGTTGGTTGGAAAGGCTTGATCACTGACCCTAATCTTGATGGCTCATATGCGCTAGAAACCGGGCTTAATAAAGCGCGTAAGCTACTGCTTGATATAAACAAGCTTGGTTTGGCGACTGCGACTGAATTTCTAGATATGATCACTGGTCAGTATATTGCAGACCTGATCTCTTGGGGTGCGATTGGAGCCAGAACCACCGAGTCTCAAATTCATAGAGAAATGGCGTCTGCACTGTCTTGCCCAGTCGGCTTTAAAAACGGAACCAACGGCAACGTAAAGATCGCCATTGATGCCATTCGTGCTTCTAATGCCTCACACTACTTCTATTCGCCTGACAAAAATGGCCGCATGACTGTCTACCGTACGAGTGGAAACCCTCACGGTCATATCATCTTACGTGGTGGTGATCAAGGGCCAAACTTTGATGCCGATTCAGTCGAAGAAGCTTGCAAAAAGTTAGATGAGGTGTCACTACCGACACGTTTGGTTGTCGACTTCAGCCACGCTAACTGTGAGAAGCAGCACCGCAAGCAAATCGATGTTGCTCGTGATATCTG
>NZ_MCWZ01000290.1 GCF_002877365.1 Vibrio sp. 10N.261.55.A7
TCCAAATTGTTAAAGAGCGAGTGTTTACTTTTTCAAGTTAAAGCACTTTCTAAAGACTTTCTAGCGACAAAAATCCGAACCAAATTCGCTGTGTGAATTGGTTTTGAAGTGTGTATCCAAAAGTATTTAGAGAGTGGTGGGCGATACCGGGCTCGAACCAGTGACCCCCTGCTTGTAAGGCAGGTGCTCTCCCAACTGAGCTAATCGCCCACATTAAGTTTTAATTCTTCTGTGGAGAAGAATGGTGGAGCTATGCGGGATCGAACCGCAGACCTCCTGCGTGCAAGGCAGGCGCTCTCCCAGCTGAGCTATAGCCCCAAATTTTATTTCCTTGGGAGGAAATGGTGGGTCGTGCAGGATTCGAACCTGCGACCAATTGATTAAAAGTCAACTGCTCTACCAGCTGAGCTAACGACCCAATGGTATCCCGTAGGGGAGTCGAACCCCTGTTACCGCCGTGAAAGGGCGGTGTCCTAGGCCTCTAGACGAACGGGACACTGCTTTGAAGAGCTTGGGAGCTCTTCGTCTCTTTACATTTTAAACCATCAATCTGTGTGGGTAC
>NZ_MCWZ01000291.1 GCF_002877365.1 Vibrio sp. 10N.261.55.A7
CCAAATAACTACAAGTAGCTATTCGTATTGGTCACTCAGTTCATTGAAACCTAAAGTGATTCTTTAGAATCATTTTGGATTATCATCAACGAGTGCCCACACAGATTGATAGGTTTAAATTGTTAAAGAGCGTTGCTTTTTGAAGTTTCCTTCTCTAAGCGGACGGTCATTCTAGCGATTTAAGTGTTAGTGTCAACCACTTTTTTAAAACTCTTTTTTAAGCGCTAGGCTTAAGCTATTTGACCTTACTAACTCAGGAATCAAAACCGAAGTTGTGATGCTTTCCCGTGTCAGCGAGGGGGCATTATAGAGATCGCCGTCACGTTGGCAAGTGCTTTTTTCAGTTTTTTTGCTTTTTTTATTCACTCGATTAGTTTTCAATCAAAGAGGCCGATTTTTGCTACTATTTCAACCAAATTTACCGTTTAATCATCATCAATAAGGAGAACAATATGAATTCTATTCGTAGTTATAAAGGTATAAGCCCTCAAATTGGTGATCGTGTCTATATAGATAGCAGTTCTGTTTTAGTCGGTGATATAAAAATTGGTGACGATTCGAGTATTTGGCCGCTTGTTGCTGCTCGAGGGGATGTAAACCACATTCACATTGGCCAGCGTAGCAATGTACAAGATGGCAGCGTTCTTCATGTTACCCATAAGAATGCGGAAAACCCAAACGGCTACCCTCTGATTATTGGTGATGACGTGACGATTGGTCATAAGGTCATGCTGCACGGATGTACTATCCACGATCGAGTACTCGTTGGTATGGGTGCCATCGTATTAGATGGCGTGGTGATTCAGGACGAAGTGATGATTGGTGCAGGCAGTCTTGTTCCACCGAACAAGGTATTAGAGAGTGGTTATCTTTATGTTGGCAGCCCAGTAAAACAAGCACGTCCTTTAACCGATAAAGAGCGTGCATTCTTGCAAAAGTCGTCAGATAACTATGTTCAGAACAAAAACGACTATATTAATGAAGTAGAGACAGCCTAAGCTTCTCTTAGAGTTCAACTTGCCCTAACGAGTTGAACTCCTCTTCTTCTATTCGCTCTTCTATCTGCTCTTCAATATCAAATCGAAATTGACTAAACACGTCTAGCGCTTGCTCAGTTGTTCGGATCTCAACAGCAGCTAACGACTCTAAATACGATTTAGACACTCGACACTCAATTAATGCACCAAATTGCTGAGCAGCAAATTCTACGTGTTGCTTTTCATCGTTCCAGCTTTGAAGATCGGGAAACAGAATGGATTGATTCATGATTAGCCTTCTAGATTCTTACGCAGTTCTCTTAGTATTTGTCTTGAACCAGGCCTTAAACCTCGCCATAACATGAAGCTTTCAGCCGCTTGTCCAACCAACATTCCCAAGCCATCGTAAATTGCTGGTGCAGAGTTCTCTGCTGCCCATTGGTTAAACATAGTTTTGCCTGAACCGTAGACCATGTCATAAACCGCACTCTGCGGAGAAAAAATGGCGGGTGAAATAGCCGGTAACTCTCCGCTAAGTCCTGACGATGAAGAGTTGATGATCACGTCGAAGGATTCATCAACCTGGTTCATTTCAATCGCCTTGATTGCACCATAAGGTTCAAACATATCTGCAAGCTGTTTAGCCTTTGAGAAAGTACGGTTAGCAATGATAATTTCAGCCGGACCTTGATCCATCAACGGCTTAATGACACCTCGGGCTGCCCCACCCGCTCCAATAAGAAGGATACGAGCATCTTTTAACTGGACTTGATGTTGCAGTAGATCCTGAACAAGCCCTTCTCCATCGGTGTTATCACCAATGATTTCGCCGTCATCGAGCTTCTTAAGCGTATTCACAGCGCCCGCCAGTTTAGCGCGTTCGGTCAATCGATCGGCAAATTGATAAGCGTCTTCTTTAAAAGGCGCTGTCACATTACACCCTTTTCCACCTTCCGAGAAAAATTCTGTCGCGGCTTGTTTGAAGCCATCTTTCGGTGGGCATGCTGAGGTATACGTTAGAGGCTGATTAGTTTGCCTTGCAAATAGGGTATGAATAAAAGGGGATTTACTTTGTTTAATGGGATTGCCGAAAACGACGTAACGGTCTATTTGCTGAGTCATATCCTTAACCTACCGAAATTAAAAAGGGCCACACCAAAGACGAATGCTTTGAGCTATGACCCTATCATTAACACTTCTTAGAGAAAAGCCAATATAAAGAGGGAACAATTACCAGTCCCTGGGCTTGAGGTAATTATCGTAGAGATCGGCTTCTGGTGAGCCACTTTCGACCTGATACGCATATTCCCAACGCGCGAGAGGAGGCATCGACATCAGAATTGATTCCGTACGGCCACCACTCTGCAACCCGAACAATGTGCCACGGTCATAAACAAGGTTAAACTCCACATAGCGACCACGTCGATAAAGTTGGAATTGGCGCTCTCTGTCACCAAACGGCGTCTCCTTCCTACGCTCGACAATCGGTACATAAGCGGTAATGTAACCTTCGCCCACGGCTTTCATGTATTCAAAGCACTGTTCAAATTCCCAATCATTGAGATCATCAAAGAACAAACCACCCACACCACGTGTTTCATATCGATGTGGTAGATAGAAATATTTGTCACACCAAGCTTTATGCTCTGAATAAACGTTAGAACCAAAAGGATCACAGATGTCTTTTGCGGTGTTGTGCCAATACTGGCAGTCTTCCTCAAATGGGTAAAACGGGGTTAAATCAAAGCCACCACCAAACCACCAAATAGGATCCTCCCCGTCTTTCTCTGCAATAAAGAAACGCACATTCGCATGAGAGGTCGGTATATATGGGTTGTTAGGGTGCATGACCAATGACACACCCATAGCTTCAAACTTTCTTCCTGCAAGCTCTGGTCGATGAGCTGTCGCTGATGCTGGCATCTCTTCTCCTAACACATGAGAGAAGTTAACCCCCCCTTGCTCAAAGACATTACCATTTCGCATCACACGAGTGCGTCCTCCGCCAAACAGTCTTTCTTCCGGGCCTTTTACCCATTCATCATGTTCAAACTTTGCCGATCCATCGGCACTCTCTAACTCCGAACAAATGGAATCCTGCAATGAGAGTAAAAATTGCTTAACCTTGAGCTTATCGATACTTGCCATTCTTTCTTCCTAGCGCTGTCTTTTTTATATTCAGTATATTGTCGCTATTTTAGCCCTGCCTTAATACCTTTGAGGTCTTGGCATCTCTAATTTCACTTGGTTTATCACGCCCGCCTGTTTTGCCATCCAAAATAGCAAACAATTGATCACCCAATTGTACCTCGACCTCTTCCGTGGTCAAACATGGCGCTAGCCCTGTTAAATTTGCGCTAGTGGAAGTAATCGGCTTGCCAAAGCGAAGACACAGCTCTTGAACCAATGGATGATCGGTAACACGCACAGCGATTGAATCAAATTGCCCTGAGACACACGATAACGTTTTATCGTTGGTTGGCATGATCCATGTAACAGGCCCTGGCCACGTTGTGTGCACCTTGGCTAACTGTTCAGTAGTCAGTTGGCTTTCATCAATATAAGGCAATAACTGGGAATAATTAGCAGCAATAAGAATGAGTCCTTTTTCAACCGGACGCTGTTTTAGATCCAGCAATTTTTGAATGGCTTCCGGGTTATCAGGATCACAGCCAACACCAAACACCCCCTCGGTTGGGTAAGCGATGACTTCCCCTTGTCGTAATGCCTGGTTCACTTGCTCTATATTGTTCACGTAAACTTCCTAGTTCTCATTTATCATTGGTACTGATTGTTAGTGTACAAATAATCACTATCAGGACCTAAAGCTATTTGTTTATAAAATGTATCAATCTTCTACCAAGCACAACGCAAACGTTTGCTTGCTACGATTTTCCCCGTATAATGCGCCCAAAATATCCGCTCACCTAATTATTGAAGCTTGAAGGAATTTGAGATGAAAGTCGGCATTATTATGGGTTCAAAATCAGATTGGCCAACCATGAAACTAGCAGCAGAGATGCTGGATCAGTTTGGTGTTCCTTACGAAACTAAAGTCGTTTCAGCGCACCGCACTCCTCAACTATTAGCTGACTACGCAAACAGTGCCAAAGAGCGTGGTATTAAAGTGATTATAGCGGGTGCAGGCGGCGCTGCTCATCTTCCAGGTATGGCAGCGGCGTTCACTAGTGTTCCGGTATTAGGCGTTCCGGTACAATCTCGCGCATTGAAAGGAATGGACTCACTGCTTTCAATCGTTCAAATGCCAAAAGGCATTGCTGTCGGTACTCTCGCCATCGGTGAAGCGGGCGCAGCAAACGCAGGAATTCTAGCGGCACAAATCATCGGTACACACGATGAAACGGTAATGGCAAAAGTAGAAGCCTTCCGCACGGAACAAACTGAAACTGTGTTAGCCAACCCGAATCCTGCAGAGGACTAAACCATGCATGTATTGGTATTGGGGTCAGGCCAACTGGCGCGCATGATGTCGCTAGCTGGTGCTCCGCTTAACATCGAGATCTCTGCTTTTGATGTGAACAGTGAGAATGTTGTTCACCCTTTGACTCAAGCAATCATCGGACATGGGCTTGACAGCGCGATTGCACAAGCGGATGTCATTACGGCTGAGTTCGAGCACATCCCTCTTGATGTTCTGGATATTTGCGAAAAGAGTGGCAAGTTCTTACCAAGCACTGATGCTATAAAAGCGGGCGGTGACCGTCGTATCGAAAAAGCATTGCTGGATAGCGCTGGCGTAAAGAATGCGAAGTACTACATCATTAATACTCGCGAAGATTTTGATGCTGCTATCGAGCACGTCAAACTACCGATGGTATTAAAAAGTGCATTAGGTGGTTACGACGGCAAAGGGCAATGGCGATTGAAGACACTCGACAACGTCGACACTATTTGGTCAGAAATGGCCGAATGCATTGACTCGTCGCCCTCTCAAGCGATTGTTGCCGAAGCGTTCATTCCTTTCGATAGAGAAGTATCGCTTGTCGGTGCGAGAGCCAAAGATGGCAGTGTGTCGGTTTATCCACTGGCCGAGAACATCCACACAGATGGCGTGCTAAGTCTATCAACCGCGATTGATTGTTTAGAGCTGCAAAGCCAAGCCAAGCAGATGTTCACTGATGTCGCTAATCGTCTGGATTACGTTGGTGTACTTGCATTAGAGTTTTTCGATGTTAATGGTGAGCTGCTGGTTAATGAGATCGCACCACGTGTGCATAACTCTGGTCACTGGACTCAACAAGGCGCAGAAACTTGCCAATTTGAAAATCATCTACGTGCAGTATGTGGTCTTCCACTCGGCTGCACCAAGCTTGTCCGTCCAACCGCAATGATCAACATTTTGGGTCAAGATAGCGTGCCAAACAGTTTGCTATCCACCGAAGGGTGTCATGTGCATTGGTATGGAAAAGAAAAGCGTTCTGGAAGAAAGATGGGGCATATCAATGTGTGTGCCGCGACATCTGAAGCGCTTCAGCAAACACTGTCTTCGCTAGCAGAGGTTCTCGATAAAGAGGCATACCCTGCCATACATGAGATTGCTAAATCGACACACTGATCGAACATTTCATGAGAAAGCGATAAACAAAAAATGACGCCATGTGCGTCATTTTCATTACCCAATGAAACAGAGAAGTTATTTTACGATTGTATGTGCTGGCACTTGCGGTCGGCACACTGAACCTTCACGCCGCTGGCCAGTTTTTTCTCCACCAGCAATGGAAAACCACACTCTTCACAACGTCCCTTCACCGGAGGAAGGTTAACCGCAAACTTGCACTTAGGATAACAATCACACGCATAGAAGAGTTTACCAAAACGAGTTTTACGTTCGGTTAAATGACCACGCCCACAATCTGGACAAGCAAATTGCTGCTGCGGTGCTTCATCAGGGGTATCTAAAGATTCAATGTGTTGACAGGTTGGGTAATCACTACAACCGATGAACATACCATAACGCCCTTGGCGCAATACCAACTCGTTCCCACATTCAGGGCACGCAACGCCTAGCGCCTTAATAATGTGGCCATCATTTGGGTGTAATGGGCGAATAAAATCACAGCTAGGATAGTGGGTACAGCCTAAAAATGGGCCATGTTTCCCATGACGAAGTTGAAGCTCCCCATCACAGTTAGGGCACGGCTCGTGTTCAAGCGCATGCTCATGGCCAGAAAATAGCTTTTGATCGATTTTACTGCTCATTAGTCTCTTCAGTGCTTAATGGTAAGACAATCACTTAGTGCAAGACACCTTGCTCAGTTGTGTACAACAGCTCTTCCATTAGCGTATAAGCATTTTCATTCCCTGGGACGTTGAACAGCACCATGAGAATGATCCACTTTAAATCATCCAATTCAAATTCGTTTGTCTCTAAGCCCATCACTCGATCAATCACCATTTCACGAGTCTCTGTCGTGAGAACATTAATATGCTCAAGAAAAAGCAGAAAACCTCGACTTTCGATGTCGAGCCTTTGCATCTCTTTCGTTGTATAAATACGTGTTGATGTTGCCGCACTGGTTGTAATCGCTGAGTGCTCATCACTTTGTTGAAGTGCCGCTAACTCTTCCAACCAATGAAGGGCTTTATAGATATCTTTTTCATGAAACCCAGCTCGAAGCAGTTCATCTTCAAGCTCATCTTGGTCCACTTGCAACTCTGCATCGCTATGGATATAGGTTTCGAACAAATACATCAGTATGTCCATCATCATAACTAGCCCCTCCCATTACGAATATAGCCACCGGAAACTGCAATAACATGCCCTGAAAGCTCAAGCTCTAGGAGCTGCATCATGACTTCATGAACAGGTATATTGGTCCTGCTCGCGAGAATATCAACTGGTGTAGCCTCTATTCCTACGTTAGCTAACAGTTGTGGAAATGGCAATTCTTCTTCGCACTCTATTTTATCAAATAGTTCCGCTTGAGTATTGGTCTTTTGATTAATAGACCAGTTTACCAAGGTATCAATTTCATCTAAGACATCCTGATGACACTGAACAAGGCAAGCCCCGTTTTTTATCAAGGTGTTACCACCACGGTTAAGGCTGTTATGAATTGAACCCGGAATAGCGAACACATCACGCCCTTGCTCAGCGGCGTATCGAGCCGTGATCAATGAACCACTTTTTTCTGCTGCCTCCACCACGAGTACACCAACGGATAGTCCACTGATGATTCGATTGCGGCGAGGAAAATGAGCGGGACGAGGTTTTATGTTCGGCGCAAATTCAGATACGAGCGCGCCAGATTCCACAACACGATTGGCTAAATGTCTGTGCCTCGCGGGGTAGATTTGTTCTAGGCCTGAGCCCAACACGGCCACCGTTTGACCTTTTGCATTCAGCGCGCCGTTATGAGCATGCCCATCAACCCCTAACGCCAAGCCACTGGTGACGGCTAATCCATGCTCAACAAAGCAACGCGCATACGAATCGGCCATATTCAGCGCCTCAGGGCTGGCATTTCGGCTGCCGACCATGGCGATCTGTGGTGTCGATAAGGAGCTCACATCCCCTTTAACAAACAATACTGGGGGCGGAAGTGCGACTTCATTCAGCAATGGAGGGTAATCATGATGAAGTGGGGTGATAATGTGATGACCAGTCGATCGTTGCCAATTTAGACACAGTTCGACTTGGCGGTCGGCCCCTTGCTTAAAGTAAGCGATCTGTGGGGCAGACAACCCGATGGCCCTCAAACCATCATTGTCACGAGACCTAAGATTCAAGGGGGTATCGATGGCGATAAGGCGCGCCATCGCTTTGCTGCCAATTTTAGGGGTGAACGCTAATGCCAGCCATGCTGATAACTCTGTTTCTGACATGCTGTGGATTAGCTACCTGAGTGATTGGCGTCACTCAAACTTAAGTCTCTACTCTTGTCATGGTCTGGCGATATCAGCAAAGCATCATGACCTATCGGTGCATCACTGACTGTAATCAGTGCGAGGCTAAAATAGCGATAAGGGCGAATCACCATTAAGCTGCCTACTTGCATATTGGGCAGTTGATGCTCCGCTTTCCTTGTCGAATCCTCATAGCTGAATTGGCCTTGATGACTGTAAACACTCACTCCCGATTGCAACAAGGAATACATACTGCCTTGGCTTAACGCATCTTCAGAGCCTTTATTTATAATCACAACCTGATTCTTAACGGAGTACTGACTCCCATTCAGTGCGCCGAGTATCTTTGCTTGGCTATTGGCTGGAGACGGCGAAGGATAGAACGTGGTTGTAAGCTCAATTTCATCGATTGAGACATCAGGCAATGCAATATCATTAAGCCAAATCTCCTGCTCTTGATTGATCACCTGAAGCCGAGTGATATCAGGCTCTGACTCTCTGAGCTTCGCACTAGCGATACGTTTTAAGGCAACAATGACCTTATCGTCACGCTGATATTCTTGGGCAATACGATAAATGCCCCAATGAGGATCACGCTCATCTCCGGAAATAAACAGTGACTCTTCTGACGTTAAATACTGCTTACCACTGCTCGCCCCGAGCACTTTGCTGCTCGCATTCAAAGTATCTAAGTCAATCAAACGATCAGATTGCAAATAGGGAACCAAAAGCCCCTCTTTTATTGTCGGCACCGCATGTTTTTCGAGCACACGAACCTTTGGGCTCAATTTGACCATGGGCTTTAGGCTCAAAACAGGCTGACCATTCACCCAATACAGCGTTAGCCTGTCTCCTGGGTAAATAAGGTGAGGGTTATTAATGTCTGGATTGTTTTTCCATAGCTTCGGCCATAGCCACGGGCTGTCTAGGTACAGTTCCGAAATATCCCACAACGTATCGCCCTTCACGACCGTATAGGTTTTCGGAGCCCCTTCCTTGATGGTCAGAGACTTAGTCTGATTAGCAAAGACAGACATTGAAAGCATCATGAAAGTGGAAAATAAAAACATAATTAAAAAATGATGAACTCTTGTCATGACCCACTTCCCTGCGTCTTATTTGTAATCAAATTTGAGAATATTAACGCTTGGATGCTGTCATTTAGGGTCTAAAATGTCTAGAATTGAGCCAACTAGTTTAGGCCGATTCGGCACAGTTCAATAATTCGAGTGTATATGTCTGTATTACAAGTATTAACATTCCCAGATGACCGCTTACGCACTGTCGCGAAGCCTGTCGAAAAGGTAACACCAGAGATCCAAAAATTCGTCGATGACATGATTGAAACCATGTACGAAGAAGAAGGTATTGGCCTTGCAGCGACGCAGGTTGATTTCCACCAACGCATTGTCGTTATTGATGTTTCTGATACTCGTGATGAGCCTATGGTTCTGATCAACCCTGAAATCACAGAGAAACGCGGTGAAGATGGCATTGAAGAAGGCTGCTTATCCGTACCCGGTGCTCGCGCTTTAGTCTCTCGTGCATCTGAAGTATCAGTCACTGCTCTTAATCGTGACGGTGAAGAGTTCAGCTTTGAAGCCGACGACTTACTGGCTATCTGTGTACAACACGAACTTGACCACTTACAAGGCAAGCTCTTCGTTGATTACCTTTCTCCTCTAAAGCGTAAGCGTATCCAAGATAAGCTCACCAAGATCAAACGCTTTAACGAGAAACAAGCCAATAAAGGTTAATCGCCTAGCGGTAGAGCCATTGCTGTATCGCTAACGCCCTTTGTTGATAAAAACATTATTTATAAAAGGAAGCCTACCTTGAGCCAGTCTTTAAGAATTGTCTTTGCAGGTACTCCAGACTTCGCCGCCCTTCACTTGGCGGCGTTGTTGTCTTCGGAGCATGAAGTCATCGCGGTTTACACGCAGCCCGATCGCCCAGCCGGTCGTGGTAAAAAGCTCACTGCAAGCCCAGTAAAGAATCTCGCCTTAGAGCATGATATTCCGGTCTACCAGCCTGAGAACTTCAAGTCAGACGAAGCGAAGCAGCAGCTTGCTGACCTCGATGCCGATCTGATGATTGTCGTCGCGTACGGTCTACTTCTGCCCCAAACGGTTCTTGATACCCCTAAACTCGGCTGTATTAACGTACATGGCTCGATTCTTCCTCGCTGGCGTGGTGCCGCACCGATTCAACGCTCAATCTGGGCTGGTGATGACGAAACTGGTGTCACCATCATGCAGATGGATATCGGTCTAGACACCGGTGACATGCTCAAGATAGCGACTCTACCGATTGAAGCGACCGATACCAGTGCATCGATGTACGGGAAGCTCGCTGAATTAGGACCCAAAGCGTTGGTCGACTGCCTTGTCGATATCGCGAATGGCACTGCCGTTGCAGAGAAGCAAGATGATGAACTGGCAAACTACGCAAAGAAACTCAGCAAAGAGGAAGCACGCATTAACTGGAATGACGATGCTGCTCATATTGAGCGCTGCGTACGTGCGTTTAACCCATGGCCAATGAGTCATTTTGAAGCCGCAGAAAACAGTATCAAAGTATGGCAAAGCCGCATTGATGAACAAACCAGTGATAAAGCGGCAGGTACCATCATTAAAGCCGACAAAACGGGCATCTACATTGCCACTGGTAATGGCGTGCTAGTTCTGGAAACGATCCAGGTACCGGGCAAAAAAGCCATGTCAGTACAAGACATCCTCAACGCTCGTGCGAGTTGGTTTGAGGTTGGATCGGTTTTAAGCTAACCTCAAAACCAAAATCGTATTCAGAATACGATTTGAAGTAATACAGTAAGACCAACACCCTGAACTACAGATTAAGTCAGTACATTTTAGGAGGCGGAGATGCCTCCATTAACTTTAAGGTATTCCCATGAATGTTCGCGCAGCCGCGGCTAACGTACTTTTCCAAGTTGTCGACAAAGGCCACTCTCTTTCTCACGCACTCCCTGCAGCGCAAAAAACCATACGTCCACGAGACCATGCGCTACTGCAAGAGATCTGTTATGGCGCGCTGCGTTACCTCCCTCGCTTAGAAACCATTGCGAACGAGTTAATGGAAAACCCTCTCAAAGGCAAAAAACGCGTTTTCCACCACCTCATCTTGGTTGGTATTTATCAGCTTGGCTTCATGCGCATTCCTTCTCACGCCGCGGTTGGTGAAACCGTAGAAGGCACAAACACCCTTCGAGGACCAAGCCTAAGTGGTTTAATCAATGCCGTCTTAAGAAACTACCTTCGCAATCAAGAAGAGCTGGATGCTATTTCTGTCAGCCATAACGCTGGAAAATACAGTCACCCAAGCTGGATTCTGAAAATGCTTCAAGAGAGCTACCCAGACCAGTGGCAAGAGATTATTGAAGCGAATAACAACAAAGCACCGATGTGGCTACGCGTGAATCGACACCACCACACGCGTGATGAGTACCTTGAACTTCTCAAAAATGAAGACATTGAATTCACTCTTCACCCAGAAGCGGCCGATGCGATAAAGTTAGCCAGCCCATGTGACGTAATGAAGTTACCGGGATTTGAAAAAGGTTGGGTATCGGTACAAGATGCTGCCGCGCAATTATCTGTTGACTACCTAACACCTAAAGAAGGCGAGTTGATTCTTGATTGTTGTGCAGCGCCTGGCGGTAAAACAGCGCATATTCTAGAGCACACGAATGAAACGGAAGTCGTGGCCATTGATGCTGATGTGAAAAGACTGGATCGCGTTTACGACAATCTTGACCGCCTACAGCTAAAAGCTGACGTTATTTGCGGTGACGCACGTTACCCAGAAGAATGGTGGCAAGGTGAGCAATTTGATCGTATTTTGCTAGATGCGCCTTGTTCTGCAACGGGCGTTATTCGTCGTCACCCCGATATTAAATGGCTGCGCCGTGCAACTGACATCGATGCACTCGCTGAGCTTCAAAGTGAAATCATGGACGCGATGTGGAAGCAGCTTAAACCAGGTGGCACCATGGTATACGCCACATGTTCTGTACACCCAAAAGAGAACAGCCTACAAGTGAGCGCCTTTTTAGAGCGAACCAGCAACGTAGAACTCTTGGGCTCTGAGCCTTCAGCTCCTGGACGTCAAATCCTTCCAGGCGAAGAAGACATGGATGGCTTCTACTACGCAGTGCTAAAGAAGTCTAACGCATAATAATCCGCTAAGTTCATGGAATAAAAGCACAATCACGTGCTTTTATTCTACGATTAAGAGTAGTAATCAAAGAGAAATGGCATGAAAATCATCATTCTTGGCGCAGGTCAGGTAGGCGGTACACTGGCAGAGAACCTTGTCGGTGAAAATAACGATATCACCATCGTTGATAAGAACAACGATCGCCTTCGTGAACTACAAGACAAGTATGATTTGAGGGTGGTGAACGGCTACGCAAGTCATCCAGACGTGCTGAGAGAAGCCGGTGCACAAGATGCGGACATGTTGGTTGCTGTAACCAACATGGATGAAACCAACATGGCCGCGTGTCAGGTGGCCTTCACACTGTTCAATACACCCAATCGTGTTGCCCGCATTCGTTCTCCTGAATACCTCATGGAAAAAGAAGCGCTGTTTAAATCAGGGGCAGTGCCGGTTGATCACCTCATTGCGCCAGAAGAGCTGGTGACGAGCTATATTGAACGCTTAATTCAATACCCAGGTGCGCTTCAGGTGGTCAGTTTTGCCGACCAAAAAGTCAGCCTAGTGGCGGTTAAAGCCTATTATGGCGGACCACTGGTGGGTAATGCGCTATCAGCACTTCGCGATCACATGCCACATATCGATACTCGAGTGGCCGCTATTTTCCGTCAAGGTAGAGCGATTCGACCTCAGGGCACAACCATCATTGAAGCCGATGATGAGGTGTTCTTTGTTGCCGCCAGTAACCACATTCGCTCAGTGATGAGTGAACTGCAACGACTGGAAAAGCCTTATCGACGCATCATGATCGTTGGTGGGGGTAATATCGGCTCAGGTTTAGCGAAGCGCCTTGAACAAAGCTACAGTGTTAAACTCATTGAACGCAGCTACAAGCGTGCGGAAAAACTCTCAGAAGAACTCGAAAACACCATCGTTTTCTGTGGTGACGCCGCCGACCAAGAGTTGCTAACGGAAGAAAATATCGATCAGGTTGATGTTTTTATCGCTCTGACCAATGAAGATGAAACCAACATCATGTCAGCAATGCTGGCCAAACGAATGGGTGCAAAAAAGGCGATGGTCCTCATCCAACGCAGTGCCTACGTTGACTTGGTTCAAGGCAGTGTCATTGACGTCGCCATCTCTCCACAACAAGCAACCATATCAGCGCTGTTAACCCACGTTCGTCGTGCTGATATTGTTAACGTATCATCTCTTCGCCGCGGCGCTGCGGAAGCGATAGAAGCCGTTGCTCATGGCGATGAAACCACGTCTAAAGTGGTGGGACGTGCCATTGGGGATATTCGCTTACCGCCAGGCACGACAATCGGTGCGATTGTTCGAGGTGATGAGGTACTGATTGCCCACGACAGAACCATCATTGAACAAGACGACCACGTAGTCATGTTCTTGGTGGACAAAAAATACGTACCTGACGTTGAAGCGCTCTTCCAACCAAGTGCGTTCTTCTTATAACCCCATTGGCGAGTAGGAGCATCATCTTATGGTAAACCTACGTCCCATCTTATTTGTCATCGGGCTGCTTTTATCTAAGTTAGCCCTATTTATGTACATCCCCACTCTTGTCGCGTTCTTCACAGGTTCTGGTGGTTTGATTGAGTTCGGGAAGTCCGTTCTCATTACCCACACCGTCGCTTTTTTGTGCTTAACGCTAGGTCGAACCGCCAAGTTTAAGCTAAACGTTCGAGATCTTTTCCTCATCACGAGTTTGGTGTGGACGATCGCCAGTGCCTTTGCTGCCTTACCCTTTGTTTTCATCAACCACATCAGTTTTACCGACGCCTATTTTGAAACCATGTCAGGTATTACGACCACAGGCTCAACGGTACTCAGTGGATTAGATGCCATGGCCCCCAGTATTCTATTGTGGCGCTCAATACTGCAATGGCTTGGTGGCGTGGGCTTCATCGTGATGGCGGTCGCTGTCTTGCCCATGCTGAATGTTGGGGGGATGAAGCTATTCCAAACGGAATCATCTGATTGGTCAGACAAAAGCAGCCCTCGCGCGAAAACCGTAGCGAAGAACATCGTTATCGTTTATCTCACGCTCACCCTGCTGTGCCTAGTCGGCTTTTTATTAACGGGCATGTCTCTTTTCGATGCCATTAACCATGCCTTTACCACGCTATCTACGGGTGGCTATTCCACTTCAGATGGATCAATGAACAGTTTCTCAAATGGATCGCATTGGGTGGCAACACTCTTTATGTTCTTAGGTGGCTTACCCTTTCTATTATTTGTCACCGCACTGAGAAAGCGTCAGCCAAAAACACTACTCAATGATGCTCAGGTGAGAGGATTTTCTTACCTTTTCCTCGCCTCAAGTTTGGTGATTGCCTTATGGCTGGTGATTCGAGATGGGTACTCAATTTTGGACGCCCTGCGCGTAGCGATGTTCAATATCGTTTCAGTCGTGACCACAACCGGATTTGGCTTGGAGGACTTCACTGCATGGGGGGCACTGCCGACGACCCTATTTGCCTTTTTAATGATGGCTGGGGCATGTTCAGGATCGACTTCTGGGGGAATAAAGGTCTTTCGCTTTCAAATAGCCCTGACTTTGCTCAACAAGCAGATGATGAAGCTGATACATCCATCCGGTGTGTTTGTTCAACGCTATAACCAACGCCCTGTGAGTGATGACATCGTTCGTTCTGTCGTCGCTTTTGGCCTGATGTTCTTCATCACCATTATCTTTATTGCGGGCGGGTTAAGCGCGATGGGGCTTGACCCAATTACCAGCATATCTGGGGCGATCACCGCTGTTGCAAACGTAGGCCCAGGTATGGGCTCAGTGATTGGGCCAACAGGAAACTTTGCACCGCTGCCTGATGGAGCAAAGTGGTTGCTCAGCTTTGGCATGCTAATGGGAAGATTAGAGATCCTCACTTTATTGGTTTTGTTCTTTCCGGCATTTTGGCGTCGATAGGGGCTAAAGGGCTAAGCAGAGCAAACTAGGCTAGGCCGAAACAGGTGTCACGTAGAAATAAATAGACAGAAAATGGCAGACACTTCCGCCCAATACAAATAGATGCCAAATTGCGTGGTTGTATGGAATGCGTTTGACCACATAGAACACCACACCCAGTGAATAAACCAAACCACCTGCGGCTAGCAGCACTAAGCCGCCTACCTCGATATTCAATGCCAATTGATAAATCACAACCAATGACAGCCACCCCATCGCCAAATAAGTGATCAGCGATGCGCGCTTAAATCGGTAGACAAAGAACAGCTTCATCACCACCCCAATCAATGCGATCAGCCAGATGACAATCATGAGTCCAACCGCAAGTGGTGTCCTTAAGCTAACAAGCAGATATGGCGTGTAGCTTCCGGCGATGAGAAGGTAAATCGCGCAGTGGTCAAAGGTTTTCAGCCAGCGTTTGGCTTTCGGCGCAGCGATAGAATGATAAAGGGTAGAAGCCAGAAACAAGATAATAATGCTGGATCCGTACAGACCCATGCTAACCAGAGTCAATACATCGGCCTGAGCCGCTATCGACTTGTGCATTAACAGCACCAAGCCAACAATGCCAAACAAAACACCAAGCCCATGGCTCAATGAATTTGCCAGCTCTTCGCGAGAGGAATATTCACAGCTAACCGACACAGTCACATACCACCAACCCAGTTGATATTATCTTAGGATCGGCAGTATCGCACATTTAAGATTACACTTGTAAGCTTAAATTCCATTCCTGTTTCTAGCAGCTGCTATCAAGGTACGCTAAGACCTGCTGACCCGCAGCTTCCGAGCTGGTTTCAATTGGAATAACCAGTTCGCGTTTTAGCTGCCCGACACCGAGTAAGCTGGCTAACATTCCTTTTGCGCCTTGGCGGTTTCTGTCCACCTCAAACCAAAGCTTGATCTCTGATTCTGTATGATGCGCAACTATTTCTAATTCACGCCAACGGCCATGATATGGCCCTGTCGTCGGCACAAACTCGAACTCTTGTACAAACGGCAGTTCAAAGCCTTTCACCGCCTCACACTCTACCTGTCGAATCCGTAAGCCTTGCTCTTCTAGCGCTGTAAAAATACCATCCATTATCGGATCGGGCCGCACCGTGAGTACGTCTTTATCTGTCGGGTCGATGGCCATTGATATATCCAACCCCGTTTCAAGCCAAACTTTCGCATCGCCAATAGTCACAGGGGTATTTAAAGGTACGTCTAACTCAACGTTAAAGTCTCGCTCTTCTCCCGGCTTGATCGTAAAGGCATACGGAAGGCTCCAGTTTGCGAGCGTATAGGTTTGATTAACGCGTCGAGTTCGATGGCCATCGCTGTTGTCACCTTTATCAACTGGTACTTCATCGACATAGCTGCAACAGAGCTTGAGCTCAATATTGTCAATCTCTTGCTCACTCGATCCACCATAAACATGAATGGTCACGTTCACCCCTTTTCCAGGGTAAAGCACTTCTTGCTGTAGTACCGAATCAACCTTGGCGGATCCGATACCAAAACTTGCGAGGGTTTTCTTAAAAAACGACATACACACCTCCTTGATGAACCTTCATAGTAACCATGAAACTCGTCTTAACTCAATCGAGTAAGTATCAATTTCTCTATGCATTCACTCATACTCGGAAATGAACGAACGCGATCTCTTTTTGATCACAATATTTCACTATAAAACCGTCGGATCCATTGATTATATATCGACCAATGCATGGGTTGGTGCTAACCTACATTTTGATATGCTTGCATATCAACACTCCTGAATCGTTATTTGGATTGGCGAGAGCCAGAAGAGCCACCCTTCAAGCAATTGAAGCTCAACTCATAACGATTTAGGCCATTAGATTGGCAATGGATGTGCCTGACCGTTAGGTAAATAAATGCGCCCAACACCCGTCAGGTTTGCGCACTCAAATCGTAGTGCGTCTCGTCGTCGTAGTGGCTTTGCTACTGCACCGACAGCAAAACCAGCAGCACCCGCTATGACGTTGGCGGAAAAGACAGCTCGCACAGTGTCAGATCCTTCAAATGCAGTTAAAGCGGCTTAATAAAAAGCGCAGCCTTGACTGCGCTTTTTTATATTTAAACCTTATAAAAACTAGGTATTAAAACGCTTATTTGGTAAATTGCTCACCTATAATTATAGCAATGAGAAAACAAAGTGAAGTGTCATAGAATTGAAGAATTACTCGAGTTACTCGAACCTGAGTGGCAAAAAGATCAAGAGTTGAACCTGTTACAGTTCATCATTAAGCTCTCTCAAGAAGCCGGCTATGAAGGCAAGCTTGAAGATCTCACCGACGATGTCCTCATCTATCACCTAAAGATGCGCAACAGCGGAAAGACAGAGATGATTCCGGGGCTTAAAAAAGATCAGGAAGAAGATTTCAAGACCGCTATTTTACGCGCTCGAGGTATCGTAAAGTAGTTTAAAACATCGTTAAGAAAAGCGACCTATTTTGGTCGCTTTTTTGTTTTTGCGCTAAGCGTTTCATCTGTTATACATTTTTTGTACTGAACTGTGGCTAATGTTAAACAATTAAATTCGCTATACACTATATAATAACGCCTTGATAAAAGTTGAGGTGGTACTGAGCTCGTTTTGTCCGTATCAGAATCACCCAAATACAATGGCAGTGTCGACAGAGTGTGAACAACAGAATTCGCACCTAATAGCCCAAAAAAGGATGACTTAATGAGTCAGGATAAGATCGATATAAAGGATGTGACGCCCAAAACCTATAATCCCAAAACCCACAAAGGAAACAAGGATAGGTTTAACCCTAGCAATCGTATTTATGTTCGCGAGAGTAAAGGGGCATTTCAGCAGCTACGTCGCTATGGCGGCTGGTTTTTGTTGGTGCTATTTTCAGCCATTCCATGGATTCCCTATGGTGAGCGTCAAGCGATTCTTCTAGACATTGCCAGCCAACAATTTAACTTTTTTGGTACCACGCTTTACCCACAAGATCTCACCCTACTCGCACTGCTATTCATGATTGCCGCATTCGGGCTCTTTTTTCTCACAACCTTTTTAGGCCGCGTTTGGTGTGGCTACCTGTGTCCACAAACCGTTTGGACATTTATGTACATCTGGTTTGAAGAAAAGCTCGAAGGCAGCGCAAATAAAAGGCGCAAACAAGATTCAGGCAAACTCACCGCCAAAATTCTAGTCAGAAAAGCCCTCAAACACATCGCGTGGATCGGTATTGCACTCGCGACGGGATTAACATTCGTTGGTTACTTCATCCCTATCAAGGAATTGATCATTGGCTTCTTTACCTTTAGCGGTACTTTCTGGCCAATATTTTGGGTGATTTTCTTTGCCGCCTGTACTTATGCCAACGCAGGCTGGATGCGATCTATCGTGTGTTTGCACATGTGCCCATACGCACGCTTTCAATCAGCGATGTTTGATAAAGACACCTTCATCGTCGGCTATGACGCCAAACGAGGTGAAGACAGAGGCCCACGTTCGCGCAAAGCAAACCCTACCGATCTTGGCTTAGGGGACTGTATTGATTGCGATCTCTGTGTTCAGGTTTGTCCGACGGGAATCGATATTCGAGATGGTCTTCAGTACGAATGTATTAACTGTGGCGCATGTATTGATGCCTGTAACAAAACCATGGAGCGCATGAAGTACAAAACAGGCCTGATTAGCTATACAACCGAGCACCGACTGGAAGGGCACAAAACCGATATCATGCGACCAAAACTGATTGGTTATGGCTTGATATTTGTTGTCATGATTGGCTTGTTCTTTACTCAAATCGCCAGCGTAGAGCCAGTAGGATTAAGCGTCATTCGGGATAGAAACCAATTATTTAGAGAAAATAATGCGGGTGAAATTGAGAATACTTATAACCTTAAAATCATCAACAAGACTCAGCAACTTCAGAGCTACGATTTGAATGTTACGGGTTTAAGCGATGTAACTTGGTATGGTCGACAAACGGTTCAGGTTCAGCCTGGTGAAGTGCTTAACTTGCCAATGAGCCTAGGCACAGATCCTGACAACTTAAACAGTTCAGTCACCACAATTCAGTTTATACTGTCAGACAGTAATGATTTCAGCATACAGATAGAAAGTCGATTCATTGGCGAGCTCTAGTCTGCGGATTCTCAATAATTAATATGGAAAAGGCTCAGTAATGAGCCTTTTTAATTTATGACCGAACAAGCCTTTAATTTTAATGCTCTTACTCCTGACTTTATGTGGTACGCACTCGAAAGCATTGGGATTCGCGCAGAGTCTGGCTTCTTGCCTCTCAACAGCTATGAGAACCGGGTATATCAATTTACCGACGAAGAGCGTCAGCGCTATGTGGTGAAATTTTATCGCCCAGATCGATGGAGCGAACTGCAAATTCAAGAAGAGCATGACTTCACCCTTGAATTACATGACTCTGAAATACCCGTTGCGCCGCCTTGTCGAATCAATGGTCAGACTCTGCATCACTACCGAGGCTACCTATTTGCTCTGTTTGTCAGTGTCGGGGGACGCCAGTTTGAGGTTGATAACTTCGACCAGTTAGAGGGAGTCGGACGCTTTCTTGGCCGTATTCACCAAGTTGGGCAAAGTAAGCCGTTTCTACACAGACCCACCATTCACTTGGACGAGTACCTACACCAACCGAAGAAACTGTTAGAGAATTCAAGCTTCATTCCCATGCATCTTGAAAATGCCTTCTTCAGTGATCTAGACTTGCTTATTTCTCAGCTTGAGCAACACTGGCAGCCAAACGTTGACGTTATTCGTCTCCATGGCGATTGCCACCCGGGTAATATTCTGTGGCGTGACGGGCCGATGTTTGTCGATCTTGATGACTCTCGAAACGGCCCCGCTGTTCAAGATTTGTGGATGATGCTCAATGGTGAGCGAGCAGATAAGCTTATTCAGCTTGATATCCTCTTAGAAGCCTATCAAGAGTTTTGCGATTTTGATCATGCTCAGTTAAGGCTTATCGAGCCTTTGCGAGGTCTACGAATGGTCTACTATATGGCCTGGCTTGCAAAAAGATGGCAAGATCCTGCTTTTCCTATCGCTTTTCCTTGGTTTAATGATCCAAAATACTGGGAAAGCCAAGTATTAGGTTTTAAAGAACAAATTGCGGCATTGAGTGAGCCTTCATTGTCACTCACACCACAATGGTAAATAGGCGCTCGCCTTATAATTAGATTTATGGAGAAACCAATGAAGAAGCTGTTTGCACTTGTCGCAACACTGATGCTAAGCCTTACCGCTCACGGAGCACAGTTTGAAGAAGGAACGCACTATAAGGTGTTGGATACAGAGCCATCGAAAAAGCCTGTAGTCACCGAGTTTTTCTCGTTCTATTGCCCGCATTGTAACGACCTTGAACCGGTTATTGATCAACTTAAAGAGCAACTACCTGAAGGCGTTAAACTAAAGAAAAACCACGTATCATTCATGGGTGGCTCAATGGGCATGCCCGTGAGTAAAGCTTACGCGGCTATGATCACACTAAAAGTTGAAGATAAGATGGTTCCAGTGTTGTTCAACCGAATCCATAACATGGGCAAGCCACCAAGAAATGAAGAAGAGCTTAAGCAAATCTTTATTGATGAAGGCATCGATGCAAAAGAATATGATGCTCATTACAATGGTTTTGCTGTCGACTCTATGGTGCGCCGCTTTGATAAAGCCTTTCAAGATAATGGTTTAAAAGGCGTTCCTGCAGTCATCGTCAATAACCGTTATTTAGTTCAGTCACAAAGTATCAGAACCACTTCTGAATACTTTGCATTGGTGAATTACCTTCTAACAAAGCAGGTAAATAGTAATACTACTGATTGATTAACAAAACGGATTTATCACTAAAAAGGAGCGCAATGCGCTCCTTTTTCTTAAAAATGATCTTATTTTTCAATAATTCATACCGTATAGTAATGGCTCACAATTAAGGTAATGGAGAACCTTATGAAAGCTCGCTACACGTTGCTCATTGCTCTACTCTCATCGACTTCTAGTTACGCTAAGATCGGAGAAGGAAACGGCTTTAGCGGTGAAATATCACTGAATAGTGTCTATATCACACAAGAATCTCACCTTAGTACCGACGCCGATGCATCACTGACAAGCCTAGATCAAGCCGCAACTGAAACCGATTCTTTTATAGTGGCGCCTCTAGGCAACATTGCCTATACCTTTGGCCAGTCAAACCAACAGGTGTATTTTGGTACCACGCGAGATGATATCGCTGTTGGTACACTTGCGTTGCAGTTGGGTTACAAATATCAACTGCCGTCAAAAACCACCATCGATATTGCATTTCTACCAACCGTAATGTCTGGTAGTGTTTGGCAAAACCCATACGACACAACAACAGCCCGACAAGAAACGGACGTGGATGGTAATGCCTACCGTTTGAAGCTCTCTAATATTGCAGGCAGCTTGTTCTCCCTTGATATGGCGTATGGAGACAAAGAGGTTGAGAATGACAACTGGGCAAATACAAGTCTTGCTCGTAGCGCAGAGACCTACTTTGTAAAAGGGCAAGTGCGCGTGCCACTAAGCCGAGCAACCATGTTGGCACCGGCAATCTCCTACACCAAACAAGAAGCCGAAGGCACAGTAAATAGCTTTGAGCGATACCGTGGAGAATTGAGTGTCTTTCAATTCCTAGGCGCTCACAAAATTGCCCTAACCGCCTCTTACTCACAAACAGATTATGAATCAGCTAATCCGTTATTTAGTAATCAAACTCGTTCAGACAATGGGCTGTCATTTTTTGCTGCCTATGAATATGCCGACTTTTTGGGATACAAAAATTGGTCACTCATTTCATTCCTAGGCTATAACAACAGTGATGCCAATATCGACTTTTATGATGAAACTCAAACCATCGTATCTTTGGGTGTGAACTACCAATTCTAATCCGTTAGAGAATTACACCGCTTGCAATGTTAACTGCTTTAATAAGCGGTCCATCGCTCGATAGCCTAACGCCTCAGCCAAATGAGGCTTGGCTATCTGATGAGAACCTTCCAAATCTGCAATAGTACGCGCCACCTTAATAATTCGATGATAAGCGCGAATCGATAGCCCTAGGCGATGCAAAGCCGTTTCCAAAAACTGAGCGTCGACCTTTTCTAATGGACAGTATCTCTCTACCTCTCGACTGCCTAATAACGCATTAACTGAACCGCTTCTCTGTAACATGCGCTCTCTCGCCACTTCCACACGCTGTTTAACGACACTCGTTGGTTCACCTCTATCGCCGCCTTCAGCCAACACACCTTTCGGAAGCACGGGAATCTCTATCGACATATCAAAGCGGTCCAACAACGGCCCAGAAAGCCGATTTAAATAGCGCAGAATGATTTGCGGGTTGGTTCGTGTATGACTGCCTTCATAATACCCTGTCGGGCTTGGGTTCAACGCTCCCACCAACTGAAATCGAGCCGGAAAACGAGTTTTCCCTTGAGCCCGAGAAATAATGATCTCACCAGACTCGAGTGGCTCTCGAAGTGAATCCAACACCTTTCGCTCAAACTCTGGCATCTCATCAAGGAAAAGCAGCCCATGATGCGCGAGGGAAATCTCCCCGGGACGAGGAATAGAACCCCCTCCCACCAACGCTGCCATCGAGCTTGAGTGATGTGGCGAACGAAAAGGACGCTGTTTCCAATTATGTTCATTGATTTCTTGCTGCGTGAGCGAGGCAACCGATGCGGTTTCCATCGCTTCTGATTCGGTCATTTCAGGCAGTAAATCACACAGTCGAGACGCGAGCATGGTTTTTCCCGTTCCCGGCGGGCCAAGAAACAACGTTCTATGTACCATTTACCCAGTACGACTTGTCGTGATGGCAAGCATCACTACTAGAACAAACAGACTGTTGTAAAAGTAGTTGCTTTTTTAAGCTCAATTCCTAGAATGCAGGCAGCAGTCAACCACAACTTATAGGTACTGCTAACATGACCACCGCTTACTCTTACATCCGCTTTTCTAGTGCTGTTCAAGCTAAAGGAGACAGCCTCCGTAGACAAACACAATTAACCTTAGAATACTGTAATAGGCACTCATTAACGCTCTCAGAGCAGTCCTTTGTTGACCTTGGTGTATCTGCCTTTCATTCTGCTAACTCTCATGAGGATAGTGGTCTAGGGCAGTTCCTTAAAGCCTTGGAACAAGGTGTTATACCTCGTGGCTCATTCTTGCTGGTGGAATCATTAGACCGCCTATCACGAGCAAAAGTACAAACAGCCTTACGCCAATTGCTCAACATAATTGACTATGACATCACAGTAGTTACCTTGCTTGATGGCCGTACATACAACAGCGATTCAAACACCACTGACCTAATCATTTCTCTCACCGTAATGGAACGAGCACACAACGAATCAAAGACCAAATCAGAACGCCTCAAAGCTGTATGGGCAAACAAACGAGCAAACCCTCACACAACCACTAGGCACAGCAACACACCCTTCTGGCTATCCCTCAATGAAGATAAACGAACCTACACTGTCATTGAATCAAAGGCTGATATTGTTAGGCGTATATTTCAAATGTCCATTGATGGTCGTGGTGCTGTAAGCACATGTCGAATACTAAACGAAGAAGGCATCAAAGCACCAAGAGGCGGTACTTGGGCGTTAACTAGCATTAAGAAAATCTTAGGCTCTAAGGCTGCTATTGGCCATCACACTCACATCATCAACAACAAAGTCCAGTCATCTACTGTCCCTGATTTCTATCCACCGATAATCAACGAAGAAACTTATTACCTATCTCAAGCCAAGATGAAAGAGCGACACAAGCCTAACTCAGCAGGAAGAAAGAGCACCTTTCCCAATGTCCTATCACAAGTGGCTGTTTGTGGTTCTTGTGGCTCACACATGCTCTACGACCCTAAATCACCGCAATGGATTTACCTGACCTGTCGTGAGTTCAAGAAGAATGCTTGCACTAACAAGCCATTAAGAATTGAGTTAATCAACCGCTTCATCATCGAGCAGTATCTACACCCACAGCACTTTGAAAAGCACGTAGAACTCGTAAAGAAAAGCTCAACTAGCGCAGACCAAACCACAGTATTGGAAGGCAAAATAGAATCAGCCAAAGAAGCCCTCAAACAGCTTTTAACCCTGTCTTCTGATTTCTCTAACTCAGTCATCCAAGATGAAATAAAGACTCGCTCTGAGTCCATACGGAGTCTAGAAACACAGCTAGAAGAAGCCAAAGCATTGTCCGTTGAATCGGTCACTTCCATCCATATGGATTTCTTTGAATCTTGTCAGTTAGTAGCCGATGCCCTACAACTTGAGGTCTATGGAAAGCAACCTGCACCACTATCAAAAGAAGAACTGTTCAAAGTACGAGTGAAGTTGAACCGCTCACTAAAACAAACCTTCTCAGAGATTACAGTTAGCCATTGTCCAGATACGAAAAAAGCCAGTCTCACAGCTAATGGCTTCATGTTTGAAGCTCATAAATCAGCTATGAAAACTGGCTTTAATGACACTACTTGGTGGATTATCTAAAATGGAATATCGTCATCATAGGCATCTTCAACCTTTACAAAATCAGACTTCCACTCTTGGGGTGTTAAAGTTTTGAGCTCACTATTGTTTTCCTCATCAGAAAACGGTTCACGAGATACTCTTAATATTTTAGTTTTATCGTCAGGAAAATAAACCGTGAAGTAATTCTGGTCATAATTAACATCTTTTTTATCAACGACTCCAAAGCCTATACCTATGAGCAAGAGAGCAAGTTCTTCCCCACTTTCAAAGAATACACGGAATGGGACTTTCGCTTTTTCTCTAATATCATTAAAGATTGGGTGATTATTCCTAAGGATATTGGATATTGCTGACTCGCCATTTTTCTTCTCATCTACGAGGAATTCCACCAAAGAGTTCAAGGTTTCTGAAGTAGAGGCGAGTTTATTTATTAGGTTAACTTCTTTCTTTTTTGATTCATCACTGAGTAATCGCTGAAACAGCCCAGCCCACTGCTCTTGCAAGAAGTTAGCAATATCCTGAGCGCTACTGAAATTATGAATAGTGTTGTTCTTTGGCAAGTCATACACCTCTTCCAAGAACTCGTACACTTTAACATCATCAACCGCTGCATATGTAATGCCATCGACACCTTTGTTTACTTCATAAGTTCGGTATTCGGTGGCAACAGAACTATCCACAAATATGTAAACCTGCTTACCAGTTTCTAGCGCCTTCTTTAGTTCTTTATTTGAAACCGAATACTCACTTTCATGTGACTGAGAACCATAACGACCACCGATGATTGATACAAGAATGTCGCACTGGTCAATTTCTTTGTAACAGTACTCTTCTAGCTTCTCTTGACTGCCATATGATATATGACCTTTTTCATTAAGCACTGCATCATAACCTTGCTCATTGATGAAGCGCTCCAAATCTGCGCGAATCTGCTTTAAGTCATAATAAGTAGAGCTGACGAAAATCCTTGGCTTAGCCATCCTGCACCTTTATCAAAATATCAATAATCACAATAGGATACAGGGTTTCATATGACGTTACTTATAGGTGTGTGGTTTTATGTGATTGGGTTACGGCTTTTCACTTCTAGATTGGGCATTAAGCCCGCTTCATGAAGGGATAAAATCCTCTCATCCAGTTCTTTCTCGCTCAAGTGGCTATAGTCATTAACTGAGCTATTTGTATCATCAGTTAATTGTCTGTTATTACCAAAGCTCAACATCTCCTTCAGGATAGAAAATTTTATCTTGTCATCTTGGGTAGTTGTGTACAGGCGCTTAAGCTCTTGCATTGGATGTAAATCTTCTCGAATCAACTCATCCATCATTGAAGATGTGAACCGATTTCTTGAGCCTTTTTGCCTTCCTTGACCAAATTTATTCCCGATCTTAAACGTCCCATTTGGATTCCTATCACTCATGAATCACCTCCTTAATCTCGACACTTCCATCTAGCAAGCACCGTATCAGCATCTCACCCACAATCTGTCGTAGTTCGTTATTGGTTGCCAGCTTCTCTAGTAACACTGTATCGTTGCGCTTCTGTAGCTTGCAGATATCTTCAATAAACTCTGTAATTTTCATATCTTCTCCTCACCTCACGGCTTTAAGTTATTAGGCTTTGCCTTGTTTCATAGCAATGACTTTACCTTTGTAATTACGTACTTTCACAAACCCACTGTTATTGGGCTTTAGTACTCTATGTGTACTTCTGTTTCTGATAACACCTGTCACGCAGTGCTTTTCATACTTGGGACAGTCATCAATAGATGTCCATTCTTTAGCTTTGGATTGTAGAACCTTAAACAGTTCAGTTAAGCTAACGTTGTACTCAGCACCTAGTTCACGAAGTGCGTTCTTCAGTTTTATTTGATTCATTGTTTACTCCTGCCTCACGGCGTTAGTTTTTGCCCAAGTGGGCATTTAATCTGTTCTTTACAAATGGACATTCAACCCTATAATGCCGGCCTTTCTAGGATGCTATTGGCTACCCGTTTACAGATGACAAATAGATATCTAAGGGTCTTTATCTCTGCTCTGTATGAAAGATTAAGCTATTCAAAAAATACCCATTTGGTAGGTTCAATTCGTCCACTTTAGTGGGCATTTGGACACAGTTAGAAAGGCATGCCATAACCATTTTCTTCCCATTCAGCCCAATGGCTTGCCAGCTCTCTTCTTTGTCTCTCAATAGCTTCACTGGTATTTCTAGCATCTAGAATCAATGCCATATACACCTTTTGTTCTTTGGTGTTTCTAGGTCTTAGCTTATGCTTCCAAGCCATTGCTTCCTTGAAATCTGCATCACTTAGTAATGCCACATCTTCTGGTTCAAACGACTGAACCCACCAACCTTTATCAACCTCTAAAATTTCATTAGGGGCAACAGCTACTTCATTGTTCAGCATCCCAATCAAATCACCGTCATTGCCACATATTTCTTCATATCTACTTAAAACTTCCATTATCTTCTCCTCGATTTCCATATC
>NZ_MCWZ01000292.1 GCF_002877365.1 Vibrio sp. 10N.261.55.A7
TTAGCGATCGCTAAGCTGTTTTCAGCATGTTGACGCAGTCGAACATCGAGTGTACGAATGCCGCGTAATCCTAAATAAGCATCGTCTGGTGAAACACACTGGCCCATTAAATAGCTTTGTTCTCTCAATTGTGGCCAGTACTTCTCTGACGCTACAGCAGTCCCTAACATGACGTCAGAGTGCCCAACAATGTATTTGGTCGCGGCTTGAATTGAGATATCAACACCAAAATCGAAAGGAGAGAAGTTCACGCCCGCTGCCCAAGTGTTATCAAGCATAACAATGATGTCCGTTTCATGAGCAATTCGAGACAAAGTCGGAATGTCTTGAACTTCCATTGTCACAGAGCCTGGAGACTCAGTGAAAAGGATCTTGGTATTTGGCTTGATGAGATCACGTATACCTTCACCGTGCATGGGATCATAGTAGGTGGTTTCTACGCCCATCTTCTTCATGATGGTGTCACAAAAGTCACGCGTTGGTTCATAACAGGTATCGACCATAAGAATGTGGTCACCTGTTTCTACAAACGACAAAATAGCATTAGAGATAGCAGCCGTCCCACAGGGGTATAGCGCACACCCTGCACCACCTTCAAGCTCAACCATCGCATCTTGGAAAGCAAAATGAGTGTTAGTACCACGGCGTCCGTAGAAAAGCGTTTTATTGGCACGGTTCATCATGGCGGCATTCTTTTCGGCGACCGTATCAAAAACGATCGTAGACGCTCGTTGAACGGGAGGGTTAACCACACCATTAGTCCATTTTTTGTCGCGACCCGCCGTGATGAGGCGCGTAAGTTTGCTTTTCGACATTTGTATTCCTTGTCATCGAATTGATATAGGTCTATTTAAAGCATGGAGTGACTGCTTCTTTCAACCCTTTAAACGTTATATTTCAGTACTAAAAGCTATCTTTTTAGAGTAGAGGATTGAATAGGAAGAAGGCTCTCTCTAAAAACTTATGTTGTATCGGCCTCGCTTTCCAAACGTCGCGATCAACTTTATATGATTGATCGATGTACTGTTGCTGCAACCAGAGCATCTCTTTGGTGAAGGATTGATCTTGTACCGCGAGCGTCAGTTCGAAATTGAGCCACAGGCTCCGCATGTCCATATTGACGGTGCCCACTAAACTGAAATGGTCATCGATCACGACAGACTTGGTGTGAAGTAGCCCGCCGTGGAATTCGTAAATGTTGACACCCGCATTCAGTAGATCACCATAAAATGCTCGTGAAGCCCATTTCACCATTAAGGAGTCGTTTTTATGCGGAATTATAATGTCCACTTTAACGCCTCTTTGTGCGGTCAGCTTAATCGTTTCGAGCAAGTCGGTACTGGGTACAAAATAGGGGGTAGTGATTTTTACTGAATCGTTGGCCTGATGCATGGCAAGAGCAAGCACCTGCAATATCAAATTCTCCGGCATCCCAGGGCCTGATGGCACGACCTGTATCGGGTGCTGCTGCTGCGACTCATCGATGTGGCACTCCGGTAATTTTGGCAGATGTCGAATACCTGTCTCGACTTCCCAATCCCAACTGTGAATAGCGGAAAGGACATTAACCGTTGGCCCAGTGATTCTGACCATAATGTCAATCCAGTGTCCCACATCTGAGTTTTGTTTGAAGTAAGCAGGGTCAACCATATTCATCGAGCCTGTATAAGCCACCATGTCATCAATCACGATAATTTTTCGATGCTGACGAAGATCAAGACGTCTTAAGAACATACGCCAAGGGCTAACCTCTAAGGCCTGAACGACCTCGACACCCGATTGCTTCATCATTGCATACCAAGGGCTTTTAAAAAAACGAGGGCTACCCGCCGAATCAAGAAGCAGCTTCACTTTTACGCCTCGTTTAGACGCTTGAATTAAAGCACTGGCTACGGAGTCTGCTAAGCCACCTGGATGCCATATATAGAAAACCATGCTGATGCTGTGTTGGGCTTGTTCTATATCTTCAATAATTGAGTGGAGAATTTCATCGGGAGAATTTTGCAGGGACAAAGAGTTCCCACTTAAAGCTGGAATGCTCATTCTATTGTTACAAAGATCATCGATCTTAGAAATATGGCCATTCAATGATTCGGGAAGGTGGGCTTGGCAATGATTAAGTTGACTAAACCATTGCTCAAAAGGGCTAAACATCTCTTTTGCTCGATCGGCACGCTTACGACCTAAGTTGAGTTCACCGAAAAGGAAATAACAGAATACACCGAAGACAGGAACGATATAGATGATCATAAGCCAAGCGAGCGAAACACTCACCGCTCTTCGCTTTAGAACGATACGTAAAGTGACACCAGCGACAAGAAACCAGTAAAGGCCTATGCCTGCTAAAGTGAGAAAATGATAAAACTTATCCATAGATCAATACGATGCTAAAGGGGGAGTATGGATAGTAAATGGATTCAATGAAGATAGGAATGTCTATTTGCTAAGATATGAAATAGGTAACAGTACAATGTTGTTGGATTTTTGAATATGACAGGTGTGATTGTAACAAATTGTTTATAAATGCAACAGATAAGCGCTAAAACTATGGATTAGTCCGTAATATATACTATCTGGGGTTCCAATTTTAATTGCAAACTGGTTTACTTGCCATACTTGAGCGTCAGTAAACCCTTATTGGGTGTAAACATTGGTGTACGGCCTGTATTTACACTCCAACTTTTAAGACGCCAGATAAGACAGATACATTTATACAAACACAACAGAAAATTTGGAGATATCGTGGCGACTAGCAGTACAACCACAAAGCCCCGTGATACCTGGGGTTCGAAACTAGGATTCGTAATGGCCGCAGCTGGCTCAGCTGTAGGTTTAGGTAATATTTGGAAATTCCCGTATACAGCAGGTGAAAGTGGCGGCGGCGCGTTCGTTCTTATTTACCTTCTGTTTGTAATCTTTATTGGTTTCAGTGTGATGCTGACTGAATTTGCTGTAGGTCGTAAGACTGGCGTTTCAGCAGTAGGTGCATTTAAGAATACCGATCGTCGTTGGTCGTTCGTCGGCGTAATTGGTGTTTTCAGTGGTCTATTGATCATGGGTTTCTACCCAGTTGTTGGTGGTTGGGCAATTGCTTACATCTACAAACTGTCAACAGGTCTATTGAGTGCGCCTGAAGCGATCGGTGATAGCTTTGGTGCGTTCATCTCAAACCCGATTGAGCCGCTGATGTGGATGGGTCTTTACCTACTTCTAAACATCGCTATCGTTGCTCGCGGTATTTCTGGTGGTATCGAAAAAGCAGGCAAAATTTTAATGCCTATGCTTTTCATCATCCTCATTATCGTTTCGGTAAAAGGCATGATGCTTCCAGGTGCAAGTGCTGGTCTTGAATTCCTATTCAAACCTGACTTCTCTCAAGTCGATAGCAGTGTGGTTCTAGCGGCATTGGGTCAAGCGTTCTTCTCACTAAGCTTAGGTATGGGTTGTATGATCACATACGGTAGCTACCTGAAGAAGAAAGAAAACCTAGTACAAACAACCGCTATGGTAACGGCGATGGATACCAGTGTTGCAATCCTAGCGGGTCTAGCAATGTTCCCTGCAATGTTCGCATTTGGTATGGCGCCAGCAGCTGGCCCAGGTCTAGTGTTCGTGGTTGTGCCTCAGCTGTTTGCTGAAATGG
Source organism: Vibrio sp. 10N.261.55.A7 (assembly GCF_002877365.1). Lineage (GTDB taxonomy): Bacteria > Pseudomonadota > Gammaproteobacteria > Enterobacterales > Vibrionaceae > Vibrio. Next base: position 3,644 of record NZ_MCWZ01000292.1, read on the forward strand.
GCGCAGTTGGCTTGATGTTCGCACTGATGTTCTTCGTTGGTCTAAGTGTTGCAGCTCTAACATCTTCAGTATCTCTACTTGAAGTGGTTGTATCGTACTTAATCGATGAGAAAGGTTTGAAGCGTTCTTCAGCCGTAGGCCTTGCAGCGACAGTAATGGCTGTGTTGTGTGTGTTCTCTTCAATTTCTCTAGGTGGCTTAGGTCCTCAATTGTTTGGTACAGGTGCATTCGATGTATTTGACTTACTAACAGACAAAATCTTCCTAGCGGTTGGCGGTATGCTAATCTGTATCTTCGCTGGTTGGAGACTGAACCGTGAAGATCTTGAAAAAGAAATCACTAACGACGGTACGATCAAATTCCCTCTATTCGGTCTTTGGTACAACCTAGTGAAGTACGTGATTCCTTTTGCTGTAGCGATTGTTGCTATCGCAGGCATTAAGGCAGGGTTTGATAGCGGTAAAGGTGCAATCATGCTGATTGGCTTAGGCGTTATCGTAGTCTCTGGCTTCATATCTAAGAAGTTGTAAGTTTTTCTTAGAGCCAGTACTTTGTAGCTGGCTTTATTGAATTGAAAAGCGAGAAGCATTTATTTGTTTCTCGCTTTTTGTTTTCTAGCAGTGAATATGGGCTAGACAGAAGTGGAACGTCAACTACCACTGGCATCCTACACGATACTGGGTATACTCCAACTCGAAAATGGAGCTAGCCTGATGTTCGATATACTTTATACCCATACAGATTTTCTTGTTATCAACAAACACCCTAATGTGTCTGTCCACAAAGACGATGGTGATACCATGCTTCTCCAAGAAGTTGGGCACCAAAGTGGCGATGAACAATTGTATTTAGTACATCGACTGGACAAAATGACATCAGGGATTCTGCTGCTAGGGCGGAATAAAGAGAGTGCTAGCTCACTTTCGAAAGCTTTTGCTAACCGAGAAGTCGCGAAGTTTTATCTCGCAATTAGCAGTAAAAAACCCAAGAAGAAACAGGGTCTCATTATTGGGGATATGGAACGTTCTCGTCGATCAAGCTGGAAATTGACCAAGTCTCAAAATAACCCGGCAATTACACAGTTTATGTCGCTGCCTGGTGAGCCTGGTGAACGCCTATTCTTATGCAAACCCCATACAGGTAAAACTCATCAGATACGTGTTGCTCTTAATTCTGTTGGCTCTAGTATTGTTGGTGATTCGATTTACAATGCCAGTAGTCAATCAGACCGTGGCTATCTTCATGCCTTTGGCCTTATCTTCACACATAAGGCGTTAGAGTTTCAGTTTGTTTGCGATCCCAGAGAGTATTCCACGTTAGGTGAGAAGTGGCATGAGCCATTAGTGAGTGAAGGCATTGCAACATGGCTAAAGCCCGACTTGTTGGCTTGGCCAAAGCTTAAAAATGGCCCTAAACCTAAATAAAGACGAAAAATAACTTAACTAATAATCAAATATTGATAGAGAAGAATATGCAGGTTTCCCAACTACCGACCTTTTTTGAACATATCGAATCTGAACTCGCACAAGCCCCGAATGAATTGCGTCGCCTTTTTCATGGTAGAGGACACAACTGGCAAGGGCTTGAGCAGATGACCTGTGACTGGCTACAAGGTCAGATGATCGTTAGCTTGTTTAAGTTGGTGGATGACGCGTTCCTAATGAGTCTAAAAAAAGGTTTGCTAGCGTTTACCCAAACATCGCCTTGGCTAGAGAAGTCTGGTTCTTGCATCGTTGTTCAACATCGATATACCGACGGCGCACCCTCTGAAGTTCTAGTTGGCGAGTTAGAGTCTAGGCCTGTCGTGACAGAAAGTGGATTAAAGTATCAGCTGGACATCGGCCGAAACCAGAACTTTGGTTTGTTCTTAGACATGCGCTTAGGTCGTAAATGGGTAAAAGAACGGTCTGAGAAGAAAAATGTGCTTAATCTATTTGCTTACACCTGTGGTTTTTCCGTTGCGGCAATAGAAGGTGGCGCGACCAAAGTGGTGAACGTCGATATGTCGAAATCATCACTGAGCAAGGGTCGCGAAAACCACCGATTGAATGAGCATGACTCGCGATCGGTCAACTACCTTGGCTATGACATCTTTAAGTCTTGGGGAAAGATCAAGAAGATGGGACAGTATGATTTAATCATCATTGATCCGCCTTCGTTTCAAAAAGGCAGCTTCGCCTTGACTAAAGATTACAAGAAAATCTTACGCCGACTGCCTGATCTCTTAACGGAAGGTGGTGAAGTTCTTGCGTGCGTTAATTCGCCTGTCGTGAACAGTGAATTCCTTGTCGATAGCATGAAAGAAGAAGCGCCAAGCCTTTCATTCCAGTATCGATTAGACAACCCTCCAGAGTTTATTGATACAGACCCTGAAGCGTGTCTAAAAGCGCTTGTGTTCAGTTAAATCGTGGCTTTGGTAGCGCGTATGATGCATAAAAAGTAGCGCTCTCTAGCGCTACTTTTTATTTGGTTTCATTCAGAGTATGGAATCCCGAGTAGATACGGTTGGCGGTCGTAAACCAACACGCAGCTGAATAAATATAAGCGATGAGAGCGAAGTGCATTGGGAACAAACAGAACGCAATGAAACACGCGATGGTTTCTGTCCCTTCAGTCAACCCGCTCATGTAATACAGCGATTTATGTTTATACACTGGGTTTTCAATTCCTCGCTTGCCCGCCATCACCGCAAAGGCTAAGAAGCTCGTTCCTGTCCCAATAAATGAGAAAATCAAAAAAGCACCCGCAATGGCGTTTTGATCAGGGTTGGCTAAGATGAACCCGAATGGGATAAGCGAGTAGAAAATGAAATCTAAACTGATGTCGAGAAATCCGCCTGCATCGCTTATCCCCTGAATACGTGCGAGTGCGCCATCAAGCCCATCGCAAACACGGTTGATAACAACCAGAAACAAAGCAAGGTGATACTGTTCTAAAGCCAAAGCGGGCAGAGCAAGGCAACCAATGACAAATCCGAATAAAGTTGTCTGATTGGCTGTAATGCCAACGCGATTTAGCCCTTTTGCTGCGGTCGCTAACGGCCATCGAATGATTTTGATGCTAAGACTATCAAGCATGATGCGTCTCCCAAGGCCAGCTATACACCTTACTGTTTGGTGGCACGTCTTCTTTGTCGTGCGTAACCATTAAGGTAGGAATATTGGCGGCTGACAGTTCACTGATCACCCAATCCCGAAACTGACGTCTTAGCTCTTTATCTAATTTACTAAAGGGCTCATCCAGTAAGGCGAGCTTAGGCTTAGCCAAAAGCATCCGGGTTAAGCTAATGCGCGCACGCTGGCCTCCAGATATCTGCTGAGGGAATGATTCAGCCAGTTGTTGTAGTGAGATAGCCGTTAGTGCTTTCATCGCTTGCGCTTTTCTCTCTTGGCCTTTCACGCTATTTGGGAGCGCAAAAGCGAGGTTCTCCCATACATTGAGGTGAGGGAATAACAGGTCGTCTTGGAACAGAATACCGACCTGTCTTTTGTGAGGCTCAAGTTGAGAAATATCTTTATCATTGAGCAATAGCTGCCCGTCATAATGAAACTCATCAGATAGGTGTCCAGCGATCAAATCAAGCAGCGTCGATTTGCCACAGCCGCTAGGCCCCATAAGTGTGACGACTTCGCCATTGTCTATGTTCATGGATAAAGACGTAAACAGTGGCACTCCTTGGACACTACGGACGGAAAGGTTTTTGAGACAAAGACTCATTGGGCAATAGACCTTTAATAGAAAGCTGGCGAGAGCGTAGGCTCAATCGACCAAGCAAAAATGCAAATGAAAAGAAGAGTAGCGGTAAGATGGCTTGCCAAAGCGCGTAAATTGCCGTGACACGTCTGTCGAAACCACTGGAAAGCGCGACGGCTTCTGTCGTAATGGTAGAGATTCGACCTGCTCCTAGCATGAGTGTTGGCAGGTACTGGGCCAAACTGACACTCGCCCCAATCGCCCAAGCCAAAGACATACTGAGCAGTAAAATTGGAAGTTTTATCTTCCACCATACGAGCGCCGGATGTTTACCAAGGCTCAAAGCCGACTTGGTTAAATTAACGTTGTAACTGCGCCAAGGTCCATCAAGCGAAAGGTAGACATAAGGAAACGCAAAAAACACATGAGCCCAAAGCGTCCACAAGTAATAGCTTCCTTGATTGATGTACAAAGTCGCGATTTGAATGCCAAAAAGTAGAGAGAGTTGTGGGATGAGAATTGGAATGGCAATGAGAAAGTCTGGCATCGCCCATTTATGTTTGATTCTATATTCATGGGTAAGCACTGCGAGTACTAGCGCGATTGTTGCACTTAGCATAGCTAATGTCAGGCTTTGCTGAATATTACCAAACAGTGCACTCCACTCAAACTCCCAGTAACGCGTTGTAAACTGACTCGGTGCGAGATCGGGAAAACGCCAACGCTGGGCGAAACTCCACACGACCATAAGCGGCACGATGACGATCGATGTAGCGAATACGCTAATTAGAATCGTTTTGCCCCCCAGTGCTCTTCCATATCGCCCGGACGATTGCCACTGTCGAGCTTTGGCGATAAAAAACCACTCTATAAACCGGGCTACTATCATAGAAAAAGACGCGAGGAAGAAGAGTACCATCGCGCCTGCAGCCGCTCGGGGCAGCAAAGATAAGTCAGGGTCACTAAACCATTGCCACACTAGCGTTGCAAACGTAGGCGGATTGGTTGGGCCGATGATTAGGGCAATATCGACGACCGATAAGCTGTAGGCTATCACCGCGAGAATAGGAAAGCGCATCTTGCTCAGCCATTGTGGGAATATGGCTTTCCACCACATGTGAACACGGCTGTAGCCAAGAGATGCACTTACTTTGGTGGTTTGCTCTATGTTTAGCTGTTTAAGAATAGGGATGCTCATTAGAAGAAAAAATGGGATCTCCTTAAGCGCTAACATGATGACGAGCCCCAATGCGTAAGGGTCGTTGATGAGTAATGGCAGATCATTCACAGACTGCTGATTGGCGTCGTACCCAAACAGACTAAACAGAAAACGGGAAATAAGACCTGTTGGGGCAAACAGAAAAGCAAAACCGATGGCAAATGCTACGTGAGGGAGCGCCAGCAGCGGAGACAGCGCCAGTTCGATGCGATTCCAAAAACGATTTCCCCAGCTGGCAATGAGGATAACGAACGTCGCGAGCAAGGCTAAGTAGCTACTGAATAGGGAAGAAAATAAAGTCAGAGCGATGGAATGCCACGTACCTTGCCAGTCAAAGACTAATCGAAACCCTTCAAATGATGGCTGAAACATATTAATCGAAGGGATGTAACTCATTGATGAAGCAATGACTCCGACTATGCCTGGGATAGTCGGAGCGAAACAAATAACAATGATAAAGGGATACAGCGCTCTTAGCATTGAAGGTTAGTTTCCATATCGTTGAAGCCATTCTTTTTCGATAGCAGCCTGCCAACTAGGATGAGGCTCGGCAACAGATTTAAACTGTTGAGTATTCTTAGCGCTGCCTGTTAAATATTGACTGCTCAAGACTGAAGGGTCACCCCAAACCGATAGATCACCTTTGCGAGACTGAGCTTCTGGGCTAAGCAAGAAGTTGATCGCGACCTGTGCTCCAGCACTCGCATTCGCGTTCCATGGGATTGCTAGGAAATGAATGTTCGACAATGCTCCCGCTTCCATGGCGAATGCTTTGGTTGTGTCCGACAGCTTGCCACTGGCTTGAGAAGAAAAGACAGCGTTAGGGTTAAAGCTGATGGCAAGGTCTAGCTGACCATCATCAAGCAATTGAATGGTTTCCGTGGTTCCTGATGGGAACTGTTGACCACCACGCCATGCAACCTTATGAAATTCATTGAGATAAGCCCAAAGCGGCTCTGTGACGGCAGTAAAGTCACCTTCGGAAACTGGGCTGGCTAGCGCTGGGTCATTACTTGTGAGCTCGATAAGTAGAGATTTTAAAAAGCTTGTACCGTGAAACTCTGGTGGTCTTGGGTAGCTCAGTTTGTTTGGAAACGCTTTCGCATAACTGAGCATTTCAGCGTACGATTTAGGCGGGTTTTGCAAGGTGGCTTCGTCATGAATGAAAACAAGTTGGCCAACACCCCACGGTGCTTCTAGACCTAGCGTAGGCTCAGAGAAATCCACATCAATCGGTAGCGATTTATCAACATATTGCCAGTTTGGCAGTGACTGAGTAAACGGGCCAAACAACAACGCATTGTCCTTCATGGATTTGAAATTTTCACCATTGATCCAAACGATATCGACGCTTCCACCACTGTTCTTTCCAGCTGCTTTTTCTGCGACCAATCGAGTGGTTGTCTCAGCGATATCGGTGACTTTTACATGTTTTAGCGTGACACCATATTGCTCGCTCAACTCATTGCCTGCCCATTGAATGTAGCGATTAATTTCTTGGCTGCCTCCCCATGCATGAAAGTAGACAGTTTGCCCTTTTGCTTCAGTTTCAATGTGAGTCCAGTCTGAAGCCAATGTTGGCGCAGCAAATGTGGCTGATATAAGACCGATGGTGCCGAGTAGCGTTTTCATAACGATATCCATGTTTGATAAGAGTTTTTAACGTAATCCATTGATAAGAAATAGTAATCTATCTTGTTTATATATCAATGCTAATTGCCCATTGATTCATTTTGATGCGTACATTTTAGCCTAAAAAAATAGACGTTATTCAATGGAGATGAAGTAAAGACCTGCCATGTACGGAAAATATTGCACCGTTTTTCAGTAATTTTTTTGTTTCAGTGCCACTCAAAATGGGCGAATGAAAGGAAGCAATACTCGGTTTATCTCTTTGTAATCACGCAAATTGTCAATATCAGCCTAATATTGTTGTAGTAACGATAAATGAAACGTAGGCAGCACGAGCTGTTTTAAATAATGACTGATAGAAATTTCGCCAATTTAGGGCTGTGCCGATAGATATGGATTCGGTCATTAATACTGGGGCATAGGTATGTTTAATAACATGAAGATAGGCAGTCGTTTAGGGCTTGGATTTGGCTTAGTACTTTTATTGCTGGTTACTACGGCTTATCTCTCGTTCAACGCATTACAAACGGCGTCTGCTGGGTTTTCCGACTATCGTTCATTGGCAAGAAATACGAATAATGCAGGGCGAGTCCAAGCGAACTTATTAAGTGTTCGTTTAGCGGCACTAAAGTACATTGATAGCTCCGACTTGGTATTTTTGAAGGTACAACAAGAGCGATTCAATCAGCTTCAACAATTGATGCAGGAAGCAAGGCAGGAGGCATCATCAACAGAAGAAAAAGAGACATTTGAAAGCGTTGAAGAACATTTGCTTTCTTATGATGAAACCTTTGATGTGATTAAGAAAAAAATAGAACGTCGACATGTACTTGTGCATGATACGCTTGATGTTCTCGGGCCTCAGATTGAAAAGTTGATCACAGCGCTGTTATTGGGCAGTAAAAATGATGGCAACATGGACGAAGCTTTTGATGTCGCTCAATCAATGCGGCATCTGCTTCTCGCTAGGCTCTACGTGACGAAGTTTCTTAGCAGCAACTCACGGCAAGATGTGGATAGAGTAGAGAGTGAATTCCAGAGCTATTTGCGCACGTTTAATCAAGTGACCAACCAAACCAGTAACCCAGAACATCAACGAATGATTCAAGAGGTTAATGGGTTAAATACGCGTTATATTGCTGCTTTTGAAGAACTCGTGGAGGTAATTTTCGAACGTAATCAATTAAAAAGTGAACGCTTAGATCTCGCAGGCTCTGAGTCTGCAATCTTGATTGAAGACCTTAAACTGGAAATTAAAGACAGGCAAGATTTACTTGGCCCTAAACTTCAAAGCGCGAATGATCAATCCAAGGCATTTGTTATCGCAATCAGTGTCGTTGCTGTATTACTGGGTGTTGTTCTTGCTGTTGTCATCACAAGGTTAATTACCACCCCCATTCGCGAAGCCGTGACGGTCGCTAATCGTCTTGCGAAAGGAGACCTCACCTCTAAAATCAGTGTCCAAAGCAACGATGAAATGGGGCAACTGCTCCGCGCTATGCAACATATGGTAGAACAGCTTTCTTCAATCATCAAAGAGGTGAGAGGCGCTTCGAATAACCTTGCAAGTGCCTCCGATAAAGTCAGCGCAACCGCGCAATCCATGGGCATATCGTCGGCTGAGCAAGCTGAAAGTGTTGAATTGACCACCGATTCTATGGAAGAGATGACTTCTTCAATCAGTTTAAACACCGACAATGCAAAAGTGACAGATAGCATGGCCTCAAACGCAGCGAAAGAGGCCAAAGAAGGGGGCGTTGCGGTAGAGAAAACGGTTCTAGCGATGAAGAAAATCGCGGAAAAAATAGGGATTATTGACGATATCGCCTACCAGACCAATTTGCTCGCATTGAATGCGGCTATTGAAGCGGCTAGAGCCGGAGAGCATGGTAAAGGTTTTGCCGTTGTTTCGGCTGAGGTGAGAAAACTGGCAGAGAGAAGCCAAGTGGCTGCGCAAGAGATCAGCGAAGTGGCAGCAAGCAGTGTGGAGCTAGCAGAAACGGCTGGGATGTTACTAGGGAAAATTGTTCCATCAATAACGAAAACATCCGATTTGGTTCAGGAAATCAGCGCGGCTTCTGAAGAACAAAAAGTAGGCGTGAGGCAGATTAACACGGTTATGATGCAGCTCACCGCGATCACGCAGCAAAATGCCACGAGTTCTGAACAGCTGACGGCGACATCTGAAATGATGAATGTACAAGCGCAAAAGCTAAAATCGGTGATGGATTTCTTTACTGTAAATGAACATGAAGGTAAACAAGGTTGAAGGGTGAAAATGCGCAGAACAGTGTGTTTTAAACGCAAAAAAAGAGCGGTCGTCCGCTCTTTTTCTCATAGGAGGTTAACTTAAGAAGGCTAGTTTACCCAGTCACGCAGGGTGAATGTCAGAGTATGGGCATCGTTTTTCAATTCTAGGCTGTCTTTTGTTAAGGTGATATCACTCCATTCCGTCAACACTTGAGACATTGTCATCTCAGTGTTCATGGCATCTTCACCACACATTTTCATGGTCATGCCCATTTTTTCAATGCGGAATTTATTATCTTTAAGTTCGCCTTGACCAAAGAAGTTGTTACAGCCCGCATGACCATTTGCTGTCATGTTTTCACCAACCTCGAGTCTAACAGGTCTGTTATTGTCATCTTTAACGACATCGTTGCCGTCAATCTGCACGAGCTCCCAGTTATGGTGTTGTAGATCTTGCGCGGTAATTACTTGGGCTTCTTCGTCATTACTCACACAAGCAGTAAGTAAAACAGGGACAGAAATAGCAGCAACTAACGTTTTTAAACTAAGCTTCATAATAGATAACTCCACAATCGGAAATCGAGCCCAAGCGATACGCTTAGAGGCGTTAATATTGGCAAAAGTATAGACAATAAAACACTGTTTTTGTCAGCTCTAAGTCATACTTCATGTTGTTTCACCGTTTATAAAAGAGAAATAAGGTGATAAATTTTATTTGTTAACGCATTGAAAGTTGTCATATTTAATTGTGTTAACCTCTATCGGTTCAGGAGGCATTGATGGAACAACTGGAATTCTTCACCGTGCCAAGCCCTTGTGTTGGTGTATGCAATGTTGATCCCAAAGGCTATTGCCAAGGCTGTATGAGAAAGCGAGATGAACGCTTTAATTGGTTGTCTATGACGCCAACACAGCAGTTACACGTTATAAAACTATGCAAACTCCGTTACAGAAGGAAAATGCAAAAACAGAACAAGATAGAGGTTACGGAAGTTGAGAAGGCAAGCCCTCAACAAGACCTCTTCTAACCACCTTCTCTCATTGAACACGTTGAATGGATTCACTTATGTTTAAAAATCTATACCGAGTACCCGCTGCAGCTGCGCTGGTGTTTTCACCACTCGCTGTTGCCGTATCTTTCGTTGATCCCATTGATGGCATGTTAGATATGGGGGAGTATCTAGCGGAAAATGCGTATGGTTTCCTGCCTGTTCCAGTGCTGATTACTGAACCCGCTTTGGGTATTGGGGGAGGAATGCTCGGCGTTTTTTTGCATGAATCGGAAGAAGAGAAAGAAGCGAGGAAAAAATTGGCAATGGCCTCCATTGATGGTGGTGCTAACCTAATTCCGCCTGCGGTCACGGTTGTAGGGGGCGGGGCTACTGAAAATGGAACCTGGTTTGGGTTGCTGGGACATCGACGTACCTGGGATCAAGATTCCATCCGCTACATGGGCGGCTTGGGCTATGGAAACGCGTTTATCGATATCTATGCCGATATAGGAAATGGTAGTCAGTGGATACCCAATAAAAGTGTCAGCTTCGAGAGCGATAACAAAGGGTATGGTGGTATGCAGCACCTACAGTTTAGAGTTGCAGACACGCCACTTTTTCTGGGTGTTTCGCAGTTTTGGGCGCGATCGGACGTTCGCTCTTCAAATGCCGCCGTGAATACTATTTTAGAGAAATTGATTGGTCTTAGTTCGACTGCATCGGGGTTAGGGGTAACCGCAGAATACGACACCAAAAACAGCTTCTTTTATCCAACGGATGGGTATTCGGTTAACGTAGAATACATGGTCTATCGTGACGCAATCGGAAGTGATAATAAATACGATACATTCGAGTTATCAGGCCAATCCTTTCATCCTATTTCCTCTGATTGGACGTTAGCATTTGCTGCAAGTTATGAATCATTAACGCAAAAAGACTCAGGTTTATTGCCACCCTTGGCAAAGCCCTATGTAAAGCTTCGTGGGGTATCAGCTTTTCGTTATCAAGACAACTATGTCTCGTCCATTCAAACGCAGTTAATGTGGGATATTGATAGTCGCTGGACGATATCAGGCTTTATTGGAACGGGCAGTGCAAGTCGAGAGTTGGAAAACTTATATGACGAAGCGCACGCGGCTTATGGAGCGGGGTTTCGCTATTTAATCGCTCGTCGCTATGGCATCAGAATGGGGATGGATTTTGCCTTCAGTGAGGAAGACAATGCCTTTTACTTTAACGTGGGGTCCGGTTTTTAGAGTGATTGCCAAAACGTCGGTTTAGGAGGTGAGAGCTGAGGTTCTTAAGACAACAACGCCGCTCTTCAAAGCGGCGCAATAGCACAATTTCATGAACTGATTTTACTTCAGACTCCAGTGATCGCTCACCCAGCCTCCAGCACTTTCATCGAAATGACTCCCGCTGAAACGGTGGTTTCTTTCTACATTTTCATCAAGGTGAGGTCCGTCATCAAGTAGGTCATGGATATAGTTGGCCATTGCGTCGTTGGACATTTCTCGCTGCTTTTTCGTTGCAACCTCTTTTATCAATTGTAGTCGATATGCAGTACTTGCTCTTTTCATCCTCAATGACCTCCTAGTTAACATACTTAATAACAAAAGTTAGAAGTTAATCACATTACCGTCAAATCGATTTCGGACAATTTTTGAGACTTTTTGACCGGTTATTTTTGACCATATAAAAAGTGTTAAAGAATCAAAAAGTAAGCAAGAGAGATTGGGATATCGCCTAGAAAATTAATCGATTTCATTTCGATTGTGTCAAGTGGCATATAAGAATGACAAAGTCGTTTTAAACTCAGTGTATTCTTTATCTATAAGGTAACCCTTAGTGATGTTCGGTCTACTGTGGTGGTTAGAGAACAGAGTCAATAACGCGAGTAATATAGAGTTTATTATTTTGCTCGACACACCATGAGCGTTTCAGGCCTCGTTTATTAAACTCCGCTCCGATTGAGGCTTTGGTTTGTGTTGTAGAGCGAGAGAAATAGAGAGTTTCACACAGCTCTATATTCGACATGTTTTGCGGGTATTGAGTGACGGTACTTTGTCTCATACCCACAGCGCTCGCTTGTTGGTTAGAGCAGCCTTGTAAAATGATGGCAACCAGTGAAATAGTCATGAATCGAAGCATCGAAATCCTAGCGCTTTTGTTTATTCGAAATAGAGCAGGCAAGATACCACAGCACACGGTTTTCTATTCAGTTAACTTGCTCAATCCATAGAGTAGAGCTCAATGTTCACAACCTCTTTGGATAATCGATCCTCAGTCTGCTAAAGTTTATAGGTTATAGGTCGACAATAGAGTAGTCAGGAATGAAGAGGGATTTTCCAGTTTTGCAGAGTAGTGATCAGTTAAGTAAAGCCACAGACATCGGGTTGGAGTTATAACCTTATGAGTGAAGATTCAATTCAAAAAAGGCAGTATTACCGATTAAAGTACCCGAAAAGAGCCATGCCAGTGATGGTGATTCAAAATGCTCATTACCATGTGAGTGAGGTTTCGGAGAAAGGTATTCGTTTTGTCATTGATGATCCTAATCGAGTGCATCATGGATTAGACCTTTCTGGTGTGCTGAATTTACATGATGATAGTGAAGTCCGTGTCGAAGGCTCAGTGCTACGGTTAGACAAGAATGAAGTCATTATTCTTCTGACAAAAGGGCCAAGTTTTAAAGATATGGTGCAAGAGCAGCGTCATATTCGCCAAAAATATCCTGTCTTTTACGCCAAATTACGTGAATGTACCACTTAGAACCCAATCCTCCCTCACTCTGTTGAGGGATTTTTCTATTTCGTTTCCCCCAGATGCTTCTTGTGTGGTCCACCTATCGAAACAGAGGGCCGGTTGAGCCATTTCTTCGTTGCGATGATTAAATTTTTCTGACGGCCTCTTCAATTGGGGCGCTGATAGATTCATATCGTGCGGGTAAACTTCGATGACGTTTGTGAACCATGTATAAGGTTTCTTGCACTGGATGTTTCGTCGGGGCAATGTACAACGCCTCTTTATTCTGGAAGCTTTCGATCGCACCTCTAGGAATCACAGTAAAACCAACGCCCATCGCCACAGGTAAGAGTATTTGACTGAGTTGGTTGATGTAACCCGAGCGAGGCAATTCATCTCGATTTATTTGGGCGAGTTCAGCATCCCCACAAAGATCCAAATAGAGAGCCAGATAGTGAGTCACATCAGGGTGTGCAATCAACCCACATTTATTGAGGAGATCGGCCGTGATGGATTGCCCTGCATAATCTTTCGGTAGAACTAAACAAAGCTCTTCAGTCCCAATGGTTTTACTCTGGAACAACCCATTATTAGGAGCGTGGGTGACAAGGCCAAGGTCAATCGATCCCGCTTGCAGATCATTGAGAATTTTTTGGTTTGGTGCTGCCTCAATTTGAATCGATAAAGTTGGGTGCTGCTGTTGCAATGTCAGCAATTTGGGATAAAGCACCAAGGCCAATGACCCAGAACAAGCAATTTTACATTCACCGGAGTAGGGATTATCAAAGCTGAGTTTTTCTTTCAACAACGCGTCTTCTAGCTCTAGTTTTAGAGCGTGTTGATAGACGATACGACCTTGCTCTGTGAGTTCGAAGCTTTTGCCTTCACGTTTCAGTAAGAGGTGATCGCAAGCTAATTCCAGCTTTTTTATGTGTTGGCTGACACCGGGTTGAGTCATGTACAGCTTTTCAGCGGTTTGGGTGAAATGGCCCATATCGACAAGGGTTTTGAACGTGTTCAGCCAAAGTGGATTGAGCATGGCTAACCTCAGAGATTGATAACAGAGTATTATTATATTAATCGAAATCGATAATAAAAGTGGCAAAAAGTGTTCATTAAGAAATAAGGGGGGGGTGAGATGCATCAAATTGCTGATTGTTTGCAAATGGTTTCCGCTTATGGGTTGCACTCTGAAGACCAGAATCAAACTTGAAGGCATTTCTCACTATAATCAACCTGTCGTGGTCGATCGCTTTGCCAACAGAATTCAAACTGAGCAACTTTGTTCAAGTTTTTCCATCTATAGATTTCTATAGTAAGCCAAGGTAATGTCATACAACGTATCAATGACTAGGAGATAGGTTTGGAAAAACAAAATCACTTTCAATTCACGGGTAATGAGCAAGTCGACAGAGTCGGTATGCTCAGTGCTACGATGAGTGATTTTTCTTATTCCAAGCACGCTCATGAAGAGTACTCAATAGGTCTCACGCTTAAAGGTCGACAGGACTTCTTTTGTCGAAATGCTTTTCACAAAAGCCCTCCAGGTGGTGTGATGCTATTTAACCCAGAAGACATTCATGATGGCCACTCAGGCGGAGAACAAAACCTTGAGTATATTATGCTCTATGTTCATCCAGACGAGTTTAACCCTCTTTTCCGTTCACTTGGCTACACAAGAAAGAGTGAAATGCGATTAAAAGACACATTGTTTAATGATCCCATGCTTCGTCAGCAGGTTTGGTCTATGTCTGGGTTACTTCAATCTCCAAGTTTCTCTCAGATCGATTATGAATCTAACTTGTATTCTTTGGCCCAAACTCTGGTCAAGAATCACGGTAGCTTAGATTTAGCCGAACGGCACTCTCGAACGGATACGCTTCTCTTGAGGGCAAAAGACTTCATATTGTCCAACTTTGGTGACGAGCTCTCTATCGACTCGATTGCTGCGTCAGCCAATATGTCGAAGTTTCATTTCATACGTATGTTCCGCGCTCAATTTGGCATTACTCCACATCAATATGTTTTGAACTGTCGTATCAATCATGCTCGAAAAGGTCTGCTCGCTGGGCTCAATGCGACGCAAGCTGCAGTCGCATCCGGTTTTTCTGATGTTAGTCACCTTAACCGGAATTTCAAGCAGGTGTTTGGTATGACGCCAAAGCAGTTTCAATTGCAGTGGGTTCGTTAATTCAAGCGAACACTGCAGCGTTTTGTCGTTATGGAGTGATTCATGTTAGAAATATTTGCTTATGCCTTTGGCATTATGTACACCCCCGGACCCGTTAACCTGCTGGGGTTGAACTGTGGTTTCAATAACCGAACACGTAAACATCTTGGCTTCTTTATCGGTGTTGGTAGCGCGATGTTCATTCTGTTTGTGTTTCTCAGTTATGTGGGATTAAAGGTGGTCAATCCGGAGCTTCTGCCGTTCATCAGTTTAGCGGGTTGCGGCTACATACTGTATATTGCCCGAAAGGTGGCTTCGGCTAACGTGTCATTAAACAGCAAGGGCGATGACCAAAATGCGCTGAGTTTCAGAGACGGTTTGTTGATGCAACTGCTCAACCCGAAAGGCCTAGTGGCAACGTTACCGATCGCAACCATTCAATTCCCTAGTGCAGGAGTGACGGGGGTGTCGGTGCTTTTCTGGTCATTAATATTAGCGGTGTTAGCGTTTGGCGCTCCAACAAGCTATTCGTTATTGGGGCAACTCGTTGGCAAACGCTTAGAGAACCCGATCTATTTTAAAGTGTTCAACTATGTGATGGCTTCACTACTGGTTTATGTCGCGTTAACGATTGGCTATGAACATGTCTACACAAAGCTGTTTACCCAGCACAATGGTTGAATGCTCTAGAGAGCACTGTTGAATAGGCATCGAATGGGTTGCGTGTGCTCGTTAAAGGGAACTTACTTCCCATTGAAAGTGGCTAATGCTGAATCGTAAGCATGGCTTGGGAGTGGCACATAGCCCGCCTGTTTAACAACGTCAGGTGTGCTGTGTTTGTTTAGATACAGGTTTACAAACCGTCTAACAAAGGCTCTATTCTTCATAGACTGAGTATTGACGTAAATAAACAAAGGTCTAGAGAGTGGCTGATACAAACCGCTTGCGGCATTTGAAGCATTTGGAAGAACGGCTTCTTCTCCTTGCCGGCCGATGGCCACCGCTTTTAACGTGTCTTTATGCTCCAAATAATAAGCGAGCCCAAAAAAAGCCATAGCGTTAATGTCATTGGCAACGTTTTGCGCCAGAACGTTGTCATCTTCGTTTGGTCGGTAATCCTTTCGGCTCGTTTTTTCACCTAATACTGCGTCAACAAAGTAATCGTAAGTGCCGGAATGAGCACCTGGTCCATGGAGTTCGATAGGTTTATTGGGGTAGCGTTTATTTAAGTCACTCCAGCGTTGAACTACCCCTTCTGATTCAGGGCTCCAAGCGGTTTTGAGTTCTTCAACCGTCATCGAGTGAGCCCACGAGTTGTGTTTATTGACGACGACAGTAATGGCATCAAGCGCGACGGGCAGCTCAATAAATTCAATGCCGTTTTGTGCACAAATGTTCATTTCCTTTGCTTTGATTGGCCTTGAAGCATTCGATATATCGATGTCCCCTCGACAGAATTTGTTAAATCCACCGCCAGTTCCATTGATACCAATCGCGATTTGAGTTTCACCATTTTCAGTCGCCATAAACTCTTTTGCTATGGCATTCGTGATAGGAAAGACCGTACTTGAACCATCCACCTTGATGAGGTTTTTTGCTTGAGAATATGAGCAAGATAGACAAGTAACTAATATTACAATCAATGGTTTGGGTGTTTTCTTTGCTGTCATTTTTTAGCCAAAATTCACTCAGTGAGATTGCTGCTACTGATAATGTTGCCATTTTAATATTAATTTAATATTACGATCTGATAATCCTCGTCAATGTTTTAACAATCATATAGATAAATTGGTTTGTCTATATCACCGCAACGGTTTGGAAGAATTGGAGCAGGTGATATTAGGTCAGAACCAGTTTTCAACTGAGAATTGGAATGCTTAGTTGTTAAAGTTAGGGACGCGGAATGAAGGCAAAGAGGTTATTTTTACTCACGGTTACTTTGGCAGGAATTATTATTTCCTTAACAACGTTACTGTTTGCGCAAGCGAACAAATTGTTGACAGAGAAAGCCCCGCTGATTGAAGCCTCTCAGGAAATCAAAATTAACGGCACACTGGCGCACCTTTGGTTCGAAGAGGTCATGTCTGGGGATGCTACTCAGTCGGTGCAAGAAGTGTGGTATTACCTCGACCTTGCAGACTGGCATACATTAGCTTTACTAGAAGGTGGGAGAAGCATACAAGGTGACTTTAAGCCCATCCAAGATCCTGCTTTGCGAATCATCTTGGTTTCAATGCGAGACACACTCGTTAAGTTTAGAAATGAAGCGTTACTAAGGCATCAAAATAAAGATATCTCAAGTGCGGGTTCGGCCATTGATATCCGGTCAGATGAAATGTTCCTAGACTTCATTCAAGAAGCGGATGATGTACAAAGAGCCGTGAAAATGCACCTAGAAGAGGGGATACAAAGATACCAGTACATCAGCATTATGTTGATCATGGTCTCCATTGCTAGTGTTGCGTATTTGTACCGCGTGCTTAATAAATTTGAAGAGAACAGAACCGTTTGGGTTGAATCCTTAAGTAAAGCGAATGAATCTATCGCGGCCAAAAATGAACAACTGCATAACCAAGCACATTATGACTCTCTGACGAAATTGCCAAATCGGGTGATGTTTCTAGAGAGCTTGGAAAAGTCTGTTTCGAGAGCGTCACGATTAAAGAATACGTTTGCTGTGCTGTTCATCGATTTAGATCATTTCAAAACAGTTAACGATCAATATGGTCACGACATTGGTGACAAGCTTCTAAAAAGTGTTGCGACACGCATCAACCACTGCATTCGAGACTCCGATACTGCCGCAAGAATCAGCGGAGACGAATTTGTTGTCGTTCTTGAACATCTCAATGATGTACAAAAAGCCACCAATGCGGCCAGTAAAATAGCCAAAAGTCTCAATAAGGCGCTGCAACGACCTTTTCAAATTAATGATGTTTGCGCATCCATTTCAGCCAGCATCGGTATTGCAATATATCCTGATGACAGTATGAACAGTGACTCTTTGATGCGCTACGCTGACAACGCGATGTATCACGCTAAGTCTTTGGGGAAGAACAACTTTCAGTTCTACTCTGAAGAGCTTAATCGCATTTCGATGTCGAGAATAGAAATCGAACGCGATCTAAAAATCGCCATTAAGCGAGATCAATTTACACTTTATTATTTGCCGAAATGGGAACTGAGAAGCGGCAAGATTGTGGGTGTTGAAGCTCTTCTACGGTGGTTTCACCCGACAAAGGGCATGATTTGCCCAGATGCATTCATTCCCATTGCTGAATCGACAGGATTGATTCGAGAGCTAGACTTGATGGTGTTGTCCAAGTCAATTGAGCAACAAAAAGAGTGGCAGGCGAGGGGGATTGATACGGGAACGATGGCGATTAATGTTTCTGCAAAAAGCCTCAAAAATCAGGCGTTCTTTGAGCAGTTAAAGCGCATTGTTATCGATTCTGGTGTTGACACAACAAGTTTAGAATTAGAAATCACAGAGAGTGTGCTGATTGAAAACGCAGAACAAGCGAAAGTCATCTTTAAGGAGTTAAAGCAACTTGGCGTTCGTTTGGCTTTGGATGATTTTGGCACTGGATTTTCATCACTCTCCTACTTGAAAGAATTCGACTTTCAAACACTCAAAATTGACCGAAGTTTTGTGGCGGATTACAGAGAAAGCGCCAAATCAATGGTGTTACTCAAAAACATTCTAAATTTAGGAAGAGAGCTTGGCCTAGATGTGGTTGCTGAAGGGGTTGAGACGAGCAAGCAACAAGAAGATCTGCAAGACTTTGGGTGTCTTATTGGGCAAGGCTATTTTATGACCAATCCACAACCCGCTAGTATTCTCATTAAGCGACTGTTTAGCGCTAACCTCGCGAAAGTTCAGTACCTCAGAAAGGTCAGTTAGATTTCTAGATTTAGAGAAGTGATGGGCGACAAAGATGTGCGCCATTCGCCGTTCTCTGTTCGGCAAAGAGAAAGATAGCCTCTGACAGTACCAGTATGGCTATCTTCGCTTCGCCTTTATAGAGAACATTTCAGTTCGGGAGCTATTCGGATTTATTCGGGAGCTCGCGAGCAATAAAGTTACAGCTCAATTCCGTTCACCGAGAGTTCTACATCAATGTTGCCGCGTACAGCGTTTGAGTATGGGCACACTTGATGCGCTGTTTTTACCAACTCAATGGCTTGATCTTGTTCAAGTTCTAACTCCACTGACAAGCTCACCGTTAATGCAAACCCGCCGTTATCATTTGGACCAATGCCTACGGTTGCCGTCGTTGGTGCAGACTTGACCGCTACTTTTGTTTCGCGAGCAACGTGCAAAATAGCGTTAGAGAAACAGGCTGAATATCCAGCGGCAAAGAGTTGCTCTGGGTTGGTTGCTTCCCCTGTCCCCCCCATCTCTTTAGGGTAACTTAGCGCTAGCGATAGTTTGTTGTCGTCAGTGCTTACCTGTCCGTTACGACCTGATAATGCAGTAGCGGATGTTGTGTAGAGTGCAGTCATTGTTTGAGTCCTTATTAGTTTATTTTCTTTACGGTACTTAGTTGTTACTTGTTATAGCCTGTTAGATTGCTATCAATTAAATTGTGCGCAATTGAATTTGGAATAATACTAATTGAAAAAAATGACGTGCGCAAGTATATTGTGCGCAATTAAGTTTTTGAGTGGTGACTGTTATGAGCGAACCTTGCTCTGAAGGTAATCTAAGGTTGGATAATCAGGTTTGTTTTGCACTTTATAGCGCATCGAATGCTATGGGACGTGCGTATCAGCCGATGTTGAAATCGTTAGATTTAACGTACTTACAATACATTGTCATGATGGTGCTTTGGGAAGATCAATCCATCAACATTAAGCAATTGGGTGAAAAAATGCATCTCGATTCGGGCACATTAACTCCGCTGGTGAAGCGCCTAGAGACAAAAGGGTATGTGACACGAACGCGCAGCTCTGAAGATGAAAGGGTACGGATTGTTACCGTGACAGAGCAAGGAAACGCTTTGAAAGAGCAAGCGAAGAGTATTCCAGAAGAAATGATGTGCATGGCAAAAATGAACGCTGACGCCCTGATGAGGTTGAAACGTGATTGCGAAGAATTACTGGCGAACCTTAGTCGTTAGGCCCCTAGTTCAGTTGGGCTTATTGCTATCGAATTATTGAGTGGCTATCTAAAATGGAGTCAAAAATGAGTGAATTTTATAAGCAGTCGATAAACACACTGCAAGGACAAGAGCTCAACCTGAGTGAGCTGGAAGGTAAGGTTGTGTTGATTGTGAATACCGCGAGCCAATGTGGCTTAACACCTCAGTATGAAGGTTTACAAGCGTTACATGAGCAATACTCAGACCAAGGTTTAGTGATCATTGGTTGCCCCTGTAATCAATTTGGGGAACAAGAGCCGGGAAGTGAAAAGGAGATAGAAGGGGGCTGCCTGATCAATTACGGTGTCAGTTTTACCATGAGTGAAAAGGTGGATGTGAATGGTAAGAACAGCCACCCACTTTTCGTCTATTTAAGAAAACAGCTTCCTGGCGTACTAGGCAGCCGCATTAAGTGGAATTTCACTAAATTCTTGATAGGTAAAGATGGGCAACCTATCAAGCGTTTTGCGCCAACGACCAAGCCCCAGGCTATTG
>NZ_MCWZ01000293.1 GCF_002877365.1 Vibrio sp. 10N.261.55.A7
AAAGTCGCGATGAACCAATAAAAAGAGCCTAAGCTTCAAAGTTGCACTGATTAAGGATGACAGATGACAGATTGTCTGGCGCGTCCGGTAAAATTCCAGCGGCGATTCTCATGTGTCACCTGAGGCGGTGCGATTGGGTTGGTTCAAGATGGCGATATGATTCGATTAGATAGCCAGTCAGGCACCTTAGAAAACTTAAGCGATGCTAGCAAGCGTGAATTGTCTCATATAGACACTGAGATCTCACAGCAAACATGGGGGCGCGATATCTTTGAAGTTATGCGCGAAAACGTTTCTAGTGCTGAACACGGTGCTAGCTTCTTATTCTAGGTGCTCACCCTATAAGAAAATTTGAGCCTTTCACTCAGCTATTCGTCATGGGAGAGTACTTGATTGCAAATGCTTAAGTTAAACCGGTTTTACTCAGTTTTAATTTACTTTGCGCCAATATGTTACTTAGCGTCAATGTCTTACTTAGCGTCAATTTGCAAAATGTCAGCTTACACAGCTTCAATTTACTTATCTTCAACTTACTGAGCTTTAATTTAAAGAGTTCCATATCACATATCCTCATGTTGTGTAGTAACGCCATGGTGATAAAACGCGAATATCGACTGCTGTTAGCGAATTGCTTCCATGGCAAATCCCCTATAAAAGCACCACCTTATAAAACCAGTAAGCATGGCGCTTTTTCAAAGATGCGTAAAATACTGAACAGTAACTAGCTCCAAGTGTTTAATGCCGCTTCACGGTAATAAGGCACCAAAACAACATAGAGCCTGAATAGGAGCGCTGGGGTTAAGCAACAAACGAAAGCGACGACTAGGCTTTGGCTTGCGAGTAACCCAAAAGAGACCGCTGCTGCGGTACTGAGGATGATAAAGAATAACGCGGTACAAATTGAGAATGTTTGTCTGTCTGACAGCAAACCGCTAAGGAAATAGAATCGGAAAAATTTCATCATTTAAACGCTCCAACCACTGACTGAGTTCACCTTCATATTACCCCTAAAATTTGGATAAACGAACAAGACAGGCGGTACACTGCGAGAGCCACAGCAAAACGAAATATTTGATAATCACAAGCGAAAAACTGTGAGTCAATCCAGATTAACAAACAGCAAATAAGCGTACAGTTTATAATATTATTCAATAAGTTAATGGTCATACAATATATTAGACAGCATTGATAACACTGCCTTATTGCTGCCCAACGCATTCAAAGTAAAGCGCTAACTTATGCTTTCACCCGTAGAAATAGTGAACCCAAGATCAAACATCTTTTGTTCAGACGGTTTCCCCGCTAACGCGTCAATAAGCAGCTCTGCACTCTTTCTTCCAATCTCATATCTCGGAGAGTCCACACTGGTGAGTTTTGGCGTAATGGCTTGACCGATATCGAGTGCGTTATACCCCACTACGCTGAGCTGATTGGGTACATCGATTCCATGCGATTGCGCGTACATCATCGCCCCTATCGCAATATCATCGTTGGTACAAAATACACCATCTAAATTAGGCGTTTGAGTCAACGCTTGCGCAAGCAACTCTCCACCTAACGTGTAGTTAGAGTGCGCTTCCGTCAGAATGCAATTTGGCGTAAGACTGGCCTCTTTCATCGCTTGCTGATACCCATCCATACGCAGTTGAGTACGGCTATCCAGCCGAGCACCAAAATAGGCGATGTTGGTTTTCCCCGCATCGATCATCTGCTTAACCACAGTGTACGACGCTTTCTTATGATCCAACCCAACCACCATATCAATCGCGTTCTCAGGCAACTCCATGGTTTCGACCACAGGAACCCCCGCGGTTTTTATCATCTGCAAAGTACGTTTCGTATGCTGGGTTTCGGTGAATATCAATCCATCAACCTGATAAGAAAGCAGTGACGCGACCTTTCTCTCTTCTTCTTCAGGGCTATAACCAATATGAGCAATCAAGGTCTCGTACCCATTGGCTTTAGTGACAGCTTCTATTCCCTCAGCAAAGCTGGCAAATACTTGGTTAGACAAAGATGGCAGCAGTATACCGATCGCCTTACTGGAGGATTTAGACAACATAGCCGGTGCGCGGTTTTGGATATAACCCACCTCCTCAATCACTTTCGCGATCTTTTCACGGGTTTTCATCGCTACAGATTCTGGGTTTCTCATGTAGCGAGAAACGGTCATCTTTGTGATGCCGATTTTGTCAGCAATATCTTGAAGTGTTGGGCGGGAATTTTGATCTGTGCTCATAAGAAATGGTTTTTTAAAATGTTACTTGTAACATTATCATCAAATTATTCATCGGTCTATGACGAACCTTCAATGCTGCAAATGAATAAAAAGAAAGTATCCGCATTAAAATGAATGAGTTAGCGCTCTATTACTCATTTCAAGTGGCTTACCACTGGGCCTGACTAACTCCAAAACCCAATAAGCAAGTAGAGACTAAAAAAGAGCGACCTTAATCGCTCTTTTTCGCACAATGCTAATATTGGTGATATTCAAACATTGGCGATGACTAAGCTCTCACGAGTTATCCAATGGGCGAGACAAAGGTCTTCGGTTTCAATGCAACCAATGAACAACTTACTGATTGAAGAATGTTTTCCGCTGTATTGCCGATCAACACACCAGGAATGCCAGTTCGGGCAATGGTTCCCATAACTAAGACATCAATATCAAGATCGACCGCGCAGCGTGGAATCTCATCGTCCGCTCTGCCGTGCAGTTGATGGATAATGTTTTCGCCATCAATACCGGATTCTTGAACAAGCCACTTTAATGCACTGTTGTGTTTGACTCGCGCCTGCTCTCTGTTCTCATCCAGCTCATCACGCGGCATTTTTATCCAGCTTTGGTTGTCGAGATAGTGCTCAAGTTGATACTCCCAGCAAGACACAATATGCAATCGGCTATCACAACCATCAGCAATAGCACGAGCCGTTTGCAACAACTTAGTGGTTAACTGTTTCTGCTCTTCATCCGTCACATTGGCGTCAATCGCAACGGCTACCCTTCTTTTCGTCATTGGCTTATTCGTCGGGCGATTGAGCCAAACAGGAACAGGACATTGACGCAGCAAAGCCATATCAATCGCCTTGAAACCTTCACCGTGTTCTCCAATGGGTTCTGCATCTTTCATCACAAGATCAATCCCATGCTCTTGCACATGGCGAATAATTTTGACGGCGGGTTTATCACCACTCTTTAGGACAATTGGGAAGTCTTCGGAATAGTCGGGCAGTTGATGTTGTTCAATCGTCTCTAGCACATTCTGTTTTAGGGATTGTCTGAGGGACTGCTCATAAGTCTCGACATAATTCCCCATGTGATCGGGCAACGATGGACAAACAATTAAACCTCTCAGGCTTGCTTGATGATTGGCAGTTAAAAGAATGGATTGACCAAGAGAGTCTTGATCATCCGTTAAGCCTTGGCTTACGAACAGAACATCTTTGAATTGTTTCATACTGACCTCCAATATTCTTTTACTTCAACCCTTCGAGAGTCACCTGGTTGCATCCGCATCAATCTCGACTTGTTACGTGTATGTTGCTATAACCAGATTACAGGAACGCCTATAAATCTAACCTGATTTTGGTCAATTTCTGCTCCGTATCGCCTCGTTCTCGAACCGACTCGATTGAGCGATATGCGATATGCGATATTCGATATTCGATATTCGATATTCGATATTCGATATTCGATATTCGATATTCATAAGCTTTAAAACCAACAGCACTTCTAAACCAGCACAACTAAGATGAAGGAGCACCATGAGAGAATTTTCGATTAGCCGAATCAACACACCCTTAGGAATATTTCGTCTTAAAGGAAAGATTGAAGATGTCGCTTCTCAGGCAACACTCACCTTCACCCATGTCGACATCATGGGCACCGATGGCTGGGTTGCATTGGATACGCGAGCAAGCCAAACGTTAGAAGTCATCGAGAAAATAAGGCAGGACGTGATTAACCACCTATCATGACGTCACTCTCCCAAAACATGAAAACTTTCATAGCGAATAAAAGGCCTGCTAGCGCCAACTGGCGTTTATATTGGATCTTTTTTTAAATGCGCCAAACCGAGCTGATGTTTCTCTTTTAAGTACTTTTGAAGCACTAAAAAGGTTTCATCTCTCAGCCATCTATGGGCACTGTCTTTCTGATTTTTTGCGTGCCAAAGAAGATAGTAACTGTGGGCGGGCAGATTAAATGGTAAGGGCTTGATTTTGATTGGGTGATGATTCGCAAATTCTCCCGCAATATGCAAAGGTGCGGTTACCATTGCCTCCGTTTGGCAGGCCAACTCTATCGCTGAAGTAAAAGATGGCGTCTTTGCCAGCACAGATCGTTGTCTATTGTGGCTATCAAACTGCTCACCCACGTACTGTTTCATTTCACGGAGTCCATGCACCAGAATATGCCTTGCAGAAAAATACGCGTCTAAAGTGATGACACCTTGTGAGAGTGGGTGAGATTCCGAAACGATCACCACGTATTCGTCATCCATCAGTTTCTTGCCATAGATGTTTTCGGGAAAGTAATCTAACGTAGTGGCCACTAGCTCGGTCGTACTGTCAGCCAACGCCTGTATCGGCTGGTTTTGCCATAGCTGACCATTCAAAGAAGCGTTCGGGGCATGAGACAGTATGTCTTTACAGATTAAGGGAACAATGGACTCTGAAAGAAAGCCCGTGTACGCCAAGACAAATTCTCGAGAACAATTCTCAGGGAAGAAGGCCTCTTCGTCATAGAGATCATCTATCGTTTCAAGCAAGGTGGGAAGTTGTTCCAGCAACGCCTGCCCTTTGGCACTGACCACAAATTGCTTACCTTCGCGAATCAAAATAGGATCATTGAACGCCGTTCTAATTTGGCTCAGGGTACGGCTCATTGCCGATTGAGTAACATTCAATTGCTTCGCTGATTCAGTCAAACTGCCCGTTTTCAGTAGCGTGTAAAGAGGGCGAAGCAACTTATAATTGTTCATATCTCATCCTTGAGTCTTGGCTCACAGCTGTTTTAACATCCAAACATCACAACCGTTATGCTCTGTATCTTCAAACGGTTTTGGCAAATGTTCAAATCCAAGGTTTTCATACAATCTCACCGCGGAAACCATGTTGGACAAGGTATCGAGATAGCACTGAGTAAAGCCTTGTTCTTTTGCGAACGCCAGGCAATCGAGTGAGAGTCGCTTACCTAAACCAAGCCCTCGACTCTCTTCAAGCAAGAACAGCTTCTTGAGTTCGCACGTTTTACCATCATGGCCAAACGGGGCCAATCCACAGCCACCAACCACTTTACCATCCAATAGCGCAACCAAATATCGACTACGATTTTGCAGGGTGTAGAAGGTGCTCATACTGTCCACTTCGGCATCTGAAGGCCCAAACCCCTCACCCACAGCACCATATTCCATACCGACTGCCTTTATCACTCGGCTGAGATCTTCATTGTGTGCCTGCGATACTTCCACTATTTCAAGGTTCATCACCACTCTCCTAAAATTTAAATATCCTATTGCGGCCAAAAAGTTGCGGCCAAAAAGGCTTGCACCGCTTAATCGCGAGAAGTCATCCGTTCAAAGGAACGTGCCTTCATACATGCTTCAACCAAGCCAGCAATACAAGCCGCGCAAAGAGTAACAAGCAACGAGCACTTCAATCGACCAGCCTTGTTACTCACTTTACTTGCGAAAAACATACCTATTCATCAAGCACGTTCCACTATAAGGCGACAGTTGAATGATTAAAAATCACTTTAAATCACAGAATTCATGAAAATATATCATACATAAAATCTCCCCTCTGACCTCTTAAAACTCATCGATTCCCCTTTCTTTTTTTATCACCACTTTCATTGCCCAATGTTAATGGTCAACAAAAGCCAATGGTTCTCTTCAAATGAGAACCTCAGGCCACTCAATCAGACCATCAGTAAAGAACTGAAAAAAACCACGGCAAATCAAAGAAAAAATCGTGAATCAACTGGATCATATGCGTACATAGACTAATAATTAAGTTGCATATAAGAAGTGCTAATTTTATTGGGCCTTTACTCGCTGTAAAAAAACCAAGCCTATTTAAGCAAACAGGCCACCCCGGTATTACTGGATTCCCAATAAAAAGAGCACTTAAAGAAAATCATTCATGAAATGAATGCAAAACCACTGCTTCTGTCGGTGGTACTGACTATTTTTGATGATAAGGAAAGTTTGATGGCTAAGGATAATGGAATGTTGCCAGTGTACGGGCGTAAAGAGTTTAAACAAAGTGTCCCTAAATTGCGCATCCCAGAAGAACCAATGGCTCCAGAATCGGCATACAGGATGATTCAAGACTCTTTAAATCTTGATGGCAGTCCAGCGCTGAATCTCGCGACCTATGTCAACACCTGGATGGATGATTACGCTGAGCGACTCATCAACGAAAACCTCGATAAAAATTTCATTGATCATGAAGAATATCCCCAAAGCTCTTTGATTGAGAAGCGCCTCATCCGAATGATGGGCGATATGCTGGGTACCGAGTTTGATCCAGCCGATACCGACCCCGATACCAGCGAAGGCTTTTACGGCTCGGTCACTGTCGGATCTTCTGAAGCGATTATGTTAGCGCTGATCGCACACCGTAAGCATTGGCAAAATTGCAGCCGAAAAAACCCCAACCGTAATCCATTAGATCGACCGTTTTTGCTCATGAGTACCCACGTGCATGGTTGCTGGGACAAATACTGCCGCTATTACGATGTGGGGGCTTTATATGTCTCAATGAGTGACGATAAGTACACGTTGACGGGTGGCGATGTGACAGAGGTTCTTCATTGCAAAATTAAAGACAGCCCGTACCGAAATGAGATCATCAATCTTTGCGAGTACCCAGCGGATTACCTTCCAACTTTAGACGAGCGAACCGTAGGGGAACTGGTGATGACGGTAGGTTCCATTGCGGGAACCACCTTTACAGGGAATGGTGATGATACCGAAGGTATCGATAACGCAGTCGAAGCCTATTGCAAAGCCGTTCCTTACACAGATATCCCGATTCATGTTGACGGTGCCAGTGGTGGCTTCATGCTCCCTTTTACCAATCTACGCGCTGAAAATATGGGCCATAAAGCGGCCAAGTTTGACTTCAAACAGACTAAGCGGGTTCGTTCAATTAACGTCTCTAATCATAAGTTTGGAATGGTTTACCCAGGAATGGGAACGGTCGTATTTCGCGATAAAAATGTCGTCGACCCCGATCTGATTTACAACATTACCTATCTTGGTGGCAGCTTTGTCGACTATACCGTGAATTTCTCTCGCGGCTCTGGCGTCATTATCAGTCAGTACTACAACTTCCTCAGCTGGGGACGCCAAGGGTATCAAGCGGTATTGGATAACTGCATGGACAACACCGACCATCTTATCAACTGCATAACAGACAACCCAACACTCAACCAAATCTTCAGCCCAATCAGCGACAACATTCACTATCCCATTGTGGTGTTCAAACGCGTAGAACGCGAGGGAGGGTACGCTTGGAACATGCCCGACTTCGCCGACGAAATGCGTGAATATGGCTGGATTATCGCCTCTTATAAGCTGCCGACCACGGATCCAGAAAAGGCCGATGGTCCTTACGTATTCCGAATCGTAGTTCGACAGGTGATTACCTCGGAGCAAATTGAATCCATGGCCAATCACATGATTACGGTGGTTGAAGAGCTAGAAAAGCGCGATGAAACAACAGCACAGCCTTTACGTATTCAAAAGCGCAAACCCTATAGAGCATCAAGAATGTAAAGGAGTCAGTGAATGGGTATCAATATCGATCAATTAAACAGTCAAGGCAACATGTGCGAATTAGGTGAGACGATCAAGGATTGTCGCTACCCAATGGTCAAAATGTGTCTCACGGGTACCGATGCGCCCAAATCAGGAGAAGGGCTTCGAATTGCGGTCTATCAAGGAGAAGGGCTAGCCGGCGATCAGAAAGCCATCGACTATAACCTTAAATGCCTCAAAGAATGGGCCGAAAAAGCGGCCAGTTATCAGGCACAAATACTCGTGCTGCCAGAGCTGTTCCTCTGTGGCTACAATATCTTGCCCGATGACATTCCCCATGTCGTGCGCACTGAGGCAGAAGTACAAGAACTCGTTGGGCCCATTGCTCGAAAAAATGGACTCGCTATAGTCTGCCCTTATGCGGAAAAAGATCCGGTGACTGGTGAGCACTACGACACGATCCTAACGCTTGATAAGAGCGGCGAAATTCTTCGCAACTACCGTAAGTGCCACCTTTGGGGAGAAGGAGAGAAAACCAATTGGAAATACCCCTATGTCGATCACCCAGAAGAGGCATATCGCCCGTTTAAGGTCAATGGGATCAATGTCGGTCTTCTCAACTGTTATGAGGCAGAGTTCCCCGAGCTATATCGAATCTATGCACTTCAGGGCACCCAAGTGGTCATCGCTCCAACAGCTGCAGATGTTGGCACCGTCAACGCTGAGGGCGTCTTTTTTAGCTCTTGGACCTATCCCGATATTTCCAAAACGGCAATTCCCGGCAACGCCTACAGCAATAAGATGTTTGTCGTCTATTCCAACCACTCTATGCGTCAATTTCGCTCTGACGGCAGTCTCTCTGGCGTCTACTTAGGAAACAGTGCCATCGCTGATCCATATGGTGAATTGCTTGCGCACGCTAATAACATGCCGACCTTACTTATCGCAGATTGCGTGCCCAGCAATTACATGCCCACTCACCCTTATGGCGAGAGTGATTACATCAAAGATCGTCGCCCAGAGCTCTATGCAGCCCTAACCAGAATGGAAGCAAAACTGCCGGATGGGAGTACGTATCACTACCCTAAAAACCCGAATAAACGCTCATAATAATTCACTGCCAGATCAGTGAGATAACGACAGTCAATCGTTGGTACTAATGCTAGGAGAGAAAGATGTTGAATAACACATTATTGAAAAGCACGCTGTGTGCTTCCATTACTTTAAGTCTTTTCGCCGTACAGAACAGCTTTGCTGAGGAAGTGTCAGTGGGAAGCTACTATGGCAACTATGATGTCACACAAAAAAGTCCTGGCCAGCAGGCTCTGAGCTTGCGTGGCCCAATCATGGAAACTTGGACACTGCCTGCCGTTCCAGAGAAAAAGCTGCGTATAGGCATCAGTATCCCGCACGTTCAAGATTCTTATTGGCACGCTGTAAACTACGGGCTCACCAGTGAAGCAGAACGCCTCAATGTTGAGTTTGTGGTGAAAGAAGCAGGCGGCTATTCCTACCTTGATACCCAGCAGCAGCAACTGAACGAATTAGTTGAGCTTGGGGTTGATGGCATCATACTCGGCTCCATCAGCTACAGCGGAAATAATGAATTAGTTAAGCAGATCGATACTCAGGGCATTCCGATCATTGAAGTAATTAATGATATTGAAGCACAGAGTATCTCAGCAAAATCCATCGTGAGTTTCTATGACATGGGGTATTTGGCGGGGGAGTATGTCGCCAATGACGCTGAAAAGGCCGGAAAAAATAAGGTCAACGTTGTCTTTCTTCCTGGGCCAAAAAACTCTGGTTGGGCGGATGATTCCTTCACTGGTTTCCAATCGGCAACCGATTTCTTTCCCGGAGAGATGAGCGTCGTTGCCGTTGAGTGGGGGGACACTTCCGCAAAAGCCCAAGGCGATTTACTTGCTAGCGCGCTCAAGGCGCACCCAGATGTCGACTACGTGATTGGCAATGCCGTTGCTGCCGAGCTTGCTCCCGAGATTATCGCTCAATCAGGGCAGGATTCAAAAGTCATTGGAACCTATATTACTCCGGCACTGTACAAAGGCATTAACAACGGAACCATTGCCGCAGCGCCAGCCGATATGACTGTTGACCAAGCGCGAATCGCCATGGGGATGATGGTACGCCTGCTTAAAGACGAAAAACCAGGCACTGACTTCCCGTTCAGAGCCGGACCACTCATTCCGGTACTCAGCAAATCGAACATCACTGATTATTCTTACGAGAAGCTTTTTGGCCCGAAAGACTATTCAGTGCGCATGGACAATATGTAACGAAAAGAAGGCCCTTTGTTTGGGGGCCTTCTTTCATTCGCATAGAAAATCACAACGTTGCGTGTCGCGTCGCTTAATAATCTCAATGGCTTAAAGCGTCGCGATAACCGTTAGAAAAATGAAACTCTATGTGTGTTGCGAAGGACTTTTCATTTCAAGGAAATACGTATGTCAGTTAGAAAACTAATCATAAGCGGATTTGGATTATTGCTTGTCATAATCTCCGTTATTACGGTTAAGGGGTACTTATCCGTTGAGAATGCTTCTCTTGGGTTTGTTTCTTATCAAGAGCTTGCTGATGATGCCAATTATGCGTCCAATCTACGATCTCAGCTTCTAGAAGAGAGCTTGCTGGCGAACAAGTATATTATTTCTGGGAGCAAAGAAGCCTTGGCCGTGTATCAAGATGCGGCGAGTGTTCTTAAACAAAAACTGGACGAAACAAGTGGTGAGGTGAGCGATCCAGAACGAATCTCAATATTGACAGACGCAAGAGAGCTTCATGACAGATACATCGGCGCATTCTCTGAAATTGATGTACTTCAGAACACACGAGAATTAGAGGCAGCAACGCTCAATACACTGGGTAATGAGCTTCGCACTGCGTTAACTGGCCTTATTGATAACTCATTTAAAAGCAATAACATCTCAGCGATCTACTACGGTCAAAAAGCCCTTTCCCACGTTCAAGCCGGACGATTGGGTATCGTTAAATTCTTGAGCAATCGCGATAACGCCGCCGTAGAATCGACTCGCCAAGAATTTAAAGAGTTTGGAAAAGTCTTGCAGGTACTCGTGGGTTTGGTACGAGACCCTCAACAGCGGAAAGTTCTCGTTCAAGCTCGTAAGGCTGCGAGTCAATATGTGGCCATGACAGACCAACTCGTTAACACCGTTCTTCGCTGGGATGCGGCCATCAATGGCTCAGTGAGTGAACTAAGCCCACAACTGATGGCGAAAGCAGAAGCATTCAATAAATCCGTGCAAGATGAACAAGCAAGCCTTGGTCCTGCACTGGCTAAAGTGAATCAAGCCACCTCTTGGACCATTCTATCCGTGGGGACAATTGGCCTGATCATCGGGGTCATTGCCGCGGTGATCATCACAAGGGCAATCATTAAACCAATCAAGGCGGTCATTAAACAGTTGGCTGACATAGCAGAAGGCGAAGGAGATTTAACCACGCAATTGCCTGTACATGGCGAGGGTGAACTAGCAAAACTGGCCACTAACTTTAACTCTTTTGTCGGCAAGATTCGCAATACGGTTGAAGACTTAACGTCGGTCAATAAAGAGCTCGTGGGCTACTCAGAGAACATGGCGGCGATCAGCTTGCAAACGAGCCAAGGGGTCAACGGGCAACAGGAAAATACCGAACAGGTTGGTTTAGCCATTAATGAAATGAGCATCACGATTCAAGAAGTGGCTCAAAATGCGAATACCGCGTCAACGGCGACCATTCAGGCAGAGCAGCAGTCTAAGAGTAGTAAGGGAATCATTGGGCATACCATCAATCATATCAATACCTTGGCCGAGCAGATCAACAAATCAAGCCAAGCCGTACATAGCTTAGAAACAGAAACGGAAACCATCGTGTCTGTGCTTGATGTCATCAAAGGGATAGCGGAACAAACCAACCTTCTTGCTCTCAATGCCGCAATTGAGGCAGCACGAGCAGGTGAACAAGGGAGAGGTTTCGCGGTCGTCGCCGATGAGGTAAGGAGCTTAGCTTCTCGTACTCAAGAATCTGCGGGTGAAATCGATAGTATGATCGAAGGATTGCGTAAAGAAGTACGTAATACCGTTGAGATGATGAATATCGCTCAAGAGCATGCGACATCAGGCGTGGAACAAGCAGAAAAAGGCGGACAAGCGATTGAAGAAGTCGCGAGCTCCATATCCCAAATCACCGAGATGAATAATCTAATAGCATCTGCAACAGAGCAGCAAGGCGCAGCGGCGAATGAAATCAATACAAGTATTACCAGCATAAGTGGAATCGGCCAAGAAACCTCTCATGGCGCGAGTGAAACCGCCAGACTGTGTGAATCCACTCAGCAAAAAGCCGCCCACATCAATGAGATTTTAAAACAATTTAAGGTGGCTTAAACAACGCAACTTAAACATACAAGGCTACTTAACATACAAGGGAACTTAACATACAAGGGAACTTGAGCAAATAACGTAACTTAAGCAAACATCAGGCGACAAACACAAAAAAGCCGTGAAAGCAGTTAACCCACTCTTCACGGCTTTTCAATGCAAAGCGAACACTACTTCTGCAGTTGTTCTTTCGCCGCTTCCACTTTTGTGAAATCTAGACCCAGTTCTTCAACCGCTTCTTTAATCAAACCTGGATTTTGCATGACTTGTCCCATCAACGCTTGAAGCTTCTCTTGAGGCAAACCTAATTGGCTAATCGTCGCCATGGCTGCTAGAGGGTTTTGAGTCAGCACTTCAAAAATCTCGCTGATCTGTTGGTCGCTAATATTGTTCTCTTTTAACATCGCGATAATCGGGTTCATCACACTACCTTTAAACACTAAATGAAATGGATGCACAGTCTATCACTGGATTCAGAATGATTGAACTGGGAAGCGCAATCCACGGTATACCTCTTTGCATGAATACGTGGGGCTAGGCTTTTTGTTCTGCATCACTCTACTATCCGCTAGAGTTTGAATTCGATTTGCTGCGCCACTGAGGCTGACACTGGGCTTATACATTTCGCTCAAATGAACATCATTGAACACCTTCAAAAATAAGTTCTGTAACAAGATGCTAATGAGCGGCTACTTTGGTGGTCAGCATTTTCTGATTGAGGTTAAATATCGCCCTTACTCATCAGCAACGTAGGAAAAATCAAGTGAAATCAGTTTGGACGTGGAGTGGAAAATCACTCGGCTATATTGATGGAGAAGATCTCTGGACGAACAAAGGCAAACACATTGGTAAATTCTACGAAGGCGAGATTTACTGCTCAAAAGGCACTTACATTGGTGAAATCATGGACGGTGAACGATTGATCTATTGCCAAGAGAAAAAGCACCTGAAGAGTGCGCCATTTAGACCCTACAAAGATCAAGCCACAATCAAAGCCTGTAACGATTTCGCAGGCTACGCTATGTACACTGGGTATCAAGGCTTTCCAGATGTAGCTCAAAACTAAACATCAGAAATGGCGAAGTTTGCATCAATACCGCCTTCAAAATTAGGTGGTACGGTGGTCTCTGGCACAACTCATAAAAAAGGCGCGCACCAGTTAAGTGAACGCCCATTCTCTTTTTCTTCAATCAGACTAGATTACCAACGGTTACTCTTTTTGCCTGAAAAGCTACCCAACACTTCGTTGATCGCAGAATAAGCGATTTTTTCTTGGCTTTCGGTATCCAGCACGTAATCAAGATTCGCTTCTAAGAAACCATCTTTATATGTAAATGTGCGCCATTCGTCTTCAATCGCAGAAGTCACTGTGAATGCATTTCCAGTCTTTTTAGTTACCGTCGCAGAAGCTAAAACCTTACAGCGGAATGCTTCACCACTTCGCCCTTCATCGCACTCACTGATATCGTACGCATGGACTTCAATATCAAGACCAGCATTCGACATTTCCTGTGAAATAAGCTCAACCACTTCCGATTCATTTGGCCCATTGCTTCCGAACAACGTAAATCCTAGTGCAATGGCTAAAGCCGCGATGGCGACCACCAGCACAGGTTTACGCTTACGAGTCTCCAATGGCTGAACCTTCAGTTTCTGAGTCAGTTGTTCAACGTCGACATGACTGGCTTGTTTTTTTATTTCGTCACCGAAAGAGCGCATTTTTTCCTTATCTAGGTGAGCCATTGCGTTTTTAATCTCGATAGACTGATAACGACTTTTCAGCTCGCCAAACGAAGGCAAAGCCCCCACGCGAGGTTGATATTTGAAACCAATAAAAGCAACAATATTGAGCACTAGAGCTGGAGCTGTTAACCAGGCTAACCCTATGTAATCCAGCATATTTCTCTTAATCCCACTAAAGTAGCGGTAGCCAGACTGGTTTGTCAAAGCCGCGCAGTAACGTTCAAAGCTCCTGACGGCTGATTCAAGCCCCTTAAAGTCGAGTGCAACATCAACAAATGGCATCGCAATACAAGCCATCGTGCCAAATGCTAAGGCTATCCTCACGGTTTTCTTTGAACTTCCAATAAAAAACAGCATAGATGCTGGAGCCATTAGAGCGAAAATCAGCCAGCCAGAGTAGGCATTCGTTAAAGCAAAAGACACACCGTTATCTTCAACAATAGGCAACGTAAGCGCCCATGCAAAAAACAAAGGGAACAACGCATAAACGACGTTAACTCTAGTTATGAACCGCAAGCTATCTTGTTCAAGATCCAATCGATTTTCCATTACCGTTATCCAATATTTGTTGAGACATTAAGAACGAGAAAGCGAAAAGATTTTTTCTTGCGCTTCTTGCTTATTGTTTGGTGCGAAGCGAATTCTGGAATCTAGCTCCAACTTACCCTGTAGCCCGAACGCGCGCTTATCCCAAAGGTAAACACGATCGCTTTCTTTCGGTTGCTCTTCTGTGCTTGCTAACATGAACAAGATATCTTGCTGTTCAATCTCAGAAGGTAAATCAAACCCATCACTTCCCATTCGTACTTGATAACCAATCGAAGCAATATCCCTCATTGCTGCACGCAGATAGACATCATCATAATCATTGTCAAACTTGCTGAAGACGCGCATGTCTCGGTTGATTTTCATCTGAGGGACATCTTTGTTGTATTTCTTCGCTCGCTTGAATGGTGCTGATTCTAGGTTTACGGTTCGGTCTTGATTGAACATATTGTCGCCAAACTTTTCTAGGCGTCGGTTGAGAGAGCGCAATTCATATTCAAGCTCATTAAAACGTTTACCATGCTTATTTGCGCCTATGATTTTTTTATCTTTTAGGCTTTTTTCTGTCCTATATCGCTGATTTTCAACAAGCCCAAGTTTGACGTAGTTGTCGCGATTAGCATCTAAACCTTGTTTAGCAAGATCATGTATCTTTTGGCCATTTCCCTTGGAAAGAGACCCCATATTTGCTAGAGAATAGTGAAACTTGTGAACACAGATTTTTTCACCCGTAGATGCGGTGATCTGATGCCCTCTGAACGTCGGTTTGTCTTTACGATTTGGGGAACAAGTATCGCCTTCACGGTACTCTTCTTCATTGGAAAAGTGGATATGTGGCTTGTAGCCATCAACACTAACAGGCAGTTCATTATCGATAATATACTTCGCGATACTCTTGTTTGTTGTTTCTTTCACTTTTTCAATCGTCGCTAAAAGTTCTTCGTTTTGCTTGTTAAGGGCGATAATTTTATCGACATCTGGTTTTAAATAAGCATCAAACGCGTCTTTTTTGCTCGTTAATGCATCAATTTCTGCGAAAATCGGCTTGGCATCTACCAAGATTCGATCAACCGTTAAATCGGTGCGTTTTTTATCCACTTCTTGAAATTTTGTAATATCACCTTTGTAAGCCAACAACCTCATTCTGAGGCTATCAACGTCAATATCATCAATTTCATTCAGTTCAGTGATGTACTTATCGAGCTGAGCTAATGCGTCTGTTGATTGTGTGAATTCTACAGAAGACACCTCATTCATAATGTGACGAAATTTCATCGCTTTTTCACGACGAAACTCAGGATCTAAGTAAGTGCCTTTGACCGATTTAGAGTCAATCACTGTTGCTGTATAGTCAGAAAAATCTGGAGCATCTGTATGAGATGTGATCTCAATATCATAACCGCAACCAGAAAGGAGTAAAGAAAGTGCTACCGTGGGTAAAGAGTAATTTATTTTTTTCATAGCTAATTGTTTTCATTAAGAAAGACCCTGTCAAAAACAAGCCATTGAGAGCTGTATCCGCATAGTTTCTACCGAGATATATGCATAGATCTGGTTTGTGTGCTTGATTTTCTCAACGTGAACGTTGTTGTTTAAGAGTCAGAATTAATAGGGGTATCCCTATCTAGAAGAGAGCGGAATATAACGGCTTAGGTTTCAATCAAACAATCCGAAAAATTACTGCATTACCGTTTCTAGAAAATGATACGGCTATTTAGTAAACAAACAGTGCGGTTTCAGGCAGTAAATATACTTAAATGAACGTTGTTTTATTGTGTGATACAGGGTCTTCAATGTAGACTCCTTGCGTCTACCAATCACTGCACATCTAGCTGAGAATAAACCAGTCACCCATGAATACGTACCCGCATATCTTAAGTAAGCAAGTGACTAAGTTAGCAGAAAGCCCGCCAGACCAATTCTATGACACACTCACATTACTGGCACAAGATGTGTTAAGAGCGTACGACTTAGATAGGCTGAGTTTATTCCCCTACTCTTCCGTGCTACTTAGCCAAGGCGACTTTTTCTCAACGAGTTTAGATGGGTATCATGACTTCTCACACAGGAAGTATGAGGTTGATGATTACAAAAAATATACGCAGATTTTAGAGCATGTGGACAACTACCTTTACTTTACTCATTTCGACCTATTACAAAGTGACTACAAACCACTCGTAAAACTTCGAGAAGAAGGAATAAAATCTCACGGGATTATCCCACTTTGTGCTTCAGGACAAACCTGGGGAGCCATCACGGTTGGAAGCTTCAGCCGGTCGAATCTCAACTGGGAAAGCGCTTCTACTGTATCGGAGCTTAAGGCGATTGGAAGCCTGTGGCTATGTTTCTTGCAACAGTTTAGTGCAATGCAAGCGCATAACCAAAACGGTGGTACGTTCTTAATAAAAGAAAAAGAAAAGCTGCTGTCTTTATCCAAAAAACAACGCGAAGTTCTCACGCTTTTAGGCAAAGGGCTCACCGCTCAAGAGTGCGCAGAAAAAATGTTTATCAGTCGTCGAACGGTCGAATCCCACAAGTATCGAATATTGAAAACGCTCGGCGTTAAAACCCACACAGAGCTGGTCCAGCTCACCAATAGGCACGACATCAGCGCTCAACCACCTTCAAGTTAGACGTGCTATCACGAGTAAAACACGGAACACTTTTCTCTATATTGGTCTGTGTTTCCATGCCTCATTGTTCATTAATCTGTCATTAAGCTAAACAATACAGAGACAACATGATGAGAATTGAGCACCTCGCGATTTGGACTAAGCAACTGGAAGTATTGAAAGCGTTTTACATTCGCTATTTTGGCGCGACGGCGAATGACAAATACCACAACCCCAACAAACAGTTCTCATCGTATTTCCTCTCTTTCGATAGTGGCTGCAGACTCGAAATCATGGAAATGCCGAGCGTGCCTGAATCAAAAGACGACTTATATCAGCAGTCGACAGGACTCATCCATTTCGCCATGTCATTAGGGTCTAAAGAGGCCGTGGATGAACTGACGACAAGATTGATGAATGACGGCTATGAGAAAATTGATGGCCCAAGACGAACGGGCGATGGCTATTACGAAAGCTGTGTCTTTGACCCCGATGGCAACCGTATTGAGCTCACCATCTAGCCCTGATTACGCCATAGAAACCTAGATCGCCAATCTAGGTTTTTTGTCTTTTTACCCCGTTTTCGTAAGACACACTCCCAACGAAGATTTCAACCCCATATTTCCACCAAATATAAAAGTAGACAATAAGTTTCACTTTTGCTTATTTTACAGCTAAATTTGACACTTAATGTTGATTAAAGATAACCATGAATGAATACACTTATCTCAACATAGAGAAAAGGAGTACCACCATGAAAACAATCACTACCGTATTCGCCCTAACCCTCATTGCAGGATCAGCGCACTCATTCGAACTAATGAGCAACGACATTCGAGAAGGCCACCCTATGGCGAAGACCTTTGAATATTCAGGTTGGGGATGCGATGGCGACAATGTCTCACCACAACTTGAATGGGAAAACATGCCAGACGGAACCAAAAGCATTGCGATTACCGCCTATGATCCTGATGCCCCGACAGGCAGTGGTTTTTGGCATTGGATTGCATACAACATTCCCGTTTCAACGACTGAACTACGACGTGGCGTCGATCTTGGAAAAATTGGTGGAAAGAGTTTACGCATTGATTATGGTTCATATGGTTTCGGTGGCGCTTGCCCACCAGAAGGAGACGGTATGCACCGTTACCAATTTACCGTCTGGGCACTGCCTACCGATAAGTTGAACTTGGGCCCAGATACACCAGCAGCCGTTGCAGGCTTTACTCTTAACAAAATAGCGTTGGATAAAGCAACGTTAACCGCCACTTACACGAGATAATTAAACCAATAAGGGGGAGTGATGAATCATCCATACCAAGTGACTGTTTTTCGAGCAGAAACGCTTCAGAAACTTCGAAACGTAAGAGTCCACTCCCCATGCCTCATTCAAATAATGTCCGGCAGTAAAAGGCTCTACTGGAAAGACACCACCGTTGATCTCGCTCAGTCTCAGCTCTTAATAAGCGAAGCCTCTGCGTCTCTGAATTTTGAGAATCTGCCGCAGAAGGGGCTGTTTCAATCTCGAGTATTCAGTTTTCAATACACCCCTTGTCAATCAATGCTGGAGTTAAGCTTAAATAAAGAGAAAGAGTCAGATTCTCCCATTCTTGCCATGGATAATGCCCTGCTAAGTTCTCTGAACGCCTTGTTCTCATTTAATCAGTCAGAAATGAGCCAGCAAACGCAAACATTTTGGCTGATGGGCCTCTACCAACAGCTTGCCGAAAAAGGCTGGCTTCATAAAATGTTCCCAAACCGTCACGCGTCACTCACCCAGAAACTGAGCCAATACCTGTCACACTCGCCTGGGGATGATCACCCGCTTGAATCCATTGCCGACCGCTTTGCCATGAGTCGCGCCACCATGATGCGTAAGCTGAAACAAGAAGGAACACAGTACCGCGAACTACTGGCCGAAGTTCGGCTTAACCATGCATTAAGGCTAATGCAAAATGATCAATACAGTGTCGCGCTCTTGTCTCAACTGTGTGGGTATCAATCGGAAGATCGCTTTAGCCAGCGATTCAAGCGTAAGTTTGGCCTCACGCCGAAGTCCTACATGAGAACCATCAAGGGCTAAACGCTTCTTTCATGTTCTCCTCAATCGTCTTTGATACAAGTCGCCCAAAACGGCTGTGATCGCATCAAGATTTCTCAAAGTCGGTTAAGCCCATCCCCGCCAAATTGAAGTCAGCAATCTGAGACACTTTTTTTATACTCATGTGAATGATACTTGCTCTAGGTTAATAAACTGGAGCACAGGTAGTGCCTATCTCGACTGAATTTACTGTCAAAGCCATCTTGAAGCAGCATAAGAAAAAGGTGACGGTCACTTGGCTTATTGTCGCACTAGAAAACATGCTATTGGTGCTATTGCCACTGTTCATTGGCTTTGCGATTGATAGCCTAATCATTGGCCAGCTCAAAGAGCTTTTCATATTGGCGGGTTTGCTGACCATTTTGATTGCTGTCTCTGTTCTTCGTCGCTTTTACGATACTCGCGTGTATGGGGCCATTCGCGTTGAAATAGGCGATGCGGTCGATAAGCAGATGGTCAGTGACCCACACACTCAACAAGACATCTCAACGCGCAACGCTCGTCTGGACATGTCTCGTGAGTTGGTCGACTTCCTCGAAAACGATATTCCGCCTTTGATGACGGCGGCCATTCAACTGGTCTCATCCATCGCTATTCTTACGTACTTCCATCTTAATCTTGGCGTCAGTGCCCTCATTGCAGGCACGGTCATGCTCGTGATCTACGCCCAATTTCATGACTACTTCATTCGCTTGAACCACTCTTTAAACAATCGGATGGAGCACCAAGTCGACGCGCTATCACGCCAACCCTATCGGGGCATTCGCCGTCATTTGGAACGAATAAAAACTCGAGAGATCTTGATCTCTGACGCGGAAGCTATCGTCTATGGTTTGATATTTTTAGTGCTGTTCGGTTTTGTCATTATCAACCTTTGGTTGACGACGCTGATCAGCCAACCTACCGCGGGCGAGATCTTCTCTATCGTGACCTACTCTATCGAGTTTCTAGAAGCCGCGATCTTGCTGCCCATTACGCTACAAACCTTTTCTCGACTCACTGAGATAAGCCAAAGGCTGAACCAGAAACCAACCAACTCTGACGCAGAGAATCCATCTAGCGCTCACCCATCAAATCCAGTCAGCACTCGCAAACCATCACAGGAGACAATGTCATGAAAATAAAATCGAAACTGCCAATCCTGTTCAGCGTTTTGTTCATCGCATTCGCTCTGTGGCTGGTTGACTTGCTAGAGCCCGAGCCATCGCCTACGCAAACTGTCCTAACGCAGAAACAGCCAGTAACCGTGACCAAACCACTTCCTCAACCTCATCAACCGAGCTTAACGTTATTAGGCACAACCAAGGCGCGCTGGCCTGTCGAAATAAAGTCACCAACCAATGCAAAAATCGTCTGGATCGACGAGACGCTTGAGCCAGGCAGTTTGATTCATGAGGGGGATGTGCTCGCTAGAATCGACACCACACACCTGCAATCTGAAGTGGCTCAAACGCGCAGCGCACTGCAACTCGCCAAACTCAACCTTTTGCAGCAACAGCATGAGCAGACGGTCGCACTAAAAATGCTATCAAAAGAGAACAGCTCTAAGTTCGCCAGAAGAGAGCCGCAAATAGCGTCTGCGAAAGCGGATCTGCTGCAAGCAAAAGAGTCCCTTGCCAGCAGAAAGCAACACCTAAATGACGCCACCATCACGGCGCCATTCGATGCCATTATCCTCAGTCGAAGCGTGAGCCCTAGTCAGCAGCTTGATGTGGGAGACTCTCTCTTTACTTTGGCCAGCAGCGCCAGCTTAGATGTTGCCCTGCCTGTACCAGAACAGCAGTGGAGAACCATCACTTCCGCTCTTAACGCGCCCGATATTTCCATTACAGACAAACAAGGAAAAACATGGCCGGCAGACGTGCGCTACATCGCCCCACAAGCGGATACCTCAAGCCGTCAACGCCAAGTGATGCTGTCAGTTCAACATCCCTACTCAGAGTCACTTCGCCTGTTGCCGAATCAGCAAGTGGAAGTCAACATCTCACTCGATCAGCAAGATTTCGTTGTTCAAGTGCCATTAAGTGCCATTACCCGAGACGGGCAGATCTGGACTATCAATGACAGTGATCAGCTTCTCATCGAGCCCATCCGCGTGATTAGCGAAACGCCAGACCACGCCTTCATTACTTTTAACAATCAGCCTCAAAAACCAAGGTCGGTGGTGAGCTACCCGTTGTTATCCATGATATCCGGTGTTGAAGTGACGCCAGAATATGAATACCAAGTCAGCGAACACACTCATCAACCTAAAACCAACAGCAATAAAGCGGAAAGCACACTGACTCGCGTTAGTCACACAGAGGAGCCGCAATAATGGGCTGGCTAACGAAATGGTTCATCAACAACCCTGTCGCGGCCAACCTACTGATGGTGGCCATTATTGCTATTGGCGTGCTTTCTATGGGGCAGCTGCGTGTTGAATCTTTTCCTCAGATTGCGCCTTCTAGCTTAAAGATTCAGGTCGCCTACCCAGGTGGTAGCGCCAAACAAATCGATGAAAGCATCACACAGCGAATTGAAGAGGCCATTAGCGGCCTAGGTGGTATAAAGCAGATCACCAGTGAATCTACGGCGGGCTTTTCGACGGTAAGGGTGCGAAAGACACCCTCTGCTGATCTAGATACGCTCCTTGACGACGTAAGAAATCAGGTTAACGCCGTCAGCGGTTTCCCTGTCCATGCCGAAAGACCACAAATCACACGTGATGAATTCACTAACCTTGCCGCCTTCATCATTATTTCAGCCGAACGCTCTGACAGCGAATTGCAGCCAATCGCGAGACAAGTCGAGCTTGCGCTAAAGAAACACCCCAAGATATCGCAAGTCTCTAACTGGGGTAGCCGTTCTCCTTTACTCATTATCGAGCCTGATATCAGCAAGATACAAGACCTTGGCCTGAGTTTAGAGCACCTGTCAGAGAAAATTGAGCAACACTCTCTCGAGGCCAGAACCGGCGAGTTAAAAAGCGCCAAAGGACGCATGACCGTTCGCGGTGATGGCTACGCCGATGACATAACCAAACTGAAATCGCTAGAGGTATTATCGACAGAATCGGGCAGCATTCAATTGGGTGAAATCGCCAAACTGAGCCGAAGTTATGAAGAAACGGGCGCGATCGTACGCAACAATGGTGAAAACGCAATTGCTCTGCTCGTCAGTACACGACAAAGCGACAACCTGTTGCACGTGAGCCAAGCCATTCAAGAGACCTTAGCAGCTCAACGCTCTCTGCTGCCTAACGACATTTCACTGTCGACAATGGCTGACATGGCGCCTTACATTGAAGATCAGTTGTTTCGATTGGGCGACAACGCGTGGCAAGGCTTGCTTATCGTCTTAGTTTTACTCGGGCTTTTTCTGGAGTTGAAATTGGCGTTCTGGGTCGCGGTTGGCATTCCAATCGCTCTGTTCGGCACTCTTGGTGCAATGAATGTGATGAACTACAGCGTCAACGATATTACCTTGTTCGGCTTCATTCTTGTGCTCGGTATTCTCGTCGACGACGCCGTTGTGGTGGGCGAAGCCATTCACTCTGAACGCGCAAAACTCTCTCACTCTAAACAAGCGAACGCGCGCGAGGCGGCGTGGAAAGGGGTACATTCAGTCTCGGTTGCCACGGTGTTTGGTGTGCTTACCACCATAGCCGCGTTCTCACCCATGCTGTGGATCAACAATGATTTCGCCAAGCTATTGGCCGGATTCTCTGCCGTTGTCATCTTTGCTTTGATTTTTTCGCTGATTGAAAGCAAGTTCATTTTGCCATCGCATTTGGCAGAAATGAGACTGCAACAGAACAAAACAAACATAGTGTCGCGAGTTCAAGGGTATGCGCAACGCGCCTTAGAGCGTGCGAATATGCACCTTTACAAACCCGTACTCACACTCGCCTTGCGACATAAAGCGGCCTCTCTGCTTAGCTTTATCGCGTTCATTATTCTGGCGTATGGTATGTGGTCGACTGGCGCGATTCGTAGCGCGATTTTTCCTGAGATACCAGGGCGATACGTGACGGTAAAGCTGACCTTAGAGGACGGCGCACCGCTGTCACTGCAAGGGCGTGCGTTAGACAAGCTTGAGAAAACAGCCCTCACGCTCAATCAATCGTTGAAAGAAGATTATCAGCTCAGCGAAGCGCCGTTAATAAACCTGCTCGCATGGTCGGAAGGCTACGGCAATGTTGAAGTCACCGCAGAGCTAACGAGTGAAGCCCTTACCGCGCTGCCGAGCAATCAGCTGACCAAGCAATGGCGGGCACTGGTTGGCCAAATCGAGGGCAGTTACTCTCTTGAGTTCACCTCAGCCGAGTCACCTGCCGGTGGCACTTTTGTCACCATTTCAGCCACCAATCGCGCTCTCGCTAAGCAAGCGGCATCGGAACTGGCAACGGCTTTGAGC
Source organism: Vibrio sp. 10N.261.55.A7 (assembly GCF_002877365.1). Classification (GTDB taxonomy): domain Bacteria; phylum Pseudomonadota; class Gammaproteobacteria; order Enterobacterales; family Vibrionaceae; genus Vibrio. Next base: position 23,567 of record NZ_MCWZ01000293.1, read on the forward strand.
CAGCAATTAGGCGTGGCTGATATCTATGATGATGGCAAAGGAGGGCAAGAGCAGGTTCGCATTTCACTCAATGCTTACGGGCGTCAGTTGGGATTAACTCAAGATCAAATCGCGCGTCTTGCAGGCAATGCCTTTGGTCAAAAAGAGATACATCGTTTACTCGATCAGGGGCAAGAGACCAAAGTGATTGTGCGCTACCCGAGCAGCGAGCGAATGACGCAACAGCAGCTCTTTGACACACCTATCCTTCTCCCTGATGGGCAAACGGTGGCTCTAGGCGACATTGCTACGTTTCAGTTAGAGCGTGAGCCTGAAGTACTCTATCGTCGCAACAGAGAACAAGTGGTGAATGTGTATTGGAATCAAAACCGTTCGCTACAGTCACCCGAGAAAACCATGCAACACTTAGCCAGCGATATTGAGTCTATAGAGTCTCGCTATCCTGGAGTGAGTATTAAAGCCGGGGGCGAGTTTGAAGAATTAGGCGAGGTTCAACAAGGCTTCAAATCGGCCATGATACTCACGTTATTGCTGGTGTACATATTGTTGGCGATTCCACTGAAATCTTACTGGCAACCCCTGATCATTATGGCGGTGATTCCATTTGGGTTTGCAGGCGCTATATTTGGCCATTACCTGATGGATCTTCCCATCAGCATTCTTTCCATGTTTGGCATGATGGCCATGACAGGTATCGTCATCAATGATTCATTGGTGCTCATTACCCGCTTCAATTCAGAATACCGCGCGGGCGTACCATTAAACCAAGCCCTAATCACCGCAGGAACCAGTCGGATGAGGGCCATTTTCCTCACCACGGTCACCACAGTATGTGGCCTACTCCCATTACTGAGTGAAAGCGCAGAGCAAGCGCAGTACCTAAAGCCAGCCGCTGTTTCGCTCGTGTTCGGAGAGATCTTCGCCACGACAGTGACTTTAATACTCATCCCTGTTTTGCTCGGAATAACCAGTAAAAAAACAGTGAAAACGACACAAGGCACGCTAAATACGGTCATATCAGCGCCCGATAATATAGCGATTCACGCGGAGAGATTGCCATGATAAACAGCGTGCAAGTTGCATTTGATTGGGTCAATCGCCATAGTAGAAGACACCTACCTTTGTTGGCTTCTACCATGACCAATGCATCCAACGCGCCTTATGTGATCGTGCCTGAATTTTCTCTGCTTGAGACTTTGCCTGCACACCAGAGAAAGCGTTTTGAAACGGCCCTGCAGTTAATGCATGAGACTTTGGCCGATCAACTCTCATGGGAGCAAATCGCTCAAAAAAGTGCCATTTCTGCTAGCCATTTTCATCGCCAGTTTACCGAGCTTTTCAATGAAACACCGGGGCAGTACCTAAGCCGATTTCGCTTGCAATATGCCGTCAGTTTATTAATGAGCGACAACGGCACCAATATCACTGAGATTGCACATGCATCAGGGTATTCCTCATCTCAAGCCATGGCAAAAGCACTCAAACGTGAACTTGGGCTGACCGCCAAAGCCATTCGAAAGATGAGCACATCAGCGACGCCTCGGGAAACCAATGAGTTATTGAATAAACTCGCCCATCCTGCGGGTGAAAACTCTCTCGAAAACCAACTCGTTCAAGACTTACCTTGCGAGTTGATTTGGTACCCTGAGCGAGGCATGAAGAAAGTCGAATACGCCGATTTTGATTGGGATGTCATCTTCGACACTTTAGGAGAAAACTGCACGCACTTGATCAGCGCAACCCCTATCGCAGAGCTTGAAAAGCAATGGAAAGACATCTCGTACACCATTGGAGACTGGCAAGCCTCGACCGAAGAATATGACCACTATCTCGCTGAGGGATACTACTTATGTTGCACGGCTTATCTGGTTTCAGATATTGCCTACGGAGAAACAATTGAAAAGCTTTTCGAGTACGCCAAAGAACAAGGTCACTCTGTTGATCTTTCGGGCTGTTTAATTGAAATGGTGCTCGATGTAGAGCTTGATATAATGGGTGGCGTTACCTTTATTTTTCAAATTCCGATCAAATCCTAGCTTTTGCATTTCCTTCTACTCTGAACCTCTTTAAGTACAGCCACTTTGCCCTGCAGCTTTATTGATAGATTACTACGGCAAGTTGTTTTTCTTAATCTAGACTTATAAACAGCGCTAGAGACATCAGGGAATGATTATGAAACAGCTTGGACTCAAAAAAATACTCCTTTTATCCGTCATGATTTTAGTCGGGCTTTCCGTTTCTGGGGTCAGCGTCATGCTTTATCTGCAAGAAAAAGAAGCGCTAACTGAGAGTGTAATTAACGAGAGTAAAACCTACGCGGCTTCCAAAGCAGCCATTGTTGAAACCATCATCAACGAGAAAGTCGGCGGCATCAGCAAACTCGCGCAACAGTATAAAGACAAAGCATTCAAAGGCTCCCGAGAAGAGCTCATTGAGCAAACCTTCTTTCTGGCGAATGCCATGAACCTGAACAGCGCGGTGTTGGCCTTTGAAACAGGTGATGCATATTGGAACCAAACCGCGACGGCGTGGCCCGATCACAAATTTGATGGGGATGTTAAAACGAGCGGATGGTATCAGGATGGACGACGAGCCAACTCCGTGACGGTGACGGAACCGTATTCCGATGAAGACAACGTCTTTTGGTTAACCATCATCGAAAAAATTAAGGGCGGAACAATCTCGGTCGATATGAGACTGAATTTCCTCAACGCTCTGGTTAAACAAGAAAATAGCATGGCCGGATCCACCGCGATGATCTTGAACCAAGACACTACCTTTCTCGCCTCTTCTTTTAATGAAATAACCGCAGGGACAAAAGGCAGTGACGTCGCCTGGTTCAAACACATTGCCGAACAAGCCGTCAGCAGTGAAAGTGCGCTGGTGGACTATGTTTTGGATGGAAACGACAAGATTCTCTTTTCACACCGAATTAATGCCGGCGATAAAGATTGGTATTTTGCCATCAGCATCGATAAATCGACTGCTTTTGCCATGTTAGATGAGTCTCGAAACAACGCCATCATGGTTTCTTTTATCGCCGTTTTGATCAGCATGATCTTGAGTTACTTACTGATTCAAACCCTTTACAAACCCATTCTCGTTCTTAAAGAGACCATTCTTAACCTCTCCAGCGGCGATGCTGATCTCACCGCCCGTTTAACCGTCGACTCTCATGATGACCTAGGAGACATTGCAAAAGGGGTGAACCAGTTCATTGAAAACCTACAAAACATGATGCTCGAGATCCAAGGCGTCACCACCACACTTCAATCCAATGTTGGACGAATTCGCGAACAATCGGCGCGTAATCGTGACATTTTACAAAATCACGTAAGTGAAACCGAACAAGTGGTGACCGCAATAGAAGAGATGAATGCCACGGCAGAATCGATGGCAACCGACGCCGCAAACACCGCGGGCTTGACCCAAAAAGCCAACGACACCAGTACCGAGTCACGTCGAATTGTCGAGCAGTCACAACAGACCGTGTCGGGGCTAATAGAAGACGTCAACCTCTCGGCTGAAAACGTGCAGAAAATGAATGACGAGACCCAGAGCATTAATGCCATTTTGAGCGTAATTGGAGAAATTGCAGAGCAAACCAATCTACTGGCACTCAACGCAGCCATTGAGGCGGCACGTGCTGGTGACCAAGGTCGCGGCTTTGCAGTCGTCGCTGACGAGGTACGAAATCTAGCCAGTCGAACCAAAGACAGCACGGAAGAGATAGAAGGTGCACTCGAGAGTTTATTGAAAGGAACCGATGCCGTGGTGAGATCGATGGACAACACCAAAGCACGTTGTCAGGATACGGCCAATGGCGCGGGTGAAGTGGCCATCAGCTTAGAAACCATGAGTGATTTTGTGAATGATATAAATGACTTAAGTACGCAAATCGCCACCGCGGCAGAAGAGCAAAGCAGCGTGACTCAAGAGCTGAGCCGCAACATGACAGCCATCAGTGACATCGTCGGCGAACTCGATGTGAATGGTCAAAACTCACTGAAAGACACAGAAGACGTGTCTGAAATGAACGCGCAACTGATGAATATCGTGAATCGATTCAAGATCTGATCGCTCACTCGTAACCCTTCAATCGACTCGTTACGCCGACAGTACGGTGTAACGAGTTGGCAATTTTAATCCCGTGACGAAGTATCAAATTAAAGTCTTCGATACACAGTCATCGATATACAGTCAGCTCTCACTATGCCCTTGCTGTTCATTCGATTCCAATACATTGCATTTAAGCACATTACATTTATGCACATGTATTCGAGCACAATAAGACTTGAATCCCTATCCGCTATCTCGTTAAATACCATAAAACACCGCCTCATAAGGATCACACGTGTACCTGGTATTGTACTGTCACAACATCGGCAAGACTGATTTCTCATTTTTTGAAACTGAAGACTTTGATAAGGAAGAGGGTTACATCGTACGCGGCAAATGGCCCAACGAAGAGGCCTTCAGAAAATACCTAGCAACAGAGTTTAATAATATGTCTCAGCTTCATGTTATTGATTTGATATCAAAAGGGCATGAAGCTGAAACCTATTCTGCCGAAGATTTGCTTAAGCTTGCGGAAATAGATTAATAAACACTAGATCATAACCACTACTCTGACAGCAAGAAGGATGAGCACAACACCTGACAAGCGATCAATCATCACTGCTTTTGCTCGAATGTGGTCAATGATGCGAGAGTGTGTCAGTAGCAGCGCTATCAGCGTGTACCACAAACCATCGAGCAATACTGGGGTTGCCACAATAATGGCCTTTTGGCTGAGTTCATTCCCCACGGCCACAAATTGACTGAATAGAGCCACAAAGAACAGTGCGATTTTTGGATTGAGTATTGAGATAAGAAAACCGTCTCTTGCCGATTGAAGCAGTGTGGTTTTTTCTCCTCCCGCTAGCTTCGCGGCAACACCACCTTTTGAGCGTAGCGCTTTCACGCCAATGTAAGCGAGGTACGCGGCACCCGCTAGGCTGATGGCTTGAAACAGTAACAAGCTTTGTTGCAATACGACCGCCAGGCCAACCAAACTCACGATGGCATAAATGCCAATACCAAACGCATGGGCCCACGCCGTGACGATGCCGTTCGCTCGTCCTCCGGCCAGAGAGTGCTTTGCGACAACCGCCAAACTCGGCCCTGGCGACATCGCCCCGAGTAAGCAAACGGCAAATAGTGATAACCAAACTGTCAATGTCATAGAACCTCTCCTCTTTGTTGCTAATCTAGCAACAGGTTAGCTATGAATGGAAATCAAAGATAATCATAAAGGCTATGATCTGAATTCATAGCCGTATCAACTCAGTCTCGAATTGAATATTCAGACCAACTCATGACCGCACGAACTTCCTCTCTTAACCATTTGTGACCAGAGTCGTTATCGTATTTAGGGTGCCACATCAACCAGTATTGATGCTGCTCCATATCAAATGGCAAAGACTTGTAGGTTAGAGACCCATGCTTAGTCAAATTATCAGCGATATGCTCAGGCACGATCATCAAGTGTTCGCTCGAGACCAAACGGTTGATCGCCGCAGAAAAAAACGGCACTTTCAAACTAATGTGACGAGAAACGCCCAACGCTTTTAAAGCGAGATCGGTATTCGAGTCTTTGTCACCGCCACCTGTGACCTTAATATGCGAGAACTGAAGTAAGTTATCGACGGTGAGCGCGTCTTGCTTGGCGAGAGGATGGGCATCACTCATCAGGCATACCGAGTAATCTGACCCGATATTGACGCTAGAGACCCCTTCAGGCTTTTTCTGATACATAGACGAGGCTAAATGGATGCCGGTTTCATGCAGCTTTTCAAGCAAGTCTGGCTGCCACAGTCGATAAGCAATATCTAATTGCGGGGCGTGCTCCCCCAAATGAGAGGCAATGTCTGGCAGCACGTATTGAGCCACATAATCGCTGGACGCAAGCACCACTTCACCCTGCCATTCTTTGGCATTAAATGGCTTTTCATCCAAAAAACGATCAAACTCCGACAGCAAGGCATCCAACTTTTCCTTTAGTGCAACAGCTCGCGGCGTTGCGATCAGTTGATTACCTTGACGCACTAAAAGTGGATCGCCGCATAGCTCTCTCAACTGGGCAAGTTGACGGCTGACTGCTGATTGGCTGATATGCAGTCTGTCTGCCGCTCGACTGACATGACGCTCTTCGAGCAAAATATGCAATGAACGCAGCAGATTTAGATTCATGTTATTTAGCACACTCGACTCACTTAACTTCCCTATTAACTGATACTATGTTCGATTCGGTATCCTTTCTTGGTTGTATTCTACCGATTTCGACCAAGATGCCTACCTCAGTTAACCATCGAGACATTAGCTCAAAAAAGTATCAGAGCAAAACAGCATCAGCTTGCTTCTCACACCATTAATCGAGATCGCGCCATACCAAGGTTCGTTCGACACGTAACGCCTAAGATTTTTCTCTGTTTCGCATTGACCTTAACCTAGATTGAGGTTTTACACTACTTTACGTTCAGTCAATATCAACAGGCTGTCCAACACGATAAAATGACACCGAACAGCGCACGACAACCTTTAATTTCAAATATTTATATCGGTATAGGGCGTTCAAACAAGAATCACGAGACCACATATTTTGAAAAAAACACAACCCATACTGGGTAAGAACGGCACCCTATTTTTTCTGGTTATCATCAGCGCTTTTCCACCGCTAACGATAGACTTGTATCTTCCGGCTTTGCCGCAAATGGTCGACGTACTGAACACCAACCAATCGATGGTGAACTTAACGTTGAGCAGCTACTTTGTCACTTACGCCATTGGTTTGCTTTTCTGGGGGCCGCTCAGTGAGAAGTTTGGGCGTAAACCTATCTTAATGGTTGGCATTGCAGGCTATATCGTGGCAAGCATCTTCTGCGCGTTGGCTGGTAACATCGAACACCTTATTGGGGCACGCATACTTCAAGCGTTTGCAGGCAGCGCCATTACCGTTGTCGCAACGGCCATTGTTAAAGACCTGTTCGACGGCCGTGAGCGAGAAAAGATCATGGCGACCATCATGTCGTTGGTCATCATCGCCCCAATGGTTGCCCCTGTTATTGGCGCCTTCTTGCTGCAAGTTGCGTCATGGCGAATGATGTTTGTCGCCCTGGCGTTGTTCGGCGCGTTTGCTGCAATGCTCGCCTTTTGCTACAAGGAAACGCTAGAAGAGCGTTACCAAGGATCCATGCTTCGTTCATGGGGGCGACTTGGCGTCGTATTGAAGAACCCAAAGTTCATTGCGCTATTGGCGATTTTTTCAATTCCTCCAATGACGTTGATGGGCTTTCTAGCGGCAGGATCTTATATCTACATCAATGGATTTGGTCTTACAGAGCAGCAATTTAGTTACGCGTTTGCGTTCAATGCACTCTGCGCATCGTTTGGCCCAACCATCTATATGAAGTTGTCTCGTCGCGTTCCCGCGCAAACCATCATTTCTCTTTGTTTCGCACTGCTGGCCTTGGCAGGTGTGTTAACCATGACGATAGGTAACATTTCACCTTGGATTTTTGCGCTGATCGCCGCTCCTGCGACATTGATGGTGATCACCATGCGTGTTCCTGGAACGAACTTAATGCTCAATCAGCAGAGCCATGACACCGGTTCTGCCGTGGCACTGATTCAGTTTTGCGCCATGATTTGCGGTTCATTGGGCATGTTACTGGTCTCACTTCGACCAGACAGTTTGATCGAGAATCTAGGGGCGATTCAGCTTATTGTGGGCGTGACTGGCGGGCTACTGTGGTTGCTGGTGAAAAACCGAGCGTTCGTCATCGACAAGTTAGTCAAAGCCTGATTTTGCGATTCAAGGAGGCGAAAAGCCAACACTGACTCAAGTATTGTCAACGTACTGCCTAACTCAAGTTAGACTCTGCCTACTCGGTCGTTAGTGATTTAGTACATAAAAGCCGATCGCTGGTTCGACTAAAAGTAAGAGGCTGAGACTGATTGAAAGAAGCGGAGAAGAAACTGCTCAGGGACACAGAGTCCGCTGAGCAGTCAAAGGTTCGTTAGAATAGGTAGCTCACACCTGTCCCGACCAGGTAGTCATTTTGGTCATAAAAGTTGATGTTTGAATCGACGTTTCTGTACCCAGCCAAAATATTAAAACCGACATTTTCCCAGCCTAGAAAACCGATGTATTCATAGGCTAAGTTAAGATCATAGACAAAATCTTTTCGGGTTTGGCTAAACAGCGAATTCTCAGCGTCGTAATCTGATCGTCCGTAAGCGCCATTCAGTGAAAGGCTGCTTGTGTCATTAATCATCGCCATCGCCGTCATACTTAGCGTGTACTTATCGAATGCCATCGCCTTTCCATCTGCATCAAACCGATGGTATTCGATAGACGGCATGACAAACACGGATTCACTCAGTGGCACGCCAGTAGAAACACTGACCAAATAACCACTTCCATCTCTGTTTAGCGCTGCGTTTTTATTGCCTGATAACTCGTTCTCGACATCCTTATCGTAATAGGCAATATCGCTGTCTATTCCTAATCCTGCGATGTTCTCATACTGCACACGGTAAGCGTTGCCTGATACGTCTGTTTTCTCTCTCGCGGTATTCAGCAAGTAAGGGTCAGCCCACACTTCACCTTTTGCGACGGTAGGTAGGTACGAAAAAGAGAGAGACGAGTCGCTTCCCAACGCAAACGCGTAGCCAAGCTCCAACGCGAACACACCTTCTACAATGTCGTCTCGAGACATACCAAAGAAGACTTGTTGCTGGTCGAAGTTGTAACGTACTTGGCCAAAAGGCGCCGCCATAAAGGACGATTCCGATTTACCCGCACTATTTAGGTCACTGATTTTCTCGTCACTTTCCGTACTGAGATTACTTTTGCTGCTTCCATAACCGGCAAGAAAGGAAAGCTCTCCTCCCCACCCTTGATCACTGAAGCGGCCTTCTTCAGAATCGGCTGCCACTGAATTGCTCATGGCAATGGCAGCCAGTATTAGGTAGCTACTTTTCATTATTAAACGTCCATTTATATCGTGTTGGCGACTCTGTCGTGATTCCCCGAAACGGAGAATGAATCAAGGAACTAAAGCGTTGCCGCTACGTCGTGACATAGCTGTACAAGGCTTTAGTTCCCAATGTTTTATGCTCTGATGCTGTGATTAAGACGCGATGCTGCTTTTATCTCTGGTAACGCGTCTCTCTCACAACTCGTTTTTCTGATAACACGGTCATGCACCGACCAAAATGAATCTCCTACGCTTTGCAATAAACACGAGCTTCGCGTGGGCTGTATATGCCAAAGGTGACGAATTCCAGCAGACCGTTCACAAAGGTTTTTTGAACCTCTACTTTCGCTACTTGATCCGCGCCGTGGCATACCTCAGCAGCGTCCACCTCTTTCTTCTGAGCTAAACCATCAATAAAGAAGTGGTGTGATTCGGTGATGGCGGGTTCGCTCTCTTGAGGGGTCATAACAAACGTTTGTTGAGCACAACCAGTCACAGCAAGTGAAAGGGTGGCGAGAAGTAGTAGCTTTTTCATGTTATCTCCTAAACATTGATGTGATTGGGCAGAGCGAAATAACAGCGCTTCTGCCCGCTGGAGATAATTATGTCTTGGTGACTTTGTATTTACCGTAACGATTTGTCAGCAGGCTCATTACAAACGGGGAAGCTTATTTTGAATAGAGCACCGCCTAAGTGCTCACTGTCACTCACCTCAATACTGGCATTGTGTTGCTCGCAGATTTTGTCGACAATCGACAGCCCTAATCCGTGGCCGCTTTTGGCTTTGCTTCTAGCCTTGTCTGCGATGTAGAAAGGGTCAAACAGGTGACTTCTGTGCTCAATGGAAACGCCAGGCCCGTCATCATGCACACTGATACTCACGACGTCTTTTCCCGCTTTAGTTTCGATGAGTACTTTGCTTTCGGCGAATTTCAACGCATTACGCACCAGATTATCCAATGCCCGGCCAAGCAGTTTTTTATCGGCGTTCAGCAAAAACGTTTGCTGGCTATCGGCGCGGTGAACCCGTGAATCTATCTTAAGATCGCTCTCTTTTCCCCAACGCTTTATCGCCTGATTCAGGTAGTCATCGAGTTGAACGGTCTCCAATTCAAGATCCATTTTGCCACGCTCAAACCGAGCGAAATGAAGCAATTCGTCGACCATTTGTTCCATCTCTTCCGTATCTTCAATGATGCTGTCGACTTTCGTGTTCTGCTCAGAGTCGAGAGCCGAATCCTTGAGCATTTCAGCCTGCCACTGTATGCGAAAGACAGGCGTACGCAGTTCATGCGCTACGGCATTGGTCAGTGAACGATTGCTGTCGATAAGCTGAGAAATTCTCTCTGCCATGAGATTGAATGTCTGACCCATGCTGCCTATCGTTTTACCACCCGAGATGTCAGCGCGGGCAGAAAAGTCACCCTCAGAGAAGCGCAGTGTGGCTTGCTCTAAACGCTTTACTCGTCGAAAAATAATGAAAAGGTGGCCGAACCCATAGAGCAGAAAACCGAACAAAAAGAAGCCCCAAATCAAATTGCTTTCCAGCTCGATTTTTTGTCTTACAAACGATTGTTCGTCGGGCTCATAAAGGTAGGTTTTAGAACTGTCTGTAAGACGAAACCAAAGCAACCTTTCTTCATCGTGATAAACCATTTTGTCTGCATATTCAGCGAAATAGTTTGCCACGTTATCAGGTAGAGCGTCATTACTCGAAAACGCCGTGACCTTGCTTCGAGAAGTGGCCACAAATTTATCCATCGCCTCGTGAGCCGCCTCAAGCCCCTGATTGATCGCGATATTGTCGACAAGCTCTTGATAAGCCTGCGCCTCATAATCGTCTAGAACATAATCGTAATCAGTGTTTAATTGATAAACCGTTACTTCATAGAGAAACAGGCTAAGAATAAAACAGCTGATCAGGCCAACAATGGATTCGAGATAAATTCGTCGCATGGTTTACTTCTTCCAAGGCTCAGTGTGAGCGTTCATACCGTGATGTACACATAATTAGGTGCTTAGATTGAGAGGCAGAAGAGACCATCACCACGGCATCATGACTGCCAATTAGTCGAGACAAATTGATACCCCTTGCCCCTCAGTGTCTGGATCTTTTCTGCGGGCATTTTGTCATCACCGAGCAGTTTTCTCAGCCGTACAATTTTGTTATCCACCGTGCGGTCAAAGCCATCGTACTCAATGCCTCTCAGCGCTTGAGTCAGGTAATCTCGCGACAGCGCCATATCTGGGTTGCTTGCTAGAATCCACAGAAGGTCAAATTCACTGTCGGTTAGTGGTATGACGGTGCCACCCAGCTCGCACTTTTTGTACCGGAACTTCAACGTCAGGCGTTCAAAAGTAAGCTGGTCGCCATCATCAGCGACGTCAATCGGACATTCCTGCCGTCTTAACAAGCTGCGAACCCGAGCTAACAACACTCGAGGTTTTATAGGCTTGGTCACAAAATCATCGGCGCCAGTTTCTAACCCAGCGACATGATCAAAGTCATCATCACTCGCCGTTAGCATTAAGATTTTACCCTTGAAGTTGGATCGCGTCTGTCGGCAAATTGTAAGCCCATCGCTTACAGGCAGCATCAGATCAAGCAGCACAATATCGGGTTGCTGGGTAAGTATGTACTCCACCGCTTCGCTACCATCACTTAACGTCGCTACTGAAAAATCTTGTTGTACAAAATATTCCTTTAGCATGTGTTGAAGCTTGGGGTCGTCTTCAACAATCAGCATGTTTTGTTGTGTCATTCCAGCAGTAACCTTCGTTCATCCGTAAATATTCATATGTTATATACAAATAACTTTGTCATTATTACCCATACATTCACATACGCCTAGTTACTTATCTACGCATTTAAGCAAGGTACACTGCTGTTATTAAAGTCATTCCAACTCATGAGGCACAGCATGCCACTACTTAAAACTATGGTTGTCCTTGCGTTATCATTCACCACCATCGCTTGCGTCAACAGTCATCCCAATGCGTTCAAATCTGATTGTGGGTATTTTGAACTTCAAGGTGATAAACCCCTTTCCTTTATCGCGAAAACTCCGACAGTCGCCACATTGGACGGAGTGATCTGCTCTGGCTCTTTGGATGCTTTCGACGAATTGATCGCTGAGTTTCCTCGCATTCAAACACTGAATATTAATGTTATTGAAGGCAGCAGTGACGATGAGATAAACCTGCAATTATCCAGAAAAATACACGACAAAGGCATGAACACTCATCTCAATAAAGGCGCTTTGATCGCAAGTGGGGGCGTGGATCTCTTCCTGTCCGGAAACAAAAGAACTGCGAGTGATCCTGAGCCTAAAATTGGGGTGCACAGCTGGGGATCAAGCGATGGCATGGAAGGCAGCCTGTTACCTAAATCTCATCCATTGCATGAGGAATACCTGAGCTACTATCGCTATATCGATATCAATCCAGAATTTTATTGGTATACCCTCCAAGCGGCATCAGCAGAAGACATTCATTGGATGAACGCCTCTGAAATAGCAACCTACCATGTATTCAATTAAAGGGTGGATACTGGTGCAGTGCCTGGCTTGATTATCCATTCAAATCTGGCTTTTTGGTCGCCATGCTAGGCAGTAGAGAAACACGCCTTAGGATGCTTAATGTTGTGCAGCGCAAAGCCATCGTTTCTCGTCACAATCGACGCTACGATCCGCGCCACATTACACGCTACAAACATACGGGTCTGCAATACCGCAAGAATTGAATATTTTTCGCGGCACTGCAGATCTACACTCTCGGAACTCAACGATGTTCAGGGATTAACATGTCACAGACCACTCACACGCACACAGATCCGACTCAAATAGCGGCCACGCAAGCCGAGTCAACTCAAGAACTGGCTCATACGCCGATTGTTCCTCTATTCATTCAAACGGCTGTACCCATCTGTATTGGGTTGATGATGGCTGGGCTCTACAATGTGGTCGATGGTATTTTCATTGCACGCTGGGTTGGCTCTGAGGCGATAGGTGCCGTGTCTGCGGTTTTTCCATTGCAGATGCTCATTGCGGCTATTGGCGCGATGATTTCAAGCGGGACAGCGTCGATTCTTACTCGCTCGCTTGGTGAGGGAAAAACCCAAGTAGCAGGTATCATTGCAGGCAGTGCCATTGAACTGGCCTCAATCGTCAGCCTAGTTTTCTTCGTTGTAAGCTACTGGTATCTACCGTCTATTCTTGCGTTTCTATCGGTTCCGGCTCTCTTTTACGATTCGGCCTATGCCTACGCCGCACCGATTACCATGGCCGCTTTTGTGTCGATATTTTTGCCCGTTATAACCGATATATTTCGAGCAGAAGGCAAGGTACAGATCATGATGGCATTGATCCTCACCTCGTCGATCCTCAATATCATTCTAGATTTCTTATTCATCGTGGTCTTTGATTACGGTGTTAAAGGTGCGGCGGCGGCAACGGTATTGGCCCAGTTGACGGCTGTTGGAATTGGAGGGTGGATGTACTTACAAGGTAAGACGCTAATACGCATTCAATATCGATTCAGTGTTCAACATTGGCGCACCATTGCTTTGCTTGGCGTCCCTATCTTAATGGCACAGCTTAGTATGGGGATTCAAACCGGCTTGATTAATTATCAGTTCCACCAGCTTGCCAACGAGGGATGGATCAGTGCTTATGGCATCATTGGCCGCTTGTCTGGTTTTGTTATATTGCCACTGATTGCGATGCTCATAGCGTTTCAAACGATTTGTGGTTATAACTTAGGGGCGAATGCGTTAGAAAGGGTAAGCAAGAGTATTAAGGTTGCGCTGATGTTCATGACCCTGTACGCCAGCATCATGATGGCCATCATTGTGACGATACCAGAGACATTGATGGGCGTTTTTACCACCGACAGTGACATCATTGGTTATGGCAGGATGATCGTTTATGCCTCAATATGGGGGCTGCCTTTTGCTGGGTTCACTATGATAGCAACAGGGTACTTTCAAGCAAAAGGTCAGGCAGTCTCCGCAACGTTTTACAGCAGCTTGAGAGTGGTCCTAGTGATGTCGCCACTGTTACTGATAATGCCCCAATACTGGGGACTTGACGGGATATTCATTGCTATTGTTGTCGGCGATGTCACCGCGGCGGTCATCACCTTTGCACTGTGTTCGAAAACCTATAAAAGACTCACCCCCAACAGGGAGCCCAAACTCGTCGATGCCTAGCCCCAACGCCACCTCAAGTTGGAAAACATACCAAGACCGGATTCGTCCGGTGCTTGACTATGTCCACCAGAACCTAGATCAACCGCTCACCTTAGAAAAAGCAGCAGCAATCAGCCATTTCTCTAAATACCACTTTCAACGTATTTTTAGCGTGATGATCGGTGAAAGCCTAGTTCAATACACAAATAGGCTGAGGCTAGAACGAGCGGCAAATCTACTTCTTTTTACACAAAACAGTTCTGTCACCGATATCGCCATGACGCTTGGGTTTTCAAGTAGCACCAACTTTACTCGCGCCTTTAAAGAGCACTTTGGGGTGTCTCCCGTTCAAGTGAAAAAAGGAAAATCGATATCCGATCTCAGCCAAAACCCCACTCAACAATACAACATGGACAAAATGGCGCTTGGCCATGTGCACACCATGAAGAATCAGGAGCCACAACCTGACAGCATCATTCACCCCTCCCGAATTATTCATCAGCCCAACCAACCTCTATGTATATTACGCTCAGAAAGGGGATATCAATTATCCAGCATATTTCAATGTTGGGATGACCTGATGCAATGGAGCATTGAAAACAAAATCGACGATAAAGAGGGGGCCATATTTGCCTTATGCCATGACAATCCGATTTTTACCCCTACTGAGAAATGCCGCTATGATGCCGCCATCGTCATCCGAGAGGAGCTAATCAATCAAATACAAGAACCGTTTCAGCTTGGCGAATTGGAGGGCGGGAAGTACGCTGTTTTTCACTACAAAGGGTCACCCCAAGAGATACAGAAATTCCACTTGAGCCTATACGCAAAATGGCTACCATACAGTGGTTATGAACCCGACGGTTTCCCACTGCTTGAGCACTATTATCAACCCTTTAGTGAAGCCCAGTTGGATGAAAACCATCGGCCCATGGAGCTTGATATTGAGATTAGGCTTAAGGTAAAACCGCTGAATAAGGTGAAACCGTTGAAAAAGATGACGGGTTAAAAGCCAAAGTCATGCTCACCTCCTCTACTTAATGCGCGTTAATGCGTATTAATGGCGAACGCCAAAACTCAACACTAACGAAGCATGCACCGCTATTTCAGGTGATTCTCTCGTCACTGTTACTCGTTGATCGTGAATTGCTATTAGTGACTCGCTTTCAGTATCTAGTGAATAATGGTTAATTTATACAGTTTCAATGTGAAAGGGCCTTGTTGCTTGTTCGCCACCAAAAAACCGACCTGACGAATGTGTTCAGACTGAAGCTCAGGCGCATCGGTGATCAATCGCCCGCGAAAAGAGGCTTGAAAATCGAGCAACGAAAATGATAGCGTTTGGCGAACGTTAGGTTCAGTCTTGAAGTCATGCTTGTAGGACATACGATAGCCATCATTCAGTACTGCGGCTCTTAATTGATAGGTAGATCCATCACCTTCTATGTCTATCTCAACTCGGCCCAAGCCACTAGGCAAAGCATTAATAGGCCTGTTTATTGAGGTGAATCCGCCATTGTTTTCCAGTGATACAACGCCAGAGAAAACACCGTAATTGTCGACCAATGCCATTCTCCCAGCCGATAAACCGCCCATGACGCTGTCATTAGTTACAGACCAACGCGTCGCTTCATCCTCTTGGGTAAAATCAATCATAAGGCTGCTGTCTCTGTCTTCGAATTGTTGCGAGTGGAGTGCTTCTCGGGTATCTGCCATCGCGGCGTGCGTTGCTAACAACCCAATGAATAGACTCGCGACGCGTAATAGTGAAGAGCTTTTCATACGATTTACTCGGCGCTGGAATCAACAAGGCTCATCGATTCACACAGCGCATAAAACTCATTCATCGTGTCATCATGCTCGCATCTCACCTCTAAATTACCGTGAAACATCAGAGTGACATCAAGGTCTTTATAAGAGAGCCAACAAGTGTAACCATCGTAATCATTCCAAGCTCTGATGCCAGAAAGCTCTCTCACACCCTCGGTATTTGTACCCTGGGTCGATACCAGATCGAAGATGCGTAAAAAGTCTCTCGTTACCAACCTATGCTTTCTCATTTTAAATTCCTTTTGTGGCTAACTGTTAAGTCAATACGTGACTCACTCATCAAAAGATCACATTAATCTTCAAGCTTATGCAATCAGAAAAACAATGCGTAGGTGATTGATTTAAAACAAATTAAACAACCAACGCTAGATTGCCCTATTGAACGCGATCAAATTAACTCCTCTCTAAATCCAAAATCGAACTATTATTAACAACATTGTAAATTAAACCTGTGTGATGCATGTCTAGAGCCCTGTTTCTCGTTGTCTGGTCTTTGTTCTCTTTCGATGCCATTGCACAACCGCAATATCGAGTGATTACTGAGGATTTCCGCCCCTTCGCCTACCCCACAGAAAATGGAGAGGTCGATGGAATGTCATATGAAATCGTCGATTGGCTCTTAGATGACCTAGACATAGGTACTGAAGTCGAGGTTTTACCTTGGAGTCGTGGGATTGGCCTGACAAAAACCAAAGAAAACCATGTTCTTTTCTCGGTGGCTCGCACGAAAGAGAGAGAAGATTGGTTTAAGTGGGTTGGGCCTTTTTACTCTGATGAAGTCGCCCTCTATCAGCTCAATGACCCTAAATACCCTTATAAAAAAGACATTAAAAATGAGGGCTCTATACTCGTTGCAAAGGGATACCCTGAAGAAAAAATACTGAGGGACGAAGGGTACAAAAATATCATACTTGCCGACAATACGGCGATTGCCATACAGATGTTACTCAAACACAGAGGCGATTACTTTCCTATTGGTCAGGCAGCCCTACCCTGCTTGTTGGCAAAATACAATCTAGAAGAAGACAGCCTTCGCTCTACAGACATTACCTTGCTTACGTCTCACTTGTACATCGCCATGTCACCCACCACCAGCGATGAAGAAGTAGAAAGATGGCAGAAGGCACTAGATAAAATAAAGCAAACGAGTCGTTATCAAGATATTGTCGATAACCACTCACACCATTGTGGGAATGAGTAATTTCTTTGTACATAAACCACTTAAACCACTTAAACCAAAAGTGGCTTTGACATGAATGAGAATTCTCTTGCGTTATTGTCCTTTCACCCTTGCTGTTATGAAGTCCACCGCGGCTTTCACTTTAGGCGTCGCATAACTCAGCTTCTGATAAAGCATGTAGACACCAAGGTTTGGGTTCTCGGTGATGTTCAGTGGTTCGTCAAACACTAACTCAATCAAATCTCCTCGCTCTAAATAGGGCTTCAGTACCCAGCGCGGTAGCATCACAATACCCGCCCCTTCCATCGCTTTTCGGGCTAACCATTTGCCATTGTTCGTGGTTAACACACTGGGTGCCGATACGTTTTGCCACTCCCCACTGATTTCACTCAGCCACGGCGTCGGCCCAATCGGCGTTTTAAAATACAGGCCTTTATGATCTTTTAACTCAATGGTTGAATTCGGTACGCCCGCTTTATCCAAATAGGTTTGCGAAGCGGCAGGAATAAAATAGTTATCCATTAGGTGGATGGCGACAACACGCTCATCAGGGGCGTAACCGCCTCGAATGGCGATGTCCACATCATCACGATTGAGTTTAGAGAGTTCATCACTGAGCACGACATCCAACAGCACATCGGGGTAGCGTTCTGAGAATTCATCTAGAATGGGCGTTAGCACCTGATCGCCAAAACCCACCATAGAGCTTATTTTCAACACGCCCGTGGGGGTGGTCTGATAATCACGAACCGCTTGATCACTTTGTTCAAGGTGCGCCAAGATCGTATTCACTTGCTGCAGATACTGCTGCCCAACCTCTGTGAGAACCACACTTCGCGTTGTACGAGTCAATAACTGCGCGCCAAGGCTCTCTTCTAAATCAGCAATACGACGCGACACCGAAGAAGCCGGCACACCAAATCGCTTCGCCGCTACCGTGAAATTCCCCGCCTCAACCGTCGCGGCGAAATACTTTAACGCTCTCAGTTTGTCCATACGTCACCCATTGTTTGAGCCTGAATCCAGCACCTATGGTTATCCAATACCCTATAGTAACCGTGCAAAGAAAGATATTATTGTCATTAAGGCAACATAGATTCCTTTTTTACCCACTATATACCATCAAAATCATGAGTAATAATGGTTTCATCAGCCAAAACGAATAACCAGAATGAAAAGGAACACCCCATGAGCCAATACACCGAAATCTTGCTAACCCAACGTCCAAACAACCGCCCAGTCGGCCCTCACCTATTTGAGGTGCAAACAAAAGACATTCCATCAGCAGGGCCGGGCCAAATTCTCATCAAACAAACTCACATGTCATTAGACCCAGCCATGCTTGGTTGGATGAGCCCAGACACAGACAGCTATATTCCACCCGTAGACCTTGGCTCTGTGATGCGCTCAAGCGGATTTGGAGAAATCGTTGAATCAAACCACCCTGACTTTACTGTGGGTGACAAAGTCATGGGCATGATGGGTTGGACAGAGTACGCCGTGACAAACGGGCAAGGCATTAATAAGGTTCAACCGGATATCGACCCAGAAATGGCGCTGTCTATTTTTGCTCTACCAGGGCTCACAGCCACGCAAGGTTTGTTCAACGTTGGTCAACCGAAAGCGGGTGAAACGATCGTGGTCACTGGCGCAGCAGGATCCGTAGGCTCTATTGTCGGCCAGCTAGCCAAAGCCGATGGGTTGCGCGTTATTGGTGTGGTAGGAAGCGATGAAAAAGCCGATTGGATTGTGAATACACTGGGCTTTGATGGCGCAATCAACTATAAGTCTGACGATCTTGAGCAGCAGCTCATCGACCTCACACCGAATGGTATTGATCTGTTTTTCGAGAACACGGGCGGCCCAATTCAGCACGCTATTTTCAATCGCATGAATGCCTTTGGCCGTATCATGGTGTGTGGCATGATCGCCGATTACACGAGCGAGACGCCAGCGCTTGGGCCAAACTGGATCAACATCATCAAGAAACGTATAACGATTCAAGGCTTTACCATGCCAGATCACTTTGGCGAAGTGCCCGCGCTTTTGGCTAAATTAACGCCTTATGTCATGCAGGGTAAGGTTCAGTACCGAAGCCATGTACTGGATGGTTTAGAAAGTGCCATGACAGGGTTAAACCTACTCATGACGGGCGACAATAAAGGTAAGCTGATAGTGAAGCTGTAATCTGATTTAGCCTTATAAAAACGAAAAAGCGAGAACCCGAATGGTTCTCGCTTTTTTTATTCATTGCCGAGTGATGTGCTTACCCAGCGAACTCTTCAGAGTCAGGACGATTGTTAAACTGCACGCCATTTAAAAAATCACACAACAGCTGGTCTTCACACTCTTTGTAGTTTTTGTTGTTCGGCTTACGGAAGTACGCGCCAATTTCGTATTTGCTCAGGCTAATGCCAACAATCTCTAACATATCCAAGACATCTTCTGCTTTCATGTTAAGCGCAATACGCAGCTTCATAAAAATCATGTTGTTGGTTAACGCAACTTCAGGCTTAGGCTGTTCGCCCTCTTTTTTGCCTCGCTTGACGTTAATAAAGCCATTGAGGAATACCGCTAACTCTTTATCTTTCATTTTAACGCTAGATTTTTCGCTCTCTTCTTTTAGCCAATCCGCTACCTTATCGTGAGCGACAGTGACGTCTGCTTGCTCGAAAGCTTTGATAATTTGGGCGTTCTTAAGGTTTAACGCGTGCTGAATACGACGTAAAATTTCGTTGTTAGTCACTAGGGTGTCCTAAAAAGAGTTCTGAGAGTGAATAAACACCCATCAATCTTGCACGATCGACGAGGATCTTTATTCAATAGTGTAGTTGAAGGCGACTCTAACAGAGAACATCCATTTTCGGTAGGTTTAAAATACCCTAAAGCATCCACTTCCAAGCTCAAGCACACCGTTCATATACCATTGCATTGGCCAATAATTGTGCGTCCTAATCCACTCAATTTGCACCTTAACAAGAGAGACTTCTCACCCTAAGTAAAAATAAAACCGGCCTCGCCATTGACCTGTCTATTACTTTATAGTTTAAGGTCTCTACTCACTTAAATCGATACACGAGGCGTTCATGTCATACCGTATCTCTGAACTCGCAGACAAGGTGGGGCTGTCACGTACCGCTCTGCTCTATTATGAAAAGCTTGAACTCATTTCTGGACACAGGTTGAGCAATGGCTACCGAGTTTACGGCGATAAAGATGTACAACGAATACGCCTGCTTCAAAAGCTTCAAGCGGGAGGTTTAACACTCAAAGAGTGCAAAGCCTGTTTGGAAGCGAAAGTTGACCGAACATTGCTTCAGAACCGCCTTAAAACCCTCGACGAAGAGATTGCTCAAAAACAACAATCTCGGCAGTTATTAGCGGCGTTGGTTGGCGAGGGCGATAGCAAGTCTTGGCACGAAAGTATCGATAAGATTGCGCCAGATGCCCATCTGGATTGGTTAGTTAAGCAGGGCTTCAATCAAAAAGAGGCACTGCGATTAAAATGGTTATCAAAAGACATGAACGAACACGAACAATACATGGCGGACTTTATGACCGTCTTTGAAACACTTGAACGCTGGGGACCAGGCAGTGAAAGCGATACATTGAAAGCGTACGCTCACTTACCGTCTAAACCCACCTCGATTTTAGAGATCGGCTGCGGCAATGGGTTATCCACCACCCTCCTAGCCAACCAAGGTGATGCTTCCGTAACCGCCGTTGATAACGAAGAATCAGCACTTGCGCGACTGAATGAAACACTCACCCAAAATGGCTTGGCGAATAGAGTGTCGCCCGTTTGCGCCAGTATGACAGAGCTACCGTTCAATACAGAAAGCTTCGACCTCATTTGGGCGGAAGGCAGCGCTTACATCATGGGCGTGACCAACGCCTTAAAACAATGGCGCGATCTTCTTCAACAAGACGGTATGCTCATGATCAGTGATCTTGTTTGGCTAACCGACTCACCGAGTGACGAAACCACAAAATTCTGGGCAGGCGAATACCCTGACATTCAAACCGTTGCGACAAGGCTTGAGCAAATTCGCGCCGCAGGTTATGAGGTTATTGAGCACTTTTCTCTTAGCCAAGATGCATGGAGCAATTACTGGAAGCCATTGAAAGAACGCGTTGATTCACTGATGCCAGAAATGCCAAACGCAGCAGCGCTGAAAGACATCCGTAAAGAAGTGACTATCTACGAGCGTTACCTCAACGAGTTCGGTTACCAAATGTTCATTTTAAGAAAACTGGCCTAGTCTAGACACATGCACTTATTTGACCGGCTCAATGTCTATCTCTACCACTACAACCGCATCAAGGCGTGGTCGGGCAATTTATCTAAGATACAAGGGTGGTCTAGCGACCACTCTCAACAAGCACGCTTTGAGATCATTAAAAGTGCCACCAACTTTGATGGAAAGAGCGTTCTCGACTTAGGCTGCGGTTATGGGGAGCTGTTTGACTACCTTTCTCAAGATTATCAACTCGCGGCCTACACTGGCGTTGATCAGCAGCATCAGTTTCTCCGCGTCGCCAAAAAACGGCTCTCTGATACCCAACCTCCTTGCCAATTCGTTCGAGCCGACATCAGCCAATATTCCGCACCAAATAGCGACGTCGTCATTGCCAGTGGCTCACTCAATTACCAAAGCCGAGACCCCGAATATCTGACTAAGATGATCAATCGCATGTACGCAATGGCAAGCGACATCGTCATCTTTAATCTGTTGGATTCGAGTACTTTCCCCAAACAAAACCTGCTCACTGGCTACAACAAAAAAGGCACCCTCTTTTATTGCAAAACACTGTGCTCCCAAGTCGAGTTGATCGACGGGTATGCCAATGAAGACTTTACAATTGTGATGCGGAAGTAGTCCTCGTTCATCTCCATAACCTTTGAGATAATGAGTGTTCTATACTCAGGTTTAAGGGCGTCCTATCCAAATCTGAGACCAACGCACTGGAGCATTCATGAGTATTGATGGCTATTTTGAACAACAAGGCCGTGGCGACCCCATTGTTTTTATTCATGGCTCTTTTGCGAGCACGTCAACATGGAAGAGAATGGTGGAGGTCTTATCAAAAGACCATCACTGCATCTCAATTAAACTGCCAGGCCATTGCGGAATGCCGGATCCATTGGATTTTTCATCTCCCACCATCCACACCGAAATCAACATAATCAGAGACACAGTGACGGCTCTCACTGACAAACCTGTGCACCTTGTCGGTCACTCTGTAGGGGCGAGCATCGCTTTAGCCATAGCATTAAAAAGCGACCTTAAGTTATCAAAGATGACACTTTTTGAGCCCGTCTCTATCTGGGTATTGAGGCGAGCCAACAATCTGGCGATGACGCAAAGAGTGGATGATTTCTTGTCTCACTATCGGCAAGACGCTCGGGAGAACAAACCGTATGTGTGTGGTCAGGTGATTGATTTTTGGGCAGGCAACGGTGCTTTTGATACCTTGCCTTTGTCGATTCAAGATAGCATGCAACCGCTGGTCAAAAACAACCTTCGTCATTGGGACATGGATATCGCCATAACCAGTACACTCTCCGATTTAGAACAGTGTGAGGTTACCACTCACCTTGTTTATGGCGACCAATCGAACCCTGTGGCTGGCGCTGTTTGTGAACAACTCAATGAGTCTCTTCCCAACAGCACCAAGCATGTCATCAAAGGCGCAAACCATTTCTTAGTCACCAGTCACGTAGAAGAGTGCCTTCGCTATATTCTTGATTAAAGCTCTGTCGCGGATTAAACCTGCGCAGCTTCTGGCTTAAAAAAGACTTTTTCTACCACTTTTTCCATACCCAGAATCAAGAAGATAAGGCCAAAGAAGACAACCACACCATTGAAGTACCCGTCCATTGCGACCGATCCACCAAATAGCGCGCCAATGATTGCCATCGTCACGAATTTACCGCCAACCAACGAGATATAAGACGTAATGCCTCGGCCAATTTTGTGGATTTTTGCAGACCCTCGTTGTTGCCATTTGCCTGCGGCAAAACCTTCTAACCAAATAAAGAAACTCAAACACGCCTGTACCAACACACCCACAAGAACGGCAACTTCGACACTATCGACCGTGAACCAAGACCAGTAGTGATTGGCAGCAAATACAGAAGTAATACCGATAACTGATTTAGTCATAAATGGAACGTTCGATTTCATAGTGTCTCTCTTAATTTATCCCGTAGGATGAATAAATGGGTTAATGAAAATATGTGGCTGAAGTCTTTGTTTTGTCTCCTCAGCGAATGAATACAATTCTACGGATTCATGATTTATTAGGTTGCCATTTTACGCCACCTTAAGGAAAAACAATCTAGGAGGGCATTAGGTGCACATGGGTAATAATTCAAAATAGGGCACAGAATAAATGTGATAAAGTGAACGAAGAAGCGTTAGTTACCGTCGACTTTAAAACGGGCAAGGAGAGCAATGGATGAGTGCACACGAGTTTAAGATTCCCGTGATTCAAACCAATTATGCTAGGGTGCTCGTTCAGGTTTGCTCTGACTTCGGTTTGGATCTGCATAAATTGCTCGAAGAGTCGGGATTACCTGCCGATCTAATGCAATCTGAAAGCGAATTTGTTCCCTCTGAGTCCATCAAACGGCTGATATTTCTTAGCTCCACACAGCTTGGGGTCAGCAGCTTCGTAGACATTCTAAAGCTGGCGATTGGGCAGAGAATCTTGCCTGTCATACTGCACCAGTTTACTCGCTACCCAACCATTGGCGATGCCCTTGCTGACGTACAACAAATCTTCCGCAACGACACCCCGAGCAGCAACGTTTTCTTTGTACAAGAGCACGGTCATCATTGGTTTTGCGTTGATTCTCTTGGTGAAGAAAACCCGTATTACCAGTGGTCTGAGGCATTCGCCATCGTCTATATTACGCAGTTGATGACGGCATTACTCAATGAAGATTGGCAGCCTAGCTCCGTTAAAGTGAAAAGCCGTGACATCGACATTGTAAAACAGGTCATTCCCCGTCGCTGCCGACTGTTTGTCGAGAATGAATACACAGGCGTTCAGATTCCTTCTGAGCTCCTCAGTCTGCCAATTGCGCTCAGCGCTAAAGCACTCAGTGAAAAACCGGCACTTGTCGAATGGCATACCAGCTTTACCGACACGGTATTTGAGGTGCTAAAGCCTTACGTGCGGGAGCGAGATCTCACCATAGAATATGCGGCAGAACTGCTCAGCTTCTCGGTTCGCACTCTGCAAAGAAAGCTCACCAAAGAGCGAACCTCTTTTCGGAAGATTCGAGACAACTTGGTGTTCTCTGTCGCTTGTGAATTGATAGAAGAAGGGCACTCGCTCACCTACGTTGCGAATCAACTCGGGTATTCCGATCTGCCCCATTTTTCTCGAGCCTTTAAGCGTGTTTCCGGGCTAACGCCCAATGTTTATAAGCTGACAGTGGGGTGACTCCTTATCATAAACGAACGCTCAACTTCATGTGTTAATGTAAAGCACATCGTTGAAACAAAGACGCCATCAAGAAGGAAGCACAAGTGCTCCCATTCCATCTTGAATTCAACCTTATTGCATCAAGTGGTAAACACGTAACGACTGCGCCATTGCATCCGTGTCGTCGCCCAAAAATTCGATGGTCACAGGTTGGTTAGCAAGTAATGTCACACTTGAATCGCTGAAGCGCCCGTCGGTATCACACTCTAAGTGCACAAAGAACGCGGGCTTATCGGATACCAACGTAATCTGGTTTCCATCAATAGCAAGATCAACGTTCGCCTTTTCCATCGGCAGTGTTTTGAGCTCGTGAGTGCTGAACCAAGTATTGCACAGTGCCTCTTCGCCCACTTGCGCCTCAACGTGTAAAAAGCCTGACTTCAATGCTTGCGTATCCAGCCCATCGTCTAAATGCCAAACAACGGTATTGCTATCCGCCTCAACGGTTTTTTCAAGTGACCAACGCTGTTTGACCCCTCCTTGCCAATCTACCCATTGCAGCTCACCCGTCATATTGATTGGATCTTTGGCATCGTTCAGTAGATGCACACTTAACTGGCCAGTGTGCTCTGAAAACACCAAATGCTGTGGGGCAAAAAAGCGTTTCGCATGGTAATGCAACTGCTTCCAACGGCCACTGTATTCCAAGCTCGACCAAGAACTCACTGGCCAATTATCGTTTAACTGCCAATACAGCATGCCACGGCACACAGGCGATATGGCTCGCCAGTGATCACACGCTGTTTTTATCGCCATCGCCTGCTGCACTTGGCTCAGATACAACATCTGCTCAAACCCAGTTGGGAAGCGAAAATAGCGGGTAAACATTTCGGTAATAATGCTATTACCGCGCGGATTCTTTTGGTGTTGCTCAAACGTTGGTGACGTAACATTCCAATCTCGCTCTGGCACAAACTGTTTTGCTTCGGCAAAAGAAGGCCAGGATTGGAAACCAAACTCTGAGCAGAATCTTGGGTTAACGTCTAAATATGCGCTGAATGATTTGCCAGAATGCCACACATCCCAAAAATGCATGTCACCTTTGCTGTCGTCATGCCATGCATCACCAAAATCCAACTCGCCATTACAGGGTGAACTTGGCCAGAAACGTCGTGAGGTGTCCTGTTGGCCTATCACCTGCTCTATCATGCGATTGAGACGATCGTAGTTCACCGTGTATTTCACTTTGTTGTATTTCGATTCGTCATACCAGCCTATTGCGCCAATCACCTCATTGTCGCCACACCATAACGCAATCGATGGGTGCTCTTTTAACCGTGGGATTTGGAAGCGAAGCTCTTGCTCCACTTCTTTCAAGAATTCATCATCGGAAGGGTACAGCGAACAGGCGAACATCATGTCCTGCCAAACCAACAGCCCCAACTCATCACAGAGGTTATAGAAGGTCTCACTTTCATATTGCCCGCCTCCCCAGACACGAATCATATTCATGTTCGCATCGACCGCGCTTTGCAGCAGATTACGATAACGGCTTTCAGACTCTTGGCCTGGCATCGCGTCCACTGGAATCCAGTTTGCGCCTTTGGCATTAACAGGCACACCATTGACGAC
Organism: Vibrio sp. 10N.261.55.A7; assembly: GCF_002877365.1. Lineage (GTDB taxonomy): Bacteria > Pseudomonadota > Gammaproteobacteria > Enterobacterales > Vibrionaceae > Vibrio. Next base: position 49,854 of record NZ_MCWZ01000293.1, read on the forward strand.
GAACTCCATCGCAGAGCCACGTTCGTCGGCTTGGTTATTTAGGTTAAGCTCTCGCAACCCTATCTTGCGGGTGAGTTGCTGCTCGCCACAACGCACAGTGATCGGGTAAAGATGAGACTCTCCATATCCGGCAGGCCACCAGCGCTGTGGCTGTGTAATGTGAAATTGGCAATGATAATGACCACTTGCGTCAGTCTGAACGGTGCGGCTTTGACCATCTAACTCAACCGTCACCGTTTGCGCTTGCCCTTCTGATTCCACCTCCACCAATACATCAACCATTACACTGCCATCGGTTTGCCATTGCTGATCCGTAGAGAAATCTTTCAGCCAAAACTGACTCACCACATCAAGCTGAATAGGGTCATAGATGCCAGAGACCATCAAACAAATCCCCCAGTCCCAACCCGAATGACACTGAGTTTTTCGGATCAAATTCATGTGTGGAATCTGGTTATTACCCATAGCGGATGGAATTGGAAACGGCAGGTTTTTGGCCCGTTTTATCCCTTCTAGGTCGACACGCGCGAAGGCTACCCGTATTGAGTTAGTCCCTTGTTTTAGAAACGGCTTAATATCGACACGTTGCTGAGCAAACATGTTGCTGCAAACAAGTGCTTTCTCATCATTAATGTAAAACGTGGCCAAGGTATCAACGCGCGTTAGCGTCATCCAGACTTGCTGAGCAGACATGACCGACGTATCCACTTCAAATTCACGTGAAATCTGCCATTCACACTCTTCTACCCAACGCACTTTGGATTCGTTGTCAGCCAGATAAGGATTGGGGATTAAATCCGCCTCCAACAGGGCGGTCACGTTGTCACCAGGTAAAGTCATGGGAATATGGATATCAGGGCGCTGCGGCGAGGTAAGCCGCCACGTTCCATCAAGTTCAAATTGAGACATAGGGTAGGGCCTTTCGTTATTATTAGAACAGATGACTCAATGTAATCCTGAGGTGTCCATACAAAAATAAGGGAAATGTCATTTACAGAAAAAATGCGGTCGACTTCACGCTAAATTCGCATCTCAAAAAGCATCGCTACCGCTGCTTTATGCGCTTCCTAAATTGGCACGTACTCTCTGATTGAAATGTGACACCAGGGCTTTTGCATCCAAACCACATTCAACATCAATATCTGTCTCAAATAAGTCGAAACTCAACGAACAAACCTATTCAGAGCAAACAAAGTTCGATAGTATTGAGAAAATTATTCAATATAAGTAATACAATATGACCAATAAATATCAACAAGCGGCCACAGAGCTGCTTAACCGCCGCGTGGCAGGCACCAAAGCACCACGTATCGAAGCGTCACACCGCCCAAATTCATTAGAAGACGCATTACAAGTGCAATCTTCAATGATCGACTTACGTAGCGACAAAGTGGGGGGCTGGAAGTGTCTGCTTCCTCTTGCTGACGATAAGTTTGTTGTTGCCCCTATTTTCGCAGACACAGTTCAACAAGGTGAAACCTGTGAGCTGTTTGCTGACAAGCAAGTGGTACGCATCGAACCTGAGATTGCGTTTGTTCTAAACCAAGACTTGCCTGCAAACACCGATGGTTACAGTGAAGCGCAAATTAACGAAGCGATTGGTTCGTGCCACATGGCATTAGAGCTGATGCAATCTCGTTTCGCTGATGACAGCGGCGCGGAGTTTTTTGAGAAACTTGCTGATGGCTTAGTGAACCAAGGCCTATACGTTGGCCCTGAAATTGATCGTGAAACGGCTTTCAACGCGTCCACTATCGACATCACAGTGACTCAGCAAGACCAAGTGCAGAAGTTCGCGGGCAAGCACCCAAACACGATGCCAGCAACGCCAATCTACTGGCTAATCAACACCATGGTTCGCCGCGGTGTGGACTTCAAAGCAGGTGAAGCGATCATCACGGGTTCTTACTGTGGCATCGTTGAAGTTGAGTTCAACAAAGCAACGACCATTCGTTACGAAGGGATTGGCGAATACCAAGTGACGTTTAACGAAAAGCGATAATCAATAAACGAACTGTGATAAAGGAACAGCGATAAACGACGGATAGGTTCTCACGCCGTCAGTTAACGTTGAATATGGACCAGCAGATACGTTCGTTATTTGCTGGTTTTTTACACCCATTTACTCCAAACAGCCCATTCCTCTAGCACATCCAAGTTGCCCTTGTTACTCACTCACAGTATGGTGTCAGCATTGATGACAAAAGGAATGTTACCATGCTAGCCGATAAGACAGGCACTAGCCCAAACACCGAAAGTTCGGATGCCCACTCTTCCGTTACGATCCCGTTCGATAACAGCTACTTCAAAGAACTGCCTGGGTTCTATCAGCCACAAGATGCCGAGCCTGCACCTGAGCCTTCGCTGATAAAATTTAACTATGCACTGGCGCAGTCATTGAATATTGAGGCCGAATCCGCAACGGATCAGCAATTGGCTGAGATATTTTCCGGCACGCTAAGTCTGGAAGGCTCGAACTCTCTTGCGCAAGCGTACGCAGGGCATCAGTTTGGCAGTTACAACCCACAACTTGGGGATGGTCGCGCGGTATTGCTTGGCGAGGTGATCAGTAAAAATGGCCATCGACGCGATATTCAATTAAAAGGTTCAGGGCGAACCCCTTTTTCTCGCTCTGGCGATGGCAAAGCGGCGATTGGCCCAGTATTGCGTGAGTATCTCGTGTCTGAAGCGATGCACGCTTTGAATGTTCCAACAACGCGAGGGCTGGCGGCAGTCACCACGGGTGAACAAATCTGGCGAAATCAGGCAGCCATTGGCGCGATCGTCACTCGAACAGCGGCCAGTCACATTCGAGTCGGAACCTTTCAGTTTTTTGCCGCTAACGAAGAACTAGATAAGGTACAGCAACTGGCCGACTACGTGATTGAGCGTCATTACCCTGCCGCAAAAGAGTCGGATAATCGCTACCTAACCTTGCTAAAACTCATCTGTGAAAACCAAGCGAAGCTCGTGTCCAAATGGCAGCTACTTGGCTTTATTCATGGCGTGATGAATACCGATAACACCACCATATCAGGTGAAACCATCGATTATGGCCCATGCGCGTTTATGGACAGCTACGATCCTGATACGGTATTCAGCTCTATTGATTCTCAAGGCCGTTACGCCTATCGCAATCAGCCACACATTGCTCAGTGGAATCTCGCGCGACTCGCTGAAACACTGCTTCCACTTATCGCTGAAAACGAAGAAGAGTCTGTCGAACTGGCCACGAATACATTGCATGAATTTATGGCGCACTATCAAGGCCTGTGGATGGCGGGAATGCGCGCTAAACTAGGCATAACCAATCAAGAAGATGGCGACAACGAACTGATCCAAGAGCTGTTTGCCCTACTAAACGAACAACATGTCGATTTCACGCTGTTTTTCCGATCGCTTTCCGCTGTCGTCTTAGGTAATGAGAACGACACTCACGCCCTCTTTAGCCAGCCAGAGGGATGGAATGCATGGAACGAAAAATGGCAACAGCGACTCGAAAGGGATCCAATGTCTGACTCAGAGCGAGCCACTCTGATGAACACGCATAACCCTGTCTATATCCCTAGAAACCATAAGGTTGAGGAGATGATCGCAGCGGCCGAGCAAAACAATTATGAGCCTTTTGAACGTATGCTAAAGGTATTAGAAAATCCGTTTGAGGTTCAGCCTGATTGCGAAGAATACGCACACCCTGCCCCCAACAATTTCGGGCCATATCGAACTTTCTGCGGCACTTAGCGGCTTTATTTCCAGTCAGCCAATGTGGCTCTCGCGAATCAATATGGCTCTCGCTAAACGGAGCCACTAACGCCAACCAATGCACTTCAACCAACCCATGTACGTCAGCTAACTGATACGATTCGATTAACACTCGCAGTAACGAGGTTAATCGAATCTATTTACTTGGCATCGACTAAGCTGCTGATTGCAGCAGCCCTTTAATCATTGGGTTGTCCACCACAAGCCACACGCTGACCACTATTAAGCACCCTGCGTAAAACCAATTCAACGATTTCTCGTAGGTTGGGTTGCTGGATACCTTAGAAATCAGCTCCCCGATGGCTACCCACGCAAAGTGCGTCAAGATATTTAACATCGCCAACCATGCAATAAGTACGACCACCCCATATTCGCCAAACGCTGCCAATGAAGGCTCAGAGAACAGAGTGAACATCAGAAATACCATTAGCCACCCTTTGCTGTTCAACAACTGGATGATAAGCCCGTCAACAAATCGCAGCTCTTTCGCTTCATTGTTCACTGTTGATTGGCTCGATTTTAGAAACTTAATCGCCAGGTAAATCAAGTACGCAGAACCGAGCAATTGCATCACGTTCATGACAGCAGGGTGTGACTGAACCAGCTCACCAAGGCCATAACCGATGATGATCGACTTGATCAAAAACACGCTGTCGACACCGGCTATCAAAGCTATCGAGCGTTTCACGCCTACTTTCGCACCCGACGCGGCAAACACAATGTTCGCTGGCCCTGGGCTGAATACCAAAGGAAACATCACCCCTAACCACGTCAAAAACAGACTCATACACTTCTCCTAAACACTGCAACTCTCCTTTACTAACGAGCAGCCACATTAATCAATCAAGATGAGTCGGTCTTGTACAAAATTGACGTGTTTCATGGGGAAACGAGAAAGTTTAAAAGTGGACATTCATAGGGTTATGAACGTCATAGCGACAGGTTTGAGCGCTATGGTTCATCAAGGGCAATATTTCGACGGAGAAACACCAAACGCTTTTTTAAAGTTGCGCGTAAAATGGCTTTGATCGTAAAAGCCACACGCTAATGAAGCATCAACACAACTTGCCCCTTCAGAGAGTAAAGCCTTCGCCTGATTGACCTTAACCAGAAATAAATACTGATGCGGAGTGACACCAAATGTTGACTTAAAACTTCGAATTAACTGAAATTTTGACAACCCCGCAATGTGCTCTAGGTCGCTCAATGATGGGTTACCTTCAAAATGATCGCGAAGGTAATCGCGCGCGAGATAACTGCTTTTTTTGCATGATGGTTGCAGCGCTTCTTCTTTGGCAGAACCGTAGCGCGTGAACAAGGTTTCCAGTGCAGAGAGATAGAAAGACTCTTTACTCAGCTCCAAGGCTGGCTGCTCTAATGATATGTGTAACTGCCGCAGAGCATCGAATAACGATTCATCATCAATCACTGACTGATCAATAATGGGATTAATCGGCGTGCTGTGGTGAGCAAACTGCTCGATAAGCTCATCAACATCAAAGTAGAACATACGATACTGCCAGCCTATCGAAGACCCTGAGAATCCAGTATGAACCTCTGCAGGATTAATCGCGACAATCTGTTTCTGAGGAATAATGAGATTACTGCCGCGATAAAATAGACCTTCGGCACCTTGTTCAATAATGCCTATCGACAGTTCATCATGCCAATGCTTAGAAAATTCGAAGCTTTCATAGCGTGCAGAAAGAAGCTCAACGCCAGAGAAGGTATCATTACGCCAGATTTTAGAATGTTCCATCCGCTCCCTCCTTGAGCTTATTCCCAAGCGTTGTTTATAACGCGTTTATGTCTAAAACTCAGCCTTTATTTTGCCGATAAAGCGTTCAATCTTATTTGGGCTCGCATCTTCACTTTTGTAAAACGAGAGCATTTTAAAGCGGCACTTCTTAGCACAAGCCCCCAACAAGGCGATTTTTAGCACCTTTTTCACGGGTTTTCGCAACACAAAAAAATCCACCCACCACGGAGAACCCAAAGTCGTCACCACCTTCACCTCTTTTAAATTGTCGAGACATGGCGTGATCGCGCCAAGATCTGAGGCGTGGTTGTAGGCGTGTGTGGGCGCCCAAACTCGGTCAAACCACCCCTTCAAAATAGCGGGAAAGCCAAACCACCAGGTGGGGAACACCAACACCAGTGACTCTGTGTCTTTTAGCTGTTGAATGTCGTCATGGAGCTGAGATGAATCAAACGTTGGCTGGTAATAACTGGAGCGCTCAGAAGCACTGAGAACCGGGTTGAATTGCTCTTCATAGAGGTTTTTTACCGTGACCTCATGCCCTTGGGTTTTAAGGTGTTCTATCGTTTGCTCAGCAAGATGGCTGCAAAGGCTATGTTCAAGGGGGTGGGCAAGTACAACTAGGCATTTCACTGGGGAGTCTTCCTATTCAAGATTGTGGGTTCATTCCTTAAACAGTGTGTCGCAATTTGTTGCTCTATAAGTGAGAAAAGACTCAGAAAGAGCGTTTTTATTAAAAGGAAGCGAGTGGCCTCTCATAATAAAAAGGCCCTAACATTCCATTGATAGCGAACATTAGAGCCTTAATAGGCAGTCGCAGAAACTAGTTTATCTGTGGCTTCAACTCTTTGGTTATTGACTTGTCAGCACTGCGTTTAAGTAACCAACCTATTGAGAACACCGTCACTGCACAGAGTAAGAAGACAACCCTACCCCATAATGGATTAGGAATGGCAACCATAGCCAGTAGGCCTGCGCTCATATACATCACCATTAGACCTAATTTGCTGCGTTGTTCCGTATCCACGGCATCATATTCATCTTTTGAAATAATAGGCGTTTCAACATCAGCAAAGAATTTATCCGTCTCTTCTCTGTGAGTATCTTTCTCTTCACGATAAAGCAGAGAAGTCGAGATAAAGAAGCCCGCTGTAATGAATAGGTGAGCCGCAATAGTGGCTGCAATTCTAAGTTCACCCGCTTCTCGGCGTGTGATTTCTTCAATACCAAACCAACCCGCAATCACATCGGCCGTAATCACGCTCGTCATTAACCACGATACGAACATACCGACCACGACCGTTGCCCACGGTGCCCAGCTTGGCGTGCGCTTAAACAGCATGCCAAAGAACAATGGCACTAACAGCGGTACTTGAATCATGGTTGATACCGACATCATCAGATCAAACAAGCTCATCTCTTTCAGCGAGCTGAAGAAGAGCGCGACACAAATAACCAATACACCACTAAACAAACTGATGAGTTTACCGATTTTCAATAATTGGCTATCGCTTGTCTCTTTCTTAGCAAACAGTGGCTGATAGATACTGCGAACAAAAATACCAGAGTTACGATTCAATGCTGAATCCATCGATGACATGGTGGCTGCAAACAAACCCGCCAACAACAAACCAACCGTTCCAACTGGCATGATGTTTTTCGCAAACACTAAGTACACCGCATCTGCCGCTTTGCCACCCAGCTGTGGGTACATCGCCGCGGCATCAGGGTAAAGAATGGCGGCAGCCCATGGTGGAATAAACCAAACAATACTGCCCACACCCATTAACGCAGCAGCAAGCAGTGCCGCTTTTCTTGCGTTGTTGGTATCTTTCGCATTCAGAAAACGATACGAGTCTTGCATGTTATTGATGCTTTGAAGCTGCTTAACCACAAAGAAAATAAACGCACACACCAATAGCAATGGGTAGTTCATGTCTGGTCCCATCACGAAACCGCTAGGAAACTCGTTGACGATAACCGTTGGACCACCAACTGCGACAAGGGCGACCACAGCACACGCGATAGAGACAACCGCAACGACCAGCGTCTGAAGGAAATCTGACGCCACGACTCCCCATGCTCCTGAAATAACAGACACGATAAGTACTGCTAGTCCTGTCGCGATAATGGTGGTGTTCAAATCAGAGTTGAACACCGCACTGGCAAACACACCCAGCGCATTCAGCCATACACCGGCATTAATGAAGCTGAAGATGATCAAAGCCCAAGAGAAGAACTGCTCATTTTGATGCCCAAAGCGTCGACGAACGCCTTCTGTTGGTGTATCCACTCTCATTTGACGGAAACGGTGAGAGAAGTACAGGTAGCCAAAGAAATAAGCCAATGTATTGGCTAAAAACACCAAGGTAACGGCAAACCCGTCGGTAAATGCCTTACCAGCCGCACCAGTAAACGTCCACGCAGAGAACTGAGTCATGAATGCTGTTGATCCCACCATCCACCACAGCATTTTGCCGCCGCCACGAAAATAATCGCTCGTCGAGCGGTTCGCCATTTTCTTGAAGGCAAAACCGATCCCAACAATTAATGCGAAGTAACCAAAAATAACAAGATATTCGTATATCATAGTGTCACCTAACGTTTGGAATTCAGAAGATCACTCACATCAACCCAGCGATCATTTTTTCTTATTAGATCAATGATTAATTGATAGCGACAGCCGTCTTCAAAGGTTTGGTATCGTTCAACCTCGACACCACTTAGGTCTTTCACTAATTGGGTCGCAAGGTGAGTCCAGCTGCGTTGTGTTTCACATTCAATATCAGGAAGTTGAACATCAATCTCCTGCGGTAATACCACTTCATTCCACTGACCATCCTTCCAAACCGACAATGGGCCGCTGCCATAGTGACCTTTGATGTAAATAGAGCCTTGAGTTCCATGAAAAACGATATGGTCTTCGCTAAAACGTGGCGTCAAACCACCGTGTTTAAACAACACTGACACGGGTTGAGCCGCTGGCATTCGGCTTTCGATTTGAGCCAGAACCGTATAGGACCACTCCACGTCGCAATCTCGCCATTCAAGTGATGGGTCTTTAATGTCATCCGGAATGAAATTGCGGCGCTCCATGAAGTTATGGACACCCTTGACAACCGGGGCTTTCGGCATGTCGTTTCGAACTTCACCATTGATCGAAAGAATGTTTTCTCCGACCACTGACGTCACAATCGACAATAGATGGGTAAAGTTGTTGTTCAAGCGTCCGCCGCCTGCTTCAGTGCGATGAGACCAGCCAAAAGGAATGTGGCGATCTAGATTGAAATGAGAAATACACTCCACTTCGGTTGGTTCACCTATCACGCCGTCTGCAACAAGCTGCTTCGCATGCATGATTTCAGGCATGTAACGAAAGCTCGACGCAAACGCTGTTTTTATGCCTTTCTCTTCGGCTAAACGATAGATCTCTAACGCCGTTTCGCCGCTCTCGGTCAGTGGCTTATCGCAGAAAATGTGGCAACCAAAGGCTATCGCCTCTTTAATGGCTTCAACATGCGCCCCACCAGGAGTGGCAATAGAGACAATGTCGGGTTTGCATAGCTCAAGCGCTAGCCCCCAGTTAGTGCCTGAGTAAGGTATCGCCAACTTTTCAGCGACGTCAGTCACCACGTGCTCCGTTCTTCCAACGATACCCACCACTTCAGCGCCCGCGTCTCGAAATGCTTTAGCGTGACCTTGACCAGCAAATCCGGTTCCAAATATTAATACTGTTTTCTTCATGTACAGTTCCTATCTTTATTATTTGTTCCACTAGTTAACTGCCCACCCTGTTCACATGGGGTGAGTGGGCAGCGTTTATTCGTTATTGGGGTTGTAGGGTTACCAGTGCCAAAGCGTGCCGTCTTCTAGGCGGCTAACAGGTAGGTAAGAGCGTTTATAGGTGTATTTTTCCGCTTCAGTGTCATCAAACTCAACACCCAATCCTGGCGCATCGCTGACGAGAATCATGCCGTTTTCAAGCTTCATGTCGTGCTTAAAGATCGATTGGCACTCTTCATTGCCAAATCCGACAAACTCTTGAATCCCAAAGTTATGCGTAGAGATATTGAGGTGCATGTGCGCCGCAAAACAGATTGGGGAAAGATCTGGCGCACCATGTGGGGCAGTTCGCACGTTATAGACAGCCGCGAAATCTGAGATTTTCTTCATTCCGGTAATACCACCCGCATGGGTAGCCGCAGTGCGAATGTAATCAATCCACTGATTTTGGATGAGATCTTTGCAATCCCAGATGGTGTTGTAGGTTTCACCTAAGGCAAGCGGTGTCGTTGTATGGTGGCGGATCAGCTTATAGTTCTCTTGGTTTTCAGCGATCGATGCATCTTCTAGGAATAGAAGATTATAAGGTTCTAGCATCTTGCCTAGCTTTGCTGACTCAATGGGCGTGAGGCGACTGTGAGTGTCGTGAAGAAATTCAGCTCGGTCGCCAAAACGTTCTTTGGCTTGAGCGAAAAGCTCAGGAACTAACTTGAAGTACTTGCTTGTTGACCACTGCTGCTCTGGTGGTAATGGTCGATTGCCCTGCAATTCAAAGTAGTCTTTTTTGTCGCCAAGAACCCCATACGTTTCAGACAAACCAGGAATGGCCGATTGCAGGCGAATCGCTTTGAATCCTTGTTCGATACACTGCTCTGCTTTGTCTAACGTATCTTCAATGGTTTCGCCATTTGCGTGCGCGTACAAGCTCACGCCATCACGACATTTCCCACCTAGAAGTTGATAAACCGGAAGCCCTGCCACTTTTCCTTTGATGTCCCAAAGTGCCATGTCAATCGCGGCAATGGCTGCCATCGTAATTGGACCACGACGCCAGTACACGCCCATGTATAGATACTGCCAAATGTCTTCAATGCCGTGTGCATCGCGACCAATTAAACACGGCTTCACATGCTCTTCTAAGTACGTCGCTACAGCGAGCTCTCTGCCATTAACGGTTGCGTCGCCTAGACCGTAAACCCCTTCATCGGTGATCACTTTTACTGTGACAAAGTTACGACCTGGATTGGTTACAAAAATTTTAATGTCTTCAATTTTCATTTCAGTTCTCTCTCGTGACAATTTAGCAACCAAATCGATTTAGTAAATCGGTTTGGTAAATCGGTTTACTTGCTATCATCTAGATCTGAAGATACAATGTCAACGATCCAATTTTGATCCACTTAACATTTTTAAGAAGCCTGTATGAAGAAAGTAAGAATAGTGGATGTTGCGACACATGCTGGAGTATCAAAAAGTACCGTGTCTCAATACCTTAATGGCCGTTTTGGCCATATGTCTGCTGAAACAAAACAAAAAATCAAGTCGGCAATTGAGACACTTAACTACGTTCCCAACCCGATTGCTCGAAGTCTGAAAGTTGAAAAAACCAAGACGATTGGGGTCGTTGTGCGTGATGTCGCGGGCTATAACACCAGCCGCGTGTTACGAGGGATCGATGACTACTGTAAAAAGCACGATTACAACGTTTTAATTTACAACAGTGACTTTAATGCTGAAGCGGAAAAACGTGCTTTATTGTCGTTACAACAGATGTGTGTCGATGGCATCATCATTACCTCGTCGGGGCTGAACTCTGAGCTCATCAATCAATTCATTCAAAATAAGATGCCCGTTGTTCAGTTCCAACTCGAATATACGGATTGTCAAAGCCATATCGTGCTGTCTGATTATCAACAGGCAGCTTTCCAGGCTACGGAATATTTGATTGAACTTGGTCATAAGAGAATTGCATTTTTTACACAAGAGTTTGGCAGTAGTTTTTCTAGAAAAGCGCGCTATCAAGGTTATCTCGATGCTTTAGACAAGCACGGCATTAAAGCGGAACAGGATTTAATGCAACTTTGGGACAGAGAGAATGGGTTTCAACGTTCTCCAATCGATCTCATTCACGGTAAAAATCCCCCGACGGCTATTTTTACTCAGCACTTAGCCATCACTGCCGATTTACTGATGGTTTTAAATAAGGCGGAAATCGAGATCCCTAAAAAGGTATCGGTACTCGGTTTTGATGAAATCCCTATGGTGGATCTCTTTAAGGTTCCCATTACAGCCATTAAGCAGGATGCCTACCAAATAGGCGTTGAAACCGCCAAACTCGCGATAGAAGCCATCATGGGGAAACATGATGACTTACAGCGAAGCATCGTGCCATGCTCACTCATCAAGCGAGACTCCTGCCAGAAGGTTTAGGCATGCAGGCTGCGCGGTGAAGTACACGGTGATCGCTCGCCGTAGATAAGCACTTATCTAAGACGAAAAAAGCAGGAGTGAAAGGTCAATATTCACTCCTGCTCAATGCGTTTCTGCTCTGTCAGAGCGATAACTTAATCCGTGATGAGCGGATACACACCATTTTCATCATGGGTTTCTTTGCCTGTGATCGGCGGATTAAACACGCAAGCCATAACCATTTCTTTGCCTTTATAGGCTCTTAAATAGTGCTCATCGTGCTTGTCTAGAATGTACAGCGTCCCTGGTTTAATCGGGTAGGTTTCGCCACCCACCACTTCGATTTCACCCTCACCACTCATGCAGTACACCGATTCTAAATGGTTCTGATAATGGATGTGAGTCTCGGTATTTTCAAAGATGGTCGTAATATGGAAAGAGAAGCCCATATTGTCATCTTTGAGCAGCATACGTACGCTTTCCCACGTTTCTGAGGCGACTCTTCGCTCGCTATCTCGGCATTCATCCAACGTTCTAACAATCATTGTACTTCCCTTAATTACGATGCTTTTTTGTAGTGTTTCGCGACAACATGATCAACCGCGTTTTCAAATATGGCTAAGCCTTGGGTAAGCTCTTCAGACGCGATCGTTAATGGGCAAAAGAACTTCACCACTTCGTCATCAGGGCCAGCGGTTTCAATCACCATGCCGTTTTCAAAACAGGTTTTAGCGATGTCACGGGAGAGTTCACCATCGCAACACTCAACACCAATCATCATGCCTCGACCTTTCTGTTGAAGCAGTAACTTAGGATGACGCGTTATACAACGTTCGATGGTCTGTGACACGGCCTCTGAACACTGCTTAATGTGCGCTTCAAATTCATTCGTTGACCAGTAAACCTCTAACGCTTTGGCTGCTGTCACAAAGGCGTGATTATTGCCACGGAAGGTGCCGTTGTGTTCACCTGGATTCCAAATATCAAGCTCAGGTTTTAACAGTACTACTGCCATCGGTAACCCGTAGCCACCAATAGATTTCGATAGAGTGACAATATCCGGCTTGATGCCCGATGGTTCAAAGCTAAAGAAAGTCCCCGTTCGACCACAGCCCGCCTGAATATCATCAACAATCATCAAAATATCGTGACGCTTACAGATCTGGCTAAGACGTTGCAACCATTGCTCAGAGGCAACATTCAAACCGCCCTCACCTTGCACGGTTTCAAGCAGAACCGCCGCAGGTTTGTCCATGCCAGAAGAGTTATCAAGCAGCATGGTTTCAAAATAGGTGAGGCCATCAATATCCGCATAGCCTTCAAATGGTAGACGGGTCACATTGTTCAAAGCCATGCCAGAGCCTTGGCGATGATGCTGATTACCCGTGGCCGCTAAAGCGCCAGCCGTACAGCCATGAAAACCATTGGTGAACGCCACAATTGAGCTACGTTGGGTCACTTTACGCGCCAGTTTCAGCGCCGCTTCAACCGCATTAGTCCCCGTAGGGCCAGTAAATTGAACCTTGTAGTTGAGGTCGCGAGGACGAAGAATGGTTTGCTCGAAGACCGATAGGAATCGCGCTTTGGCGCTGGAGTGCATATCCAACCCGTGAGTAATGCCGTCCATTTCTATGTAATCGAGTAGAGCCTGTTTCAGGTTCGGGTTATTGTGGCCATAATTAAGTGATCCTGCACCGGCAAGAAAATCTAAGTAACGATCGCCTTTTTCGGTCTCAAGCCAGCTCCCTTGTGCTTTTTTAAACATAACGGGAAAGCTGTTTGAGTAAGAACGTACTTTAGACTCTTGCTTGCTAAAAATTTCCATAATGTGACCGTTTATTGTCCTTTTCGCTTGGGTTGATTTAATGGGATTCGATACAGTAACTCCGTATCGTGTTTCCCCTTAAAATGTGTTTTTTCATCAAGAAAAGTGCTGACTTCGCCACGCTGTCCATTGCGTTTATCCAGCTTTCTAAACAGTGCCCATGAGGCATCGTTATCTTTGGTGATGGTTGTTTCGACCGCCTCAATAGTGCGTAACACGTCTCGACTCATCAACTCGTGCAACATGTTGTAAGCCAGGCCTTTACCTCTGTATCTCGGTGAGACCGCAACTTGCCAGACAAACAAGGTATCCGGATCATCCGGCTTTCTGTAACCGGAAATAAAACCCGCAATGTCGCCATCACATCGTGCAATGACACAGGTCTGACTAAAGTGGGTTGATTGAAGAAAGTTGCAATAAGAGGAGTTAACATCGAGTGGAGGGCAGGCTGCAATCAGGCTATAAATATCATCGCCATCTTCGGCGGAAGGCTCTAAAAACGTCCATGCTTTATCAAGACCTTCTCCTATCTCTGGGTACATGACCCAAGGTGCTGAACTAATCATGTGTAGATACATTTCCTTTGAACTCTAAACATATAATTTGGCAGCCATCCTCCACACTAGGCGATCAAAATCAAATTAACGGCTAAATATTCTAGAACAATGAGATCAATATCACTATAAATAGTCAAATCTCTCAGTGTTAAATTAATTAGAACTCTAATCTATTTTCAGAAAGGCGATGATCACACATCGAATTAATCCTTACTTAAAGAAAGGTTTTTGGTGCCGTATTTAGGCATCATTGAACGATGGAGATACTGAGGTTTCATCGGGCTCATAGAGCCCATGTTGGAGGAAGGAAATAAGGCGTCATCAGCACAAATGATTGAAAGAAATTAACTCGCGGATGGCCCCACTTGAGCGATGACGTTTTTCAGCTTTTCTCGCAGCCAAACATGCGCAGGATGGTGTGTGTTCCTGTTGTGCCACATGATGTTGTGAATGACGGGTTTGCTTTTTATCGGCGGGGATAATTGTTGCAAGCCAAGCTTTGGTGCGTATTTATCGGCAAGGCTGGTAGAGGTAATGCCTAGGCAATCGCTTTCGGAAACCAGCCCCATAAGCGACACCAGCGAACTGCACTCACACGCCACCTTTCGCTCGGCCATCACCTCGTCAGCAATGTACTCTAACACCGTCAAATCGCCTCGACGCAGCTTCGAAGTAATGTGCTTTTCTTTATAAAACTCAGCCTTACTGATTTTTCCACTTACTCGAGGGTGGTCATTTCGGCACACCAAAGATGCCGCTTCTTCGAAGAAAAATTCACTTTGATACGACTGACTCGGCAAGTGACCAATATCAATCGCAAGGTCGGCTTTTTGTAAGTTAAGCTGTTGAAGTAATTCATCTTCACTGTTTGGTGTTAACTGAAATTCGATCTCGCAATTGCCCATCTCTTCATCTTGCAAGATAAGTGGCATAAGCAGGTTCATCATCGACTCGTTCACATGAACCAAAAACGAGCGAGGGACTTGTTTGTCAAAGCCTGAGACATTGCTCACCGCGTCGGTTACCGCTCGATACGCAGGTGAAATTTGATTGGCCAGTTGCGTCGCACTCAACGTAGGGGAAATACCACGCCCCTCTCTGACAAATAGCTCTACACCTAAATTGGACTGTAACCGCTTAAGCGCATAGCTCACGCCCGGCTGTGTTAAACCGAGTGAATCCGCCGCTAAAGTTATGGAGCGCTGATGGTAAACCTCTAGAAAAATAACCAGAAGATTAAAATCGAACTTATTGTCCATGAGTCGCCTTAATAAATAAAAATAAATTATCCATTAAAATAATAACACATACGAATTATTCATGTTTTAACTAAAATCCAGTTTATAGGAAACCTATGTAACGAAGCGTATTCTGACCACAACGTTGAAAAGCAAAGCCATTGAATCTGGCTACGCCACCAACCCTACTATTCGTTACAGACAGAAAGAGAAACAGAATGATGCGAAATACCACACTCTCTATCGCGATATTCACCACCCTATCGTTCAATGCCACCGCTCAGTCTCATGACCACGAACACTTCGATGCGTTGGAAATGGCACGTTACAAAGGCAAAGCCGCAACCGAGCACACCATTCAAGCCAACCGTGAACTTGCCAATCGCCTTCCATTTGAAGATCGCACTGCGTTTGAAGAACAAAGCCGTGGTCTTATCGCATCATTTGGCGACCACGATGCAGGCCTTGCACGTGTTCCGTTCATTAATTTCATGCAGAACGTCAACCCTGAACAGTACCCAGAGACTGTCAATCCATCGATCTTTCGACAAGGGCTGATGAACTATCAGGCACAAGGTCTGTATGAAGTGGTAGAGGGCGTATATCAAATCCGCGGCAGTGACGTATCGAACATCACTGTGTTTCGTACCAAGACGGGTTACGTCATCAACGATCCAGGCTTGCTCGATGACACCACCAAAGATGCGTGGGAGTTCGCCAAGCTGCACCTTCCAGCGCCACACACGATTCATGCGGTCGTCTATTCTCACCCACATGGTGATCACTTCGGTGGTGTTCGAGGCCTAGAAGCTGATTTTTCAGACGATGTTAAGATCATTGCACCAGAAGGCTTTGTTGCGGCATTGGCGGACGAGAACATGATTGCGGGCAACGCGATGTCTCGCCGTACTGATTACCAATATGGTACGACACTGAGTCAAAATGCGCGTGGCCAAGTTGATATGGCTATCGGCCTCAATAAAGGCACGAAAGGCGGATTAACGCTCATCACACCAACGCTTGAGATCATTGATAAAGTCGAGAAGCACACGATAGACGGCCTGACTTTCGAGTTCACCAATGTCCCAGGTGCGGAAGCACCCGTCGAGATCCTCACCTGGATTGAAGAATATAAGACTCTGTTCACGGGCGAGTTGACGTACCACGGCATGCACAATATCTACACCTTCCGTGGTGCTAAAGTGCGCGATTCTCTGGCTTGGACGAAGTACCTAACGGAGATTAAAATTGCCTATGGCGACCGTATTGCGGCATTGACCTCTTCTCACTCAGCGCCAGTTTGGGACAACCAAGCCATTAATGAATACATTACGCTGCAACGTGACAACTATGGATTCATTCATAACCAGTCTATGCGCTTAGCGAACAACGGCGTCACGATTAATGATGTTGGCCGCGAGATAGAAAAAATCATCCCTGAGGTTCAGTTCAACACTTGGCACACAAATGGCTACCACGGCTCTTACAGCCACAATGCTCGCGCGGTTGTCAATTTGTATCTTGGTTACCACGACATGAACCCAGTGAACACTAATCCACTGACCACCATCGATAAGTCATGTACTTATGTTGAAGCCGCTGGAGCAGAAACGCTTTACAACGCTGGGTTGGTTCACTTTGAAGCGGGTCGCTACCAAGAGTCTTCGCAGCTGTTTAATGATCTTGTTCAATGCGCTCCAACCAACGAACAGTATCGCCATGCATTGGCCGATAGCTTTGAGCAACAAGGCTACCAATCAGAAACAATGGCGTGGAGAAACAGCTACCTACAAGGTGCCGTTGAACTGCGTACAAGCGAAGTCAAAGATGGTGTCAATCAAATGTCAGCCGACATAATTGCCAACTCGCCGACAGCGAAAATCTTCGATATGTTTGCGGTACGTGTCAATTCTGTCAAAGCCATTGATGCAGGCCTCAACTTTACCCTGACGACAGTGCATCCTGACACCAAAGAGTACTTCTATACTGAGGTCTCAAACGGCAACATGACGACCGTACAAACGACAACGAAGCTGGATGCCGATACCACTGTGTTCATCCATAAATCGGACTTCTCAAACGTACTGTTACGTCAAACCACCTTCCCTGCGCTGTTAGAGTCAGGTATGGCGGGTATCGTTGGTAAAGCAGAGAACCTTGCAGGACTTCAGGGCGTGATGGAACAGCCTGAGCGTAAGTTTGATATTCTTCCTCTTATCAAAGAATAATAACAGCCAGCATCAAGCGATGAATCCTTGATGCGGCTACATTGCTGATAGTTAAAGCCACAGGATGCTCGACAATCTGTGGCTTTTTTGTTTTCTGAACCATCGGACTTCTCATTACCACGGCTCGACAACGAGCACTCGCTATCGTTTGTTGGTTGAGAGATTTTGCTCTATCAAGTCAATCAGAGTTTGAAGGTCTCTCTTCGCTTTCCCTTCCAATGGGTGACCAATATTGATTCTAACGCAATCTTGATAATGCCCAAGCGTGGTGAAAATCTCCCCCATTCTTATATCAAGCCGATGCTCTTCCGCCGCATGAGACAACGCCTCACCGTCTAAATTGGGAATTTGCAGCCACATTACTAAACCGCCTTTAGAATCACTGATCAGCACCTGACAAGAGAGGTGCTGACTGATGTAATTCAGATAATCCATTCGATAGGTCAGCAACTCATAACGCTTACGCTTTAGGTGCTTTTCGTAGTGTCCTGATTCGATAAAATCGGCAATGGTCAACTGCAATGGCAGCGACACACCATAGCACCCCGCACTGAATCGACTGCGATACGTATCCAGATAACGCCCTGGTAAACACCAACCTAAACGGTAACTCGGTGATAAGCTTTTTGAAATCGAGCCACACCACAAAATATAGCCGTCCGTATCGTAGTATTTCGCAGGCAATGGGTAATGATCAGCGTAAGAGAGTTCAACATACACGTCATCCTCAATCACGGGAATACGGTACACATTCGCCATCGTCGCCAAACGTTGTTTTTGCTGAGTCGACATGGTGATCCCTTGCGGGTTCATGTGCGAGGTACAGAAAATACCCGCTTGCACATTACCTTGCTGGAAATGCACCTCAAGCTGATCCAAATCGATGCCGTCTTCGAGCGATGGGATCTCGACGATTTTTCGCGACATCTGCCCAAGCAATTCAATAATGCCGTTAAAGCAGGGTGAACTGATCGCGATGGCATCTCCCTCTCGGCTGCAGGATTCTAGCGCCGCCTTTAACGCTGATAAGCAACCAGAGGTGATCACCAAGTCTTGCGCTTTAAAGTGAATTCCGTGTTTTGAAAAATGATGAGATAACGTCTCCCTAAGCGGCATCTCACCCTGAAAGTCAGGGTAACGATTCAACCTTTTCCCGACCGTTCTCATCACGCGCTTGAAGCCGCGTTCCAGCTCCAATGTCATGTCGTCAGACACATCAGAATTTGACACTCCTAATGGGCCGTTTAAGTGTGAATACACAGGGCTAATGGCAGAAGGCGTTGAAACCCGGCTTTCGAAGGTCGTCCAGTTTGGCGTTAAGTGTGTCGATGCTTTGTGGCTGACGTAATACCCAGCCTGAGGACGTGCGGTTATCCACCCTTGTGATTCAAGCTCTTGATAACAATTAACCGCCGTCGACATACTGACGGAGTGCTGTTTGGATAACAGACGCAATGATGGCAATCGACTCCCCTGCTGAAGCACGCCGCCCTGAATATCATCAATGAACTGTTTCGCTAGTTGTTTGTAAAGACTCATAGAACGCCCAACTGTACCCTTATATTTGTAAAAAATTGTATCTGTATCCTCAATTGGGTTCAAGGCATACTGCTTTCAAACCGACATAAGACGGCGTGAATAGGAAGGAGACACCATGAACAGAACGGATTTATTACTCAGCATCACAGTCATGATCATTTGGGGGTTTAACTTTTCAATGATCAAACTCGGGGTTTCCGACGTGAACCCACTCGTCTCGACCGCCGCGCGATTTGCTATCGCCGCTTTACCGGTCGTTTTCTTCATTCCCAAGCCCGATGTCGCGTGGCGTTATGTGATTGGGTACGGGTTGTTTTTCGGTGTGGGTGTATGGGGCATGGCTTCGTGGTCAATCACCGCAGGCTTATCATCGGGCATGTCAGCCGTATTGCTGCAAACCAATGTGTTGATTGGCATTGCCGTTGGCGTGTTGATTCTCAAAGAAAGTTTGCCGACGAGAAAACTGATTGGCGCTTTGATTGCGGCCGTTGCCCTGATCATTTCTATCTCATTCACCAACGGAAACATCACAGGGTTTGGGCTGTTTTTGGTGAGCATTTCGGCGCTTTCATGGACAGCATTTGGGTTGATTGTTAAGGCATCGAAAACTAAGAACGCGTTTGTTTTCAACGTATGGGGCATGCTCGTTGCGCCTTTGCCATTGCTGCTGTTAGCGGTCTTTATTCACGGCGATCACGTGTTGCTTGAATCTATTCAGCAGTGGACCTGGAACACTACATTTGCTGTGGTTTTTCAAGCGTATCCAACCACGTTGTTTGGCTACTGGGTGTGGAACAAAATGCTCATCCGTTACCCTATGAGTACCGTTGCGCCATTAACACTGTTGGTTCCCGTATTCGCGTTAATCAGTGGGTACTTCATTTTTGACGAAGTACTCTCTACGCCGCAGGTCATTGCGTGCAGCCTGTTCTTAGTGGGCATCGGTTTAATTGTCAGGCCACCCAAAACGTCGCCGTCATTAACGAATTCGCCAGTAGCCGCGAAATAGAGAGCACAAACCTGAATAAGCGAGTAAGCACACATTAATTGATAGGCGATGGCAGTTTGCATTTGAATTTAGACTTCAAGTCATCGCCTATTTAGACATTGCGTTAGGCAGTTCCTTAGACGAAATTGAACCATCCATCGAGCTGCCATAACGTACGCATTTTCGGCCCTCTTCTTTGGCTTTATATAACGCCGCGTCCGCTTCCGTAATGGTATGTTCAATCGAGCTACAGGCATTAGAAAATATCGCCACACCGATTGATCCTGTCACCTTGACCTTTTTAGTGTTATCTATATCAATGGAGACCTCAGCCATGCCCTCACACAAGGTATGGGCAAGCTTCATCAGGTCAGCAGAGTTCGACTCCGGAACCGCGATACAAAACTCTTCCCCGCCGTAGCGACACACGATATCGCTGGCGTCCACCGTATCTAAATAGAACTGAGAAATGGCCACAAGTACCTGATCGCCAACATCATGCCCATACTCATCATTCAGCAGCTTAAAATGGTCGAGATCAATCATGATAATTCCGATCTCAGTGTGCTTATTTCGAGAAGCCGCCACCCACTGGGAAAGCGTTTCAAATAAGTAACGTCGATTATAAAGGCGAGTTAATGGGTCTTTAAACGCCAGATGACGCAGGCTTGTTTTTAGCTCTATATTCGCTATCGACATCGCCAAACGCTTTGCGATCGCTTTGGCATTCGCCACATCAGCATCTTCAAAGCCCGCTTTCAGCACATGCATAACACCAATGGTTTCACCATGCGCAATCAAAGGGATACAGAGCGTTGCTTGGCTTTTCGGTTGGGTGAAATGTTCACAATCGACTTGAGATGAATCTAAGTGTGATAAGTGCTCGTGCCCTTTTCTCAGCGCCCAACACTGCTCGGCACTAAAATACAGGCTGTCTTGCCACTCGGCACCCCAAAAAAGTTGAAGCTTGAGTTGATTGCGTGACGGCTTGTAAATCGAAATCGCTCCAGAGGTGTTTGCCAGCAGGCTTGGAATCAACTTACTCACCACCTTACCTGCGTCTTCTAGATCACTGCTGGCGTTTAAGAGTGAATCCAGCTCATACATACGCTCTATTTGCTGTGTTTTACGGGCTATTTCACTCTCTAGCAGCACTTGCTTCTCTTTCGTTGACGCAGCTCCCCAACGCAACACCATGAATGCAATCGCCCCAACAAGCATCATTGCCGCCAGTAATATTGATAGAAGTGCCATACGCATATGAGCAATCTGACTGTTCAGCACATCTGCAGATACGGATGCACGAGCAAAGTAATACGCTCTCGTTCCTTCAACCTCAATGGGTTTATAAACGGCAACATAAAAAAAGTTCTTATCTAGGGTTTCGCTATAGCGGATGTCATGGCCAAATCCCATCTCTTTGGCTTTGACCAATTCAGAGCGATGCAGGTGATTCGACATGGTGCCAACCAGTTCTTCTTTCACTCTAGAATCCCCCATGACTGTCCCTTCTGAGTCAACAAAGGTAATTCTTGTTTTCGTCATCAAGCCAATTCGTTTGGCGATAGGGTCAATATTGTTAATATTAAGAGGATTATCTGAAAGATCTAACGCGGCGAGTGACGCGTCTGCCAATCGGTGCAGTTCTTGCTCAACCCGCTGCTCCATATTACCTCGAAGCTGTTGATCAATCGTAAATACCCCGAAGACGCCAATTGCTATCAATACGATTGAAGGCAGTAGAATAGATCGAACCACTAATGTCATGAACCCCGCCCTCCTCTTTTGATAACGCGTCTGTTAAATCTAGCAGAGATTTTCATAACAATCGTACTTAAATAATAAATACATCAATACCTTCAACTTCTTGCATAAACATGGACTTACACGATTACTCGCGTTTTCAAGAAATCATACAGATCACATTTCCTTAACATTTTATTAATATCGGCAGGATTCGCCATTAGAATAAAAACACTATTTTGAGCGATTCAAGGAAAAAGGAATGAATACATTGTTAGAAGGTTTTCCGGTTATCACCGAGATTCCAGTGGCCTGGGGAGAGATGGATGCACTGCAGCATGTCAATAATGTTGTCTATTTTCGCTACTTTGAAACCGCTCGGTTGGACTACTTCAAAGAAATTCACTTGTTGGTCAATATCGCCCAAAGTCAAATTGGCCCTGTACTGGGGGAAACCCAATGCCGTTATAAGTTGCCTATCACCTATCCTGACACGCTATTAGTTGGCAGCAAAGTTATCGATGTACAAAGCGATAGATTCACTATGGAGTACAAAATTGTCAGTAAGAAACTCAACAAGGTGAGCACGATTGGGCAAGCAACGTGTGTGATGTTTGACTTCAAGAACAACACCAAAGCCGATCTACCCGAAGAAGTAAGATTAGCCATTGTCAATCTTGAAGAGCCAACTGTAGGCTAAAGCACCGAAAGCAAGCAAAAAAAAACAAAAAGACAAATTGTCCATGTATGACGGCAGGTAGGTGGATTTCACTGCGACCACCTCCGCAAATTTACACTGTGAATTCGAGGAAATTGGTCGTCAGATTTGTCTTTATTTACAACTCTTGTTTCAGTTTACCCAAATTGATAGGCGTCCATCGCGAGTAACTCACGTTGAACCGCGCGGTGAATCTGAGTCACATTGTCACTTGAACTCGCGCCTAAAATAGGCAGCAGCGGCACAAAGTGCTCTTGAGTTGGGTGATTGAAAAGAGCATGTGGCGCTTCATCTAAATAATTCAGCAGGGCCTGATGATCACCCTGTTGCAATTTATCGGCGATCCATAAAGTAAACTCACTCACCATCTCTTTTCGATTCGGCGTTGGATTCGTGCTTGAGATTTCAGGTAGGTTATGACTAATACCACCGGAACCTATCAACATCACCCCTTCGGTTCTGAGCGACGCCAAAGCCTCCCCTAATTGATAATTCACATTAGCGCCTAACTCAGTGCTGATCGACACCTGCACAATTGGAATATCAGCCTTTGGGTACATTAGGTAGAGCGGCATCCAGACGCCATGATCCCACCCAAGCTGCCCATCCAACTCTGCCGATAATCCCACCTTGCTGATCAAGCCTTGTATCTTACTCGCCAGCTGTGGCGCGCCTGATGCAGGGTAGTGAATATCATAGAGCGCGCTTGGAAAACCGTAGAAGTCATAAATGAGCTTAGGGTTTTCAGCAGAGGTGATCGTGATGGTGCTCTGCGTATCTAAATGCGCTGAAAAGACCACAATGGCATTAGGTCGAGCCACCGTTTGACCAAACCCTTTTAGGAATTCAGTCGTCTCACTGGTTTCCAATGCCAACATAGGAGAACCATGGGAAATAAAAAACGCGGGTTGTTTGCGACTATTCATACTCTATTACTCCATTTCCCATTGGTTAATTTCAATGTGATGCCATTCAATTTACGCTCTCGACAATGATCCACTGAAATCATTTTCGCCTTTCAGCTTTGCACTAATAAAACTGTCTACTGATACACTGCCCGCCCCTGAAAACGCGAGATAGAATGTTGAGGCAACCAGAAGAAGCGCGAATTCATACCCATTGTTACTCACAAACAAGCCATTATCGATGTGTACCAGCATCGCCATAAACATGGTAAAGGCGGTAACGAGTGCGGCTGGTCGAGTGAGTAGCCCCACCAACAGTGCAAATCCACCAAAGAACTCGGCGCTACCCGCCAATAGAGCCATCAAATAGCCGGGTGCATAACCAATGCTTTCCATCCATTGCCCTGTTCCCTCTAGGCCGTAGCCACCCAGCCAACCGAACAATTTCTGAGAGCCGTGTGCCATGAGGATAATGCCCAAAGGAAGTCGAAGAAAAAGTGGGGCAAAACCGCTGTTTGAGTTAAATAATTTACTGATCTGTTGTGTCTTCATTGCGCGAATCCTTAAGTGCTATTTCACTGTGTATTGGTTAAATCTCATGTTGATGTCACTAGAATAATTAAAGTGGATTTGTTGATAAATACCTCTATCATTGAATGATTAACAACAAGGTGTTTATAAAGGCGACGTGATATGGATAAGCTGGAAATGATGAAGACATTTATGTCGGTCGTGACAGAAGGATCGTTTTCAAAAGCGGCGGATAAACGCGGGATTTCACCTCAGCTCGCCAGTAAGTATGTCTCGGCGCTCGAAGATAAGTTGCAAACTCGCTTGCTCCATCGAACCACACGGAAAATAAATTTAACGGAAGCAGGTCACCTATACTCAGCGCGATGTGAGCAAGTACTGAGTGACATCAATGAAATGGAAAACTCGCTTGGGGACTGGCATCAAAAAGTGGCGGGAACGCTAACAATCAATGCGCCGATGTCATTTGGCCATCGGCATTTACCTAAGCTTCTGGTTGATTTTCAGCGCCGATATCCAGACGTAAAAATCGACCTCAGCCTGACCGATCACAAGGTCAACATCGTGGAAGAAGGAGTCGATGTCGCGTTACGCATTGGCAATTTAAAAAGCGATACAGTCATTGCTAAAAGAATCACAGATATTCAAGTAGCCTTGCTTGCCTCACCGGAATACCTCGAAAGAAAAGGCACGCCAACATCTCAAACTGACCTGCCCAACCATGATTTTCTCAACTATTCCTACGCCGATCAGGGGCTGGTAATGAGCGTACTCGGGGGCAGTCTCGCAGAACGCAATGTGTGCAGTTCGATTACCGCGAATAATGGCGATTTACTTGTTAATACCGCGATATTGGGGGCAGGCATTACGCTTCAACCGACGTTCATCGCAGGAGAGGCAATCAAAAAAGGCGAGCTCGTTAAGATATTACCAGAGCACCAACCCAAACCCGTTGGACTCTACTTAATTTACGCCAACCGCCAATTCCTTCCGGTTAAAACGCGTGCTTTTATCGACTTTGTCAGCGGTTACTTTGGTGACACACCTTATTGGGATGACATAAGTTCGGAGTAACAGATGAAACAACGCTAACATCGCCACGGCGTTACTCGGCAGTCAACACCGCTTTTCTCAGCCTAAATTTGGCCCAACTTTTCGTCAGCTTAGGTGCAAAGGTTTGCATTAAGCTGGCGCCAACAATCAATGCAACACCGGCGACTTTCTCCGCCGTTAGCTGTGTATCGAAAAACACCAGTTGCCAAAGCAGGGTAAAGAGAAGATTGGTAAAGATAAGCGGAGCAAGTTGCGAATTACTGGTCGCGATCTTGTACGCTTTCGCTCTAAATATCTGATTGCTAATGGTCGCGAAGACAAGGCCAAGCAGTCCCAACCAAACTGGCCAGTAAATCAAAGGGTCACTCATCAATAGCCTATCGGTTTGAGAAAAACCAAACCACACGCTCACGGGTAGCACCAATAGGGCACTGATTAAAAAGCTCCAACCATTGATTGCCGTAGCCGACATATCGCCCTTCGCTGAGCGATATAGGCTCAACTGTGACCCCGCATTAAAGAGCCCAGCCCCTAACCCTAGTAACATTTCTGGCTTCAGTACAATACGGCTGCCATCGATGGTTAAAAGTAGCACCCCTGAAAAGGTCGCAACCAAGGCCAACTTGGTTACCACTTTAACCTTCACGCCGAAAAACAGCTTTTCCAACACAGGAATGAACAGCGGGCCAGTCGCAAACAGCACCACACTTTCCACCAATGAAAGCTCTGATAAAGAGGCGAGAAAACACAGTTGACACCCCACGACACAAACGGCGCGAGTCGCAATAGGTTTAATTAAGTTTTTATTGGGAAAAGTGAATTGGATGGATGCCATCACCGCAAGCATGAACGCCGCGGGTAGAAACAATCGTAAAAACAAAAGAACAGGCAGGCTAAACTCATCGGTCAGAAATTTCGCAAATAAGCCGTTAAAAGAGAGACTTAACGTCGATAACAGCATCAATATTGTCGCTTTATATTCGTTGGACATACTACTCTCCTCTGATGCCCGTATTTTAGGAGAATGACGTTGGTTAAAAAAGCGAGTAATATTAACCATAAATGTTAGAAAAACTTACAGATTAGAAAAGCACTCTATAAGGTTTAACAATGAAGTCACTTGTGCCACTAAAAGGGATCTATGCGTTTGTTGCGGTTGCAGAAACAGGCAGCATGACTAAGGCCGCAGAGGTTCTCAACGTCAGTCACTCAGCGGTAAGCCAGGCAATTAAAAGCTTAGAGACCCTGCTTGGGCTATCGCTATTTGAGCGTGTCGGCCGGCAGGTGACGCTCAACAATCAAGGTAATATTTACTACAAGAAAGTCGCCCCTGCACTCGAACAAATCGTCGACGCAACAGCGGCATTGCAAAGCGCAGAACATGAAAATCGCATCACACTGAACATGGTCAATTCTCTCGCTATTCATTGGTGGGTGCCCAGAATGCAGGCTTTCCAACATCATGCGCCTAATCTTGATGTGCGCGTTTCGAATCTTATTGGCCACTTTCAGCTTGAACGAGAAAACGTCGATGTCGCTTTGATTCACGGCACCAAGGAAGAGTGGCGAGATTATCATTGCGAAAAATTAGGTGACGATGAACTCGTCATGGTCTGTCACCCCGATTTGGTTGAAGATAAGGCTTCCGTCTCGCAACTGGTTGAGCGTTACCCCGCTATTTTTGCCACTAATGATCGACGCCAAGGCGATTGGGAACATTGGTGTGAAGCCAACCAAATCACCCTGCCTAAACGACAAAAAAACTTAGGGTTTATCGCCTCGGTTCACGCTGTGCAAGCCGCCGCAAGAAAGCTGGGCGTCTTTGTCACGCATCGACAATTTGTGAAAGATGATATTAAGCATGGCATGCTCGTCGAAGTCGGCGAATCAGTGAAACACCCCAAACAGAGTTTTTACTTTGCTTGCCTACCTGAGAAGCTTCGCTCTGAAAGTGTCATGGCACTGCGTTCGTGGCTTCAAAGTGAGTTTTCTAGCTGACGTAAATTCAGATTAACCCTTAGGAAAGAGAAAATACCGCATCATAACTATCTAAAGTCAGTAAGGTATATAGTGAAAACTAGCGCTTGCTTTTGGCCCAATGGGTGATGTGAGAGAGTAACGTACCCTTTTCGGGTACCAGCTATGACCACATTGTTCTAGCCAAGTGCCGTACATCCTTTCAATTTGTCTTTAGAGTCTTCGCAACTAATGGCATAAATATTTGATATAGTACACGCAGTAAAGCTTTACAAGGAATAAGAAAAGCCATGGACGACTTTTCGTTAGACATTAGAACGCTCAATTTTATCGTAATTCTATTTTCTATTATCTACAGTATTGGGTTGTTGCTTTTTCAAGTGACACAGAAGCCTATAAAAGGATTATCACTCTTTTCATTATCAATATTCATTATTGGCAGTGGCCCTATTTTATTAAGTTTGAGAGGCATAATACCGGATTATCTCAGCATCGTTGGAAGTAATGTACTGATTGCATTCGGCTTTCATCTCACGCTATATAGCCTCTCTTTGTTTCGAGGTTACTCTAGTAAGCTCTCTCAGATCAGTAGTGTGTTGCTGTTGGTTGTATTCATTAGCTTTATCTATTTTACCTATTACGTTCCATCGATACGGAACCGAATTGTCGTCATTAGTCTTTTTATGGCGTTGGTTACCTTCAGTACAGCGATCGTTACCTTGAAAGGGAAAAAAGAAGATTTACCTCTAGCAACGAAAATGATGGCATTACCCTTTATTGCTTATAGTATCTTTATGGTGTTTAGAATCGTTGTATCACTCTCTGAATCTAAAATAACCAATTTCATGCAAGCGGGCCAAATCCACCAAATGACCTTTGTCTTTAGTATTGTTCTTATCGTTTCGATGAGTTTTTCAATGCTTTGGCTTATCAACGCGAGATTACTACGAACAAATAAACACTTATTGCATTTAGATCCCCTCACCAAATTGAAAAACCGTAGAGCATTAAATGATGCCATTTCGCGACTACAACAGACAGCACAACATACGCCAGTGAGCATTGTTATGTCTGATGTAGATAACTTTAAATCGATCAATGATCACTACGGTCATTTGGTGGGCGATGACGTGATTCAGGCCGTAGCAAACAACATTCAAAATGAACTCAGTGATTCAGCCGATGCTTTTCGATTAGGAGGAGATGAAATTATGATCCTGATACCGGGTTGCAACCTCAATGAAGCAGAAGCATGGACAAATCAGCTACGACAATTAATTTCTAATATTTCTCTCGACACTCAACCAGAGTTACAACTTACGGCTAGTTTTGGTATCACGACATTGTCTCCAACTGGCAATTGGAAAGAGTCTGTAGATAAAGCAGATAAAGCCCTTTATCACTCAAAAAGAAACGGTCGTAACATGGTAAGCACTTCCGTTTAGCCATTGAATTTATTGGGGTTTCATTCGATTCACCTCAATGAAGGGATTTAGGGGAATATTCGTGTTTTATTCAATGCTAGCGGTAAATTAGCCTATTCGTAACGAAAACAACAACACTACGATGGGTAACCCAATGGCTCTATCTAATCTCACCTCTGTAAGGTGCGTTAGTAAACAGAAAAATAGCGTGCACAATCACACGCTACTTATTCCAATCACAGCTAAGAAGTTCTCAACTTCCCTGGATTTCAGATTCCAGTTATAGCCTTTCCAATCACCCTAATCTGCATTAGGGGCGATCACCGCTTGTGTCCCAAACACAATCGCCTCACCTCCATGCTCCTTGGCATACAATTCGGCTTCTTCTAAATTAGAGAACCAAAGTGCTGGGTAACCAATACCTTTCAATTTTAACCGCGGCGGAAGGTGTTCGTCTACTGACCCTGTAATCGACTCTAGCTTGGTTTTAAACGCCACCCAGCTCTTAAAACCATTCTCGACGGCGAGCAATTGCAGCAGGTGTTTTCGTTGAATGATCGAGATGTCTTTCTGCAATTTTGGCAGTGTTAATCCCACCAGTATTTTGCTGGATAGTAAGCGACGCAAAACAGGTAAAGAGCTTGAGAGCTGATCAGATTTTGTAGATTTGTGTAGTAACTTGGCTTCATAAAGCCAAAGTTCAACAAGGTTTGCTTGTTCAATACGCATAATATTCTCCTATATCAAACCTACTCGCTATCGGTCTCAGAAGGTGTTCAGCGTATAAACTGAATCGAATTGTGGTCGGCATGTTCGCCGAGATATTGGTACGGTTGCTTTTGCGAGGTAGGCGTCCAATCAGCCTGCGCATAAGATACACTACTCGATTGAATTGGTCGACAACAAAATTATCACTCGGATTTATCATTCACAAATGACGCCATCTTCTTCCATGTTCGCCTAAAAATCTAAATTTAACGTACAAATGAAGCAATATGAAATCAATAAACAAAATGGGATTGATAGAACTTTGGAGTGACCGCAAGCTTCTTTTTGAAGTGGCGCTGAAAATGCGCTTGGTCTGAAAACCCAAGTTGATAAGCCACCTCCGAGATCTCCTGCCCTGATTTCAACATCTGCTTTGAGCGCTTGATCTTCTCATCCATTTGATAAGCATGAGGAGGAAGCCCATAGTGATTCTTGAATGCTCTCAGCAACTGATATCGACTTAGCCCAACCTCTTCAGCCAGTGATTCTAATTGAAGCGTCTCACCGAAACCATCGAGCAATTTTTCTCGTACACGATGCAAAGAAGGCGACAAAGGCGCTCGCTTCAATGAGTGAGGATCTTTGCCAACACTCGATTCAATAAACTCATACAGGTGTGTCTGCGCTTTCAAGGGATTAGATTCTTCTAACAGGGTATGAAAAAGCAATTGAAATTTTGTTCTTAACCCATCATTGCGCTCGAGATCATGACGAAATGGTGTGTAATCTAACCCTGTGTTCTTGCTGCTGGCATAACCTAGCACCTCACGCTGAAATGCGCCCATTTGCTGCGTATCAACAAACAGCATGTTGTAAGACCAAGTCCCTTTCTCTGGGTTACATGAATGCACGTCGGCTGGATTGACGGTCACAAGATCACCCGCCCCAATATGATGGGATGTGCCTCTGTTTTGGTAGGTTGCCCTGCCTTGTTGAATCAGCCCAAATGAAAATTCATCATGCGAGTGAGGCTGATAGCAGGCCGTGCTTTGATTCGCGACACGAAGCTCTATCCAAGGGAGAAATGTACTCCGCTTAAAGCTCGCGCTGGTATCCTTTTTCATCGATATCCCTCATGAATTCTTTAAAGCCAAATCAAACTGACTGACACACCAAGCAAAACCGCCATGACTTTATTAAACTGACGCTGTTGTGTTGGATTTTCAAGTTTACTGGCTAAAATTTGCCCGATCACCGCCCAAATGCCGACACCAACGAAACAAACGATCAACGAAACACTGGTAAACAGGATAAGTGACGACGTTGGATTCTCTTGACCTAACACATACAAACTGACACCAGACATCGCCACCAACCACGCTTTCGGGTTCAGTAACTGAGTCAACGCCCCTACCCACCAACTTCTGGCTTGACTGGAGGTCATCTCCATCGCAGAGACCGGTGCCGTGTAGATTCGCACCGCCAAATAGAGCAGAAATGCACTGCCAGATATCTGCATTGCAAACTCAAGCTTAGGCAAGAGTAAGGCAATGGTTTGCATCACACTACCTGAAAAAAACACCACCATCGCATAAGCAATCGACGCGCCCATCACGTGTTTAAGCGCCTCTTTCATTCCACGATTTATTGCCGTACTGGTGGCCAATAAGTTGACCGGACCTGGCGTCACCGCGCCGACAAAGGCAAACACCACCATGGCTAACATCAAACTATTCATCAACGATCTCCTTTTGAAGGGAGACAATAAACAATGACTTGCTTGATGTATTGAATGATATTGCAGGTGCAAAAAAAGGCCGCGATACCTTAAAGCATGTTGCTTAATCAGGTTTACGGCCCTTTTGTCGTGTCATATTTGCTTATCAAGTACGTGTTTAAGATTCATTGTTTAGGTTCGCTTGATTGCGCTTGATGACTAAAGTTCGCCCACTTTCTTAATCATCGAGACAGGGTTGTAACCTTTTTCACCCTGACTCACTGGCTCACTTGGATTGTAGTGACGCATAAGAACGTTAAATTTGCCCGTCTTATTCCCTTCCATCGTCGGGATATTGTTTGGCTGTCCTTCACATCCGAATCTAAGCGTGTAAGTACCATCTTTGTTCATAACTGGCGCCATTTCACTTGATATATTGGCTTTATCGTTAAACATACGTCCATCCGCGTTGTAAACGGTCGCTGACCAGAATGCGCCTGCCTTTGGATCTTTAAATGTCATTTCATAACAGGCATTTGCATCAAAATACTGACTGGTTTGATAGATATTATCTTCCACCATCGCACCACCCCAACCGCCTGCGGCGCCAACATAGTTCATGTAATCTGTTTGGCCACTCTCTTTGTTACCAAATGCCTTTGATTGGTCATAACCGTTGCTAAAATCAATGTTGCCCGCTTTATCGACGGATTTGAACGATGTCATGTCCCACTCTTTTACTTCAAATGGTTTATCACTGCCTGTTTCTATCTTCAAACCGCGGCGAGCATCATCTTCCAGTGCACGAACTATCACAAAGGCGTGGTCAGTCTTTGCACTAATTTTATGGCGACCTGAGCCGTAGATCATCGGTTGTGTTTCATGATTCTCGTCAACGACTTGCAGCGACACATATTGATCCGTTTCTGGGACAGTAACGAACACATCGTCGCCCGACATATCAATGACTGAGACGGAATAGAAGGTGTCTCGATTCATTCTCACCACAAACTGTTCTTCTGGAACACTGCTTGGTACTGGCATCTCGAAGAATGTGTTAATGCCACCCGCTTTCTCTATAATCGAACCAAGTCGCATGTTGGTATACGCCTGAGCGAAGTTATCTTCAGTGACAATAGTG
The DNA here is from genome assembly GCF_002877365.1 of Vibrio sp. 10N.261.55.A7. Taxonomy (GTDB): domain Bacteria; phylum Pseudomonadota; class Gammaproteobacteria; order Enterobacterales; family Vibrionaceae; genus Vibrio. Next base: position 81,859 of record NZ_MCWZ01000293.1, read on the forward strand.
GGCGCAGCAAAAACACTGGTTGAGAATAAAGCGACAGCGGTAAGAGGGAGTAATTTTTTCATAATGGCTACCTTTCATATATCTTTTTCAAAGTTAAAGTCATTTGGAAGAGTGTTGTTTGCTCTGCCGATGGAGATTACTTTATACTTCCCTAAAGGAAAGTGAGGAAAATAGGACTTGCCCATATGGAAAGTATAGATTTAAATTTGCTTCGTACCTTTGTTCTCGTGTGCAAATCAAATAGCTTAAAAAGAGCGGGGCTCAAACTGGGCATCTCGGAAAGCGCCGTCAGCAAACAAATGGCGAAGCTTCGTGAGCAACTGGATCACCCCCTGTTTGAGCGCACAACAGACGGCCTAAGGCCAACTCACTACAGCAAAACTATCCTCCCAGAAATTGAGCAGGCGCTAACAATGGTCAACTCGGCCGTGTCGCCAATGAAGTTCGATCCTGCTACGTATTCTGGAACAATAACCCTCGCTTTTTTCGCTGACACATTGGAGTTCTCTGGCGTTGCATTGTTTAGGCAACTCTCAGATACGTTTCCCCAAGCGCAGATCGAGCTAAAAACTTGGACATCAGATACCGAGCATAAAATTGAAGAGGGTGACATCACCCTAGGCGTGCACTTTTTAAACGAAGATCGCAGTAGTAACCTCTTCCAAAAACGAATCATGGCGGATCAATTGGTGATCGCCATTTCGAAGTCTCTGGGGAATTTGACATGGGAAAAAGCGTTGCACCTACCTTTTATTAAAATTCGCAGTCAAGGTTGGAACGAAGAACGTTATCGATATTTAGAGATGTTGAAACAAAATGGTATTGATCCCCAAATCAGCGTCACCGTCGATAACTTTTCCGTCGCGAGGCAAATCCTTGCTCAAGGTGAGCACGCCTGTGTCTTAAGCGCTAGCTGGAACGACCCATCTCTTCACACAATCATACCGCCTGAAGAGCTGCAATTTGAATTGCGTTTAGTCTCATGTACTCGAATTGTCGATAGGCATAGCCCTTTACATCTCGCTCTGCATGATGCCATTCAATCTGTCATGGTTAAGACCAAATAAGTCAAATTGCCTTCACGCCGAGCAAATGTAAATTAGTGTAAAAAAAATGCTCATCATCACCGACAAGCGTCTATGCTTTAATTGAACGATCACTCAATTACCATATTTTAAGCAACCCTGTTTAAAGACAGTAGCAAGGAGAAACGGATGCCTCACAGCCATGACGATCAACAAGACAACCACCAACACCTCGCACCCAAAGCGATACCACAAGAAGCCTTTGACTGGTATGACGAATATGCTCACGGCGTTATCAACCGTCGCGAGTTCATGACTCGTCTATCCGGTTTAGTGGCGCTGGGGTTTACTATGTCGGTGCTCACCTCGGCACTAATTCCAAACTATGCGCAAGCCGAGCAAGTCTCGTTTAACGACCCTTCCATCACGGCGAGTTTCGCGACATTCAGCTCACCCAATGGACACGGTGAAGGCAAAGGCTACCTTGTGCTCCCTAAAGAAGCGAAAGGACCTTTACCTGTGGTTTTGGTTGTGCATGAAAACCGAGGTCTCAACCCTTACATCAAAGATGTGGCGCGTCGCTTAGCAGCAAAAGGATTCATTGCCTTCGCACCTGATGCTTTACACCCACTTGGAGGCTATCCGGGCAATGACGATGAAGGACGTGCAATGCAAAAAAGCATGGACAAAAGCAAAATAGAAGCCGATTTCTTGGCAGCCGCACACTTTCTAAAAAGTCATGATATGAGCAACGGAAAACTGGGTGCGGTGGGTTTTTGTTTCGGAGGATACGTGGTCAACATGCTGGCCGCGACGATTCCCGACGAGTTGAATGCCGGTGTGCCTTTTTATGGAACGCCTGCCGCTCAAGAGCTCAGAAAGAACGTGAAGGGTCCGCTTTTGATCCAATTCGCAGAGCTCGACAAGCGAGTCAATGCCACTTGGCCTGATTATGAAAAAGAGTTGAAAGCCATTAATGCAGACTACGAAGCGCACGTTTATAAAGGTGTGAATCACGGGTTCCATAATGATTCCACCGGCCGTTATGCAGAAAATGAAGCCGAGTTAGCGTGGGAGCGGACGATAGCGTTCTTTAATCAACACCTCAACGCATAAGATTTGTCATTCAACTTGGTCAAAGAGTTAAACAACGTAAAGCAACGAAAGCGCCAGCCGTTTAGGTTGGCGTTACTGTATCAATTTGGACAACTGGCGAGCCACGTCAACGTTTAGCGCATTAGCCAAACCTCAAACCAGCATGTTCTGTCACCGCTTTACACTGTAAAGCGAGACTTCACAAAAAAGGCATATCAACTTCAACTTCACACCTTCTCAACGTCAACCGCAGCGTGATTCTTGAAATGACGCAGCCACCAACACATCGGGCAGTTTGATATAACAGTGCGCAGTGGTGATCGATCCCTAAGAAGATGACGTATTGTTAATATCAAAAAAATTAGGGGCTAATGTGACCGATATTAATCTAATAACCGACAAACCAGAGACAGATTCTTATGGCATTCAATGCCTGCCCGTCTTTCCGCTGCCTGTATTCTTACTGGTCGGTGGACGGCAGCGGCTGAGAATTTTTGAACCCAAATACCTCTCAATGATTGCCAGAGCCACAGAGCAAGGTGGGTTTGTCATCGGTATGTTCAAAAAAAACAATCACTTCCTTGTGCCTGACTGGGGCGTGCATGTAAAGGTCGTTGACTTTGACATGGAAAAAAGCGGTATCTTGATTGTCGATGTGCTCGCGCTTCGTATGGTGACCTTAACGGATCTGTACCATCAAAAAGACGGCTTATTGATGGCTCAAACGAAGACAATGCCTCATTGGTCAGACCTAGGCGCACCGCAGCAACAAGACCAGGCCATAGACAATCTACTCACTCGTAAAACGGAATACCCAACAGAGATCGATTCTCATCATCACAAAGTCCTCTCTCGGGCATTAAAAGGGTTGTTTGACGCACACAAAGAGATAAATGAACTGTATAAAACTCAAGACTTTAACTACGCTGAATGGGTATCTGCTCGTTTACTCGAGCTTGTTCCCCTAACGCTTGATGAAAAAGAAGGCTTCATTCGCCAACTAGGGTTTAGCCAGCTCAATGAGCTGTTAATGACTTTATTTGAAAAAAAACGAACAAAGCAGTGATCCTTTTTATTTCTCCTCCCGTATTGGTATACAGATATTGATACTTAGATATTCATTACGGGGGCATAAAGACATGCATCAAGTTGAGGGAAAAACCAACCCACCTGTGGGAGGAAGCCCCATTATTCAGCCAATTAAGAGCGCTCATGAGGTTCTGTCGGTTTACTTGTCTCAAGTAGCGTCAAACCAAGATAAAGACGCATTCACTAAGCTGTTCGAGTTCTTTGCGCCAAAGATCAAACGGTTCGGTATCAAACAGTTTAAAGATGAGAGCCTCGCGAACGAGTTGGTTCAAGACACCATGACCAATGTCTGGAAAAAGTCGCACCTTTACAATAAGGATAAGGGTGCAGCCACAACTTGGGTCTACACGGTCATGCGAAACGTCTGCTTCGATCATCAGAGAAAGATGAAAAGTACCGCAGCACAAAATATTGGTGACGATATTTGGCCTTTAGAGCAGGCATCAACGGAAAGAGAAACAAGCTATCAACACGACCATGACCATCTAATGAAAGACAAGATTCAAAGGTTGATGGATGAACTGCCCACCGCTCAGCGTGTTGTACTTAAAGCCGTCTACTACCAAGACTTATCTCAAGAGCAGTTGGCTCAGCAGTTGGGCGTACCCGTTGGCACCATCAAATCTCGATTACGGTTAGCATTAAGAAAAATTAGACAGAAAATGGGAGAACAAGACCATGATTAAACATCACCCAAGCCGAGCCCTACTTGAAGAGTTCGTTTCAGGAAAACTGGTTTCTTCTGTTTCTGTGATTGTCGCAAGCCACGTCGAAATGTGCAGTGAATGCCAAGAGATTGTTGAGCAACTGACTCAGCAGGCGGCGTTGTCAGCCTTTGATATGGACGAAGACGATCTGTTCTTTGATGAATCAGATTTAGGTACAGAGCTAGAAATGGCGCTAAACAGTGATTCATCCGAAAACAATGTTGATGCAGACCAAGTTGATGCGGACCAATCTTTACCCATCAAATCCATTACTGATCTGCCCGTTTTAGACATGGCGCCCGTCGAAAAGCCATCAATCGAGATAGGCGCAACTGGCAATCAAGTCTCTCTGCCAACCGCTGTACGTTCCATTGGATTAAAAGAGTGGCAAGGCATTGGCAAAGTATCACGAGCGCGCATGAATCTTGATGATGAAGAGCGCAGAACCAGCCTGTTGCACATTGCAGAAGGCGGACAAGTGCCTTCCCATACGCACAAAGGTTTCGAAATTACGCTATTACTTCAAGGCAGCTTTAAAGATGAGATGGACACCTACCACGCAGGGGATTTCATCTGGTTAGATGGCTCGCAAACGCACACACCGAAAACAGACGAAGGCTGTGTATGCCTGACCGTTTCCAGTGATGCGCTGCATTTCACTCAAGGTGTGAGTCAACTCTTTAATCCACTAGGAAAACTCATCTACTAACTATCATCATCTACTAAATATGATCATCTACTAACTAAGATGATGGGCAGGAGGCTCTTATGAAAAACAAACTACAAATCGGCATCAGTGCCTGTGTAACTGGTCAACAAGTTCGATATGACAAAAGTCACAAACGTTCGTCGTTTTGTATGGACGAATTGAGTGAGTTTGTTGAGTTTAAACCTGTCTGCCCAGAAATGGCCGTAGGATTACCCACGCCAAGACCAACCATTCGCCAGATCTCAGTGAATGATGTGATTAAAGTGTCACGACCTGACGGCAGCAGCGATGTCACCGACGCCATGACCGAATTTGGCCAAAGCCACGCTAAATCGAACCCGCAACTGGCTGGCTTTATTTTCTGCGCGAAAAGCCCAAGCTGTGGAATGGAACGCGTCAAAGTCTATCAAGAAGACGGTAAAGGCTCGGTGAGCAATGGCATTGGTCTGTTCGCTGAGCAAATCATGAAGAACAACCCACTGCTGCCGTGTGAGGAAAATGGGCGACTCAATGATCAAGTCATCAGAGAGAACTTCATCACCCGTATTTTTACTTATCAGAAGTGGCTAGATCTGTCCCAGGAAGGCATCACGCTGCACAAGCTTATCGAGTTCCACAGCTCACATAAATACCTGGTGATGACTCATAATATTCAGCGCTATAAAGCTTTGGGCAAATTGTTGGCCGACCCGAAAGATTCGATCGATATCGTGGCTGAGAATTACATTTCAATGCTGATGGAGACTCTGACCATTAAAGCCACGAGACGAGGCCACACCAATACGCTGCAGCATTTACAGGGCTACTTCAAGAAGCAGCTCTGCGCTCAGAGACGAGAAGAGCTCACGCAAGAAATAGAGTCGTATCGATTAGGTTTAACACCGCTATTGGTACCGTTAACGCTGATAAAACACTACATGCTCGAATACCCAAATGACTATCTAGAACGACAGGTCTATTTGAGCCCGCACCCTAAAGCACTAAGATTGAGGTATGGATATTGAGCTCTCTACTGTGGCTTAGAAGAGACCTAAGAACCCACGATAACCCAGCATTGAACGAAGCAATCCGCTCTGGCGCCACCAGAGCGGTTTACATTTCAACGCCTAAGCAGTGGCAACAACATCACCTGGCTCCTATCCAAGCGGATCTTATTGCAAGGCATCTCAATAGCCTCGTCGATTCACTAGCAACGCTCGGGATAACGCTGGTGCACCTTAAAGCAACAGACTTTAAATCGCAGCAGTCAGTGCTTCAAGATTATTGCCAGCAAAACGGTGTCAGCACCCTATTTGCCAATCGCGAGCCAGAGCTCAACGAACGCCAGAGAGATGAAAGCATCGTTTCAAGTGGGCTCTCACTCACGCTATTTGACTGCGATACGATTGTACCGGTTGGCAGGCTTTTGACGAAAAGCGATCAAATGTTCAAGGTGTTCACGCCTTTCAAACGAGCATGGCTAAAGTACGTGCATGAATTCGGTATCGATTTAGAGACACGTAAAGATGGGTCAGACGCATCGAAGATAGAACACAGCAACACATCTTCTTCTGCCTCTACTTCTAGTTCTACCTCTACTTCCAGAAGTCAAACCGATAACAATAACCCGTTCGAGTTCGACTACCCTGTCGTTGACTCTTCAGCGTGGCCGTTAGCGACAACGATTCTGGACATTCACCTCACCGAGTTTTTCGAAGAGGCAGTGCATGATTACGGCCGGAATCGAGATTTCCCAGGCATCGATGGCACATCAAAACTCTCACCCTATCTCGCGATAGGCGCAATAAGCCCAAGAGTATTGGCTTCAAGGCTGTTACAAAATCAACCGGAACTCACCATCAATCATGATCTTGGGAGCTTCAGTTGGCTCAATGAACTGATTTGGAGAGATTTCTACAAACACCTCCTTTTCCACTTCCCAAATCTCATTAAGGGCGATAGCTTCCAAGAGAAATACCAACAGTTACCATGGTCATACGACACCGAACTGTTTCAAGCATGGTGTGAAGGCAAAACCGGCTACCCTTTAGTCGATGCGGCGATGAAGCAACTGGTTCAAACAGGCTGGATGCACAATCGACTCCGCATGGTCGTGGCCAGCTTTCTCACCAAGCATTTACTGATTGATTGGAAGCTTGGCGAACGTTTCTTTATGTCTCAGCTTATTGATGGGGATTTTAGTGCCAACAATGGAGGATGGCAGTGGGCCGCAAGCACAGGGTGTGACGCTCAGCCTTACTTCCGAATCTTTAATCCAATTACTCAGAGCGAAAGATTTGATCCAAACGGCGATTTCATTCGTACCTATTTACCAGAGCTTAAAGATGTTCCCAACAAACATATTCATTTCCCCCATCAGTATTTGGAATTGAATGGTCAAAATGATTTGTACACTGCGCCTATCGTTGAGCACAAGGACGCCAGACAAAGGGCATTACACTTCTTTAAGCACCACCAACCGAGTCTGCATGAGTAGTGACAATTGACATTCAGAATACCGATGTCAAAGCAGATGCAACGTCACTGACCAATACACGGTTGTTTGAATCCAAAAGCGACTGACATAAAGGGCACTCGGATTAATTTCCACAAAAATAAGGAACGTTCAAATGGAACAACCATTGTGGTTAGAAAGGTTTATCAATGTATACGAAGAGCTAGGAACGGAAAACCTAACGGCTCTGTCGACGGTATATCACCCTAGAATCACCTTCATCGATCCTTTGCACAAAGCAGAAGGGTTAAAAGCCCTTATTGAACGCTTTCATTTTAGCTATGAAAACATTCTTCAATGTGACTTCGACATAGACCATGTCTTTCAATCTAAAGACGAGGCGGCCGTTTACTGGACCATGACCTTTCGACATACCGCACTCAACAGCAAACAGCCAATCATAGTGACAGGGCACTCTCACCTTCGAGCAGAAGATGATTTGGTGATTTTCCATCGCGATTATCTCGATGTCGGCGCGATGATCTACGAGCATGTTCCATTTCTGGGCATTGCAGTGAGAAAGCTAAAACAACGAGCGAGTTGATCATGAAAATACTCATTACAGGCGCCACATCCGGTATCGGACAGGAATTGGCATTGCGTTACGCGCGAGAAGGTCATGACGTCATTGCATGCGGCCGTAATAACGCGAAGCTCGAACAACTTCAACAACAATATTCATCGATACAGCCGTTATGCTTTGATTTAACCGACTACGACAACTACCCCACTTGGCATCAAGGTCAGTCGTTAGATTTGGTCAATTTTAACGCCGGTGACTGCGAATACATCGATGATCCTCTCGACTTTGACGCCAAGAAGTTTGAGCGTGTAATAAACATTAACCTCATTTCAATTGGCTATGGGCTACAAACCTGGCTCAAGCACATCAAACCGGGGGGCAGAGTCGCATTGGTTAGCTCAAGTGCAGGCTTACTTCCGCTGCCTAGAGCAGAAGCCTATGGCGCGTCGAAAGCGGCGGTCACTTACCTAGGAAGAACGCTCGCGGTGAGATTGAGCGAATTGGACATCAATGTATCGGTTGTGCACCCCGGCTTTGTGAAAACCCCGCTGACCGACAAAAACACCTTTGATATGCCAATGATTATTACCACCGAAGAAGCGGCGGAAAAAATCATCTCTGGGCTTGCTAAAGGAAAATCGGAAATCAATTTCCCGACAATATTTGTATTTATTATGAAGTGCTTACGCTTTCTACCAACAAGCACATGGAACAAACTCGCAACGAAAATGGAGCAATGATGAAGAAAATTGCAATCGTCGGATCAGGCATTTCAGGGCTCACCTGCGCTTATCTACTCGACAAAGATCATGATGTCACTGTTTTTGAAAAAAACGACTACGTTGGCGGACACACAGCCACAGTAGACATCACTCATAAGGGCACTGACTACGCGATTGATACTGGCTTTATTGTCTTCAACGACAGAACCTACCCCAACTTCAATCGCCTGCTATCCAAGCTCGGAATTACTCAGCAAGAAACCGAAATGAGTTTCAGCGTACACAATCGTAAAACTAAATTTGAATACAATGGGCACGGATTGAACTCTCTGTTTGCCCAGCGTCGTAACCTGCTGCGACCTAACTTTTGGCGCCTTATTCTCGACATCGTTAAGTTCAATAAACTGTGTAAAGCCGCTTTCAACGAGAACAACATCGAAGAGAAGAAAACGCTCGGTGATTTCCTGAAGCAACACCATTTTTCAGAATTTTTCAGCGAACACTACATTCTGCCGATGGGCGCCGCTATTTGGTCAACCAGCCTAGAAGAGATGGAAAAGTTCGAGCTCAAATTCTTTATCCAATTCTTCTATCATCATGGCCTTCTTAACATTGTCGATAGACCTCAATGGTATGTGGTGCCAAAAGGGTCTAGAAGTTATGTGGACGTCATTCAAAGCCAGTTAAGCAAGCCCATTTTGACCAATGTTCACATCCAAAAAGTGGAGCGCAGTGAAGAATGCGTCACCGTCATTATGGAAGACGGAGAGCGCCTAAGCTTTGATGAGATCATATTTGCCAGTCACTCAGATGAAACGCTCGCACTGCTCGACGCTCCGACACAAGAAGAGGTGAACGTGCTTTCTGATATTCCGTACAGTCGCAATGAAGTCGTGCTGCATACGGATACCGCACTGCTACCCGACCGAAAATTAGCTTGGGCCAGTTGGAACTACATGCTCGATGGCGATGCCACTCGGCCTTCCTGTGTCACCTACAACATGAACATCTTGCAAGGCATTCAAAGCGAAGACACCTTTTGCGTCACCCTTAACCAAACTGAAGCCATTGACCCTGACAAGGTGATCAGAAAGTTTGTTTATCACCACCCTGTTCTCGACGCCCACAGTGTCAAAGCGCAAAAACAACGCCCTCAAATATGTGGAAAAAATCGTACCCACTTTGTTGGTGCTTATTGGTACAACGGGTTCCATGAAGATGGCGTGCGCAGTGCTCTAGATGTCACCAAGCGATTCGGGCAATCCCTATGAGTGAAAACAGCGGCATTTACTGGGGCAACGTTCGTCACCGTCGATTTGGCAAGGTCGAACATACGTTTACTTATCAGCTCTATATGATGGGTATTGACCTCGATGAACTGCCCGCACTGTGCGCGAGAAGCGTCGTTTTTGGTGAGCATTGGTACAACCCAATTCGGTTTAATGAAAAAGATTATTTAAAAAGTGAACCAGGCACCCTCAAGCAACGTATAAGTTTGAAAGTGAAGCAGTTAGGTGGTGATTGGAGTGACAAGAACCGAGTGGTTTTACTCGCTCAAGCACGTTGTTTTGGCCTCTATTTTAGCCCTATCAACTGTTATTTTTGTTACAGCGAAAGTGAAGAGTGTCAGTACATGCTCGCCGAGGTAAGCAACACGCCTTGGAAAGAAAGACACTACTATCTAATCAGAATGGGCGGAGAGATGAGAGTGAAGAAAGCGTTCCACGTTTCACCGTTTATGAACATGGACATGGACTACCACTGGACCATTTCAGCGCCAACAAAAAATACGCTGGTTCACATTGAAAATCATGCCAATACTCGAGCAGGCAGCCCAACAGAAAACAACGCCGCTGAGAACAAGGTATTTGACGCAACATTAGCGCTTCAAAAGCACGATGTGACATCAAAAGAGCTCATAAAAACACTGGGCTCAATACCCATGATGACACTCAAAGTCGTCTCAGGTATTTACTGGCAAGCATTGAAGTTATTTATCAAGCGAGTGCCGTTTGTGGATCACCCAGGTACACGCTCAAACGGATAGTCAGACCCAAGCAGTCATGAAGTTGTAGGCGTTGAGTTTGAAGACACGCATAACAAATAAAATTATCGAATTTAAGTTCTCTAAAGTGAGGTCGACATGGAACAACTAGCCAAACAAGAGCAAAACCTAACCTACCAACAGGCCGTTGACAGCAAAAGTAGTGCAGGAAAGTATCGGGGCTTAGTCTTATCTCTTCTTGGTAACCTAACGGATGCGTTTCTAGAAATCATCGACAACAACGAGCACTTCTCTTTTGGTGACAAAACGGCTCACCTGCATGGAAAAATCATTGTCAACGACAGCGCTTTCTACAAAGACGTGGTGCTTGGCGGCAGTATAGGCGCGGCGGAGTCATACATTGACGGTCGATGGAACAGCCCTAACCTCACAGACGTGATTCAAGTGATGGCAAGAAATCAGCATCACCTTGATCAAATTGAGAGTCGCGTACAGTGGCTCAGTAAGCTTAAGAACCTCTTTCTTCGCAGAAAAAATCAAAACTCAGAAGACGGTTCGAAACGAAATATTCTGGCGCACTATGACCTTGGTAATGAACTCTATACCCGTTTTCTTGACCCTGCGATGCAATACTCTTGTGCGATTTACAGTGAGCATGCGCCAACTCTAAGCGATGCCCAGCAACTTAAAATGCGCACAATTTGCGAGCGCTTAGAACTGAAAGAAAGTGATCGTGTCGTTGAGATTGGCACTGGGTGGGGTGGCCTTGCCATCTTTATGGCGCAGCATTATGGCTGCCACGTCACCACGACAACAATTTCAGACGCTCAGCACCAATACGCCTCAGAGAAAGTGGAAGAACTGGGGCTAAACAATAAAATTACGCTACTTAAGCGTGACTACCGAAAGTTGACCGGACAATACGATAAATTGGTCTCGATTGAGATGATTGAAGCGGTCGGCCATGAATACCTAGACACCTTTTTCCGCCAATGCTCGAGTCTACTTAAAGACGATGGAAAGATGCTGATTCAATCGATCACCATTGCCGATAAACGGTATGAGAAATACCGCAAAAGCGTCGACTTCATTCAAAAGCATGTGTTTCCTGGCGGTTGCCTGCCTTCTGTCTCCGTGATGTCTGATCATATCGCGAAAAATACCGACATGGTGGTTCATGAGATGCACGATATTGGGCTTCACTATGCGCGTACACTGCACGACTGGCGAGTGGAGTTTGAGCAACGTTGGGCTGAAATCAGCAGACTTGGTTATGGTGAAGAGTTCAGACGCCTATGGCTATTCTACCTTTGCTATTGCGAGGGTGCGTTTCTTCAAAGAGTGATCAGCACCCATCACGTTGTTGCTAGAAAACCACGTTACAGAGGACAAAACGATGAAACAGTTTTGGATTACTAACCTCGTTCTATTTCAAGCATGCTGGCTATGCGCGGCCTTTTTACCCAGCGCCATAGCAGGGCCATTGATGGTGACCTTGTGTGCGATTCATTTTTGGCTATCACCCACTCGACGAGAAGACGCCATCATACTCGCACTGGTTCCATTAGGGCTTGTGGCTGACGCCATTCAGTTGAGATTGGGCGTGTTTGAGGCAGGGAATACCTTTTTTCCATTTTGGTTACTGATGATGTGGGTAATGTTCACCATCAGCTTGAACCATAGCCTTAAATGGTTGAGTCGTTGCCCTCCTGTCGCTTTGATACTCATCGGAGCAATAGGTGGAACCGCCAGCTATTGGGGCGGAATCAAAGCCGGAGTGATTGAACCCCTGCTTCCAACTCATATGGTTATTTTGTCTTTAGCGTTAGTCTGGGCAATCGTGATACCCACTTTTGTGCGACTGAGACGGCAGCTGATGTTATCGGCTCAGCAGCCCAATCCACCGAGCAAACCACACAGTAAAATAGGGTGAGGCCGTTATGTCTACTTCAACCATTCAGGTATCACAGCGTTCAATTTTAGGTCACGCAATGTTGGCCAGCCTTGTGCTGCTGAGCCTAACCTTGTCGCCTGCTTCATTTGCAAGCCCAGTGGCTTCGTTAAACCCTGTGGCTTCGTTAAACAAGGTGGGCGCAGGCCAGATGGATTACCTGTTCTGGTCAATATACAAAGCCGAATACTATCTCGATTCAGATTTAGACCAAGCAACGCTAACGGTCGAAGAGAAGCTGAGTGATGACAGCACGAGAGCACTTAAAATCGAATATTTAAGAGCAATCGAAAGCAAGGCCTTGATTCAGGCAACAGCGGAGCAATGGCAGCAGCTTGGCTACCCGAAAAGCAAAATTGATCAATGGGTTGCACCGCTCAAAGTCATTTGGCCAAACGTAGAATCTGGCAGCACGCTAACAGTAAAAGTCACCTCACAAGGGGCAAGTCAGTTTTACTTCAATAACGCCTTGATAGGCCAAGTTCAAGACGCCCAGTTCGGCCAAGCTTTCTTATCGATATGGCTGTCTGAAGAGACCTCGGAGCCGCAGCTTCGCAGGCAGTTACTCGGCTTAAGAAAGTAAAAAGAGGGGGGGTCACCAAGTCAACACCTCTGAACCTGTCACTCAATAAC
>NZ_MCWZ01000294.1 GCF_002877365.1 Vibrio sp. 10N.261.55.A7
TACCGAGCATACCAGACTCCAAACCGAAAGTGCCGAGCGTTGATAAGTCCACTTTAGTAATTTGTTAGTGGGCGGCTTCGCCATTGAATACTGATTATTGGCACAAACCCTTGTTACATGAGCCAATGCTAGATATTTGTAGAACTTACTTAGGTAACAACTCAACATTTGACTAGGCCAAACGAAGAGCCCTAAATCGAACATTAACATCATGCGATCCTGAACGATAAAGATCTTTGCCAGTAACACAATATTGCGACAAATACCGAATAAGCTTTAACCTCAAAACTTTTCAAAGCCTTAGACCACTAACGCCGCGTTAAGGGGTGAACAACGCCACCACCGAACCTAAACCATAGTGCCGTAAACACTAAAGCTAAATCAAACTGAAAATGCCAAGCGTTGAGAATCCCTCTTGAACGCCTTGTTATATTAATTTTCACCGCTCACGCTGACATAAAGATCTGTCAAAAAATGGCAGTATGTATCGACACAATGCACTGTAAACCCAGACTGTAAAATAACTTTGTTATCATCTGTAATATCTAAATGTTCACTTTGCTTTATGTAACCTCGAAGAACTTTATTGCCTGTTTTTATTGTTCCATCAGCATGAACTAGGCTGTTACGAATTTGCTGTATAAATAGTACTTCTTTCCACGCTTCATTATTTTTCGGGAAATTTACGAGCGCTACTTTTTCTAGATACTTTTGACATTGGTCTATGATCCCATTAGAGGCGAGATCTTTTAGTTTGACTGGACTAGCGATAGCGTTTTCATAAGTCTCACATAACTGCTGCATTTGATGCTCTAGAACAGAATAAGAGACTATTACTTCTGCTCGACGCTGAATTGAAGGAAAAATATTTTCGATTTCATCTAAGTCAACATCATGAGATTCAAGAGTAACTTCACTTGGCAAAGAGCCTGTATCCCGCATTTTGATTTTTAACTCGGTAACTTGTGTCGCTAGAAAGTCTTCGACTAGAAGCGCATGTAAGCGATATGAGTCTAAATCTGAGCAAAACTTGCCATATTGAAACGAGCTAAAAGTCACTATTATCTCCCAATTAATATAACGCTTATTAGACGGAAAAATTCTGCTAAAGAATCCTAGGTCATTCCACCTAATTATCTAAGAACAGTTCATACTAGAACATATGGTCATGTAAATCAGTGCATTAGGTGTGATTAAACCTATCGCTCATCACAGATTACGGAATAATTCCGTATAACATCATTTTTTGAAACTAGAGTCTAACACTGTGTTTATAATCAGTGTTTTGGGCGATAAATGAAATCTCCGTTTCTAAGCTACATACGTGAATATATGGTGTCTCGTCACTATTCAATAAGGACGATCGACGCATACTTATCGTGGATTTATCAATTCATTCTATTTAACGATAAACGACACCCGAAAGAGTTAGGCGTATACGAGGTTGAACAATTTCTATCTGCTCTTGTCACATCTCGAAACCTAGCTGCGCGCTCTCAAAGTCAGGCCTTAAATGCACTCGTTTTTCTATACAAACAGATCATTTTAAAGCCGATTGACGTTGATTTAAGATTTAGGAAATCGGTCAAAAGTAAAAAGCTTCCAACGGTTCTTACACAAAAAGAGGTTGGGGGGCTTTTAGCTCACTTTAGCTCAAGCCACCTTTTGCCTGCCCAGCTCATGTATGGATCTGGGCTGAGGTTAATGGAATGTTTGAGATTACGATTTCACGATATCGATTTTCATTATTCAGCCATTCGGGTTTGGCGAGCAAAAGGGAATAAGAACCGTGTGGTCACATTAGCGAAAGAGTTAATTCCTCTCTTGGAGCACCAACAAGAGCAAGTTAGATTGATTTGGCAGCAAGACAAATTGCAGCATGATTATTCAGGTGTTTGGTTACCTGATGCTTTGTCAAAAAAGTACCCAAATGCCAGTAAGGAACTCGATTGGCAGTATTTATTTCCATCAATTAGGCGCGCTGTTGATCCGGTTACCCACCTGACTCGTCGACATCACATTAATGAGTCAAGTGTTCAAAAAGCAGTGAAGCAAGCCGCGAAGTCGGCGGGGATCAGTAAGAATGTGTCTTGCCACACCTTAAGGCATTCCTTTGCGACGCATCTGCTCGAAAGTGGTTCAGATATTAGAACAGTTCAAGAGCAACTTGGGCACACCGACGTAAAAACAACGCAAATCTATACCCACGTCATCGATAGAGGCGCAAGTGGGGTAAGAAGCCCGTTATCTCAGATTTTTGTCCAATCCCCATAAACAAGACTGAAATGCTTGAACTCAGCGAAGCTTACACCGTATTCTTCTTTATCATTCTATAGATAGAGAAGCCAAATGATCCGTCTTGCAATCATAGGTACCAACTGGATAACCGATCAATTTATTGAAGCCGCTTTACTGACAGGCTCGTACAAGCTTACAGGTGTTTATTCACGTAGCTTGGACAGCGCGCAGAAATTTTCTGAAAAATACGCATCGCCAACGCTGTTTACCGATTTCGAAGAGTTAGCGAAGTCGAACCTTGTTGATGTGGTTTATATTGCAAGTCCCAATTCATTTCATGCTCCGCAGGCTGAACAACTGTTAAAAGCAGGGAAGCACGTTATTTGTGAAAAACCGCTCGCGTCAAATTACACACTAGCAAAGCAGCTTTATCAAACGGCAAAGGCAAACAATGTCATGTTGTTCGAAGCTTTCATGACGCCGCATATTCCGAATTTTAAAGTGCTAGAACAAGAGTTGAAGAACATTGGCCGATTGCGAAAAGCGATGATCAGTTACTGCCAGTATTCATCGCGCTATCCAAAGTATTTAAACGGTGAAAACCCAAACACATTCAATCCAAAGTTTTCTAATGGCTCGGTGATGGACATTGGGTATTACTGTGTTGGTGCAGCGATTGCTTTGTTTGGTGAACCAACGTCGATTAAGGCTCAGGCGTACTTACTTGATACCGGTGTCGATGCAAATGGAAGTGTGATTTTCCAATACCCAGAATTCGACGTCACTATTTGCCATTCCAAAACGAGTGATTCTTACCTGCCAAGTGAGTTTCAAGGAGAAGAGGCCGCTCTGCAGGTTGAAATGATCTCAATTTGTAACCGTATTTCCAAGATCAACCGAGGTGGAGAAACACAAGATCTCAGCGTAGAGCAAGTTGCAAATCGAATGTTTTATGAAGCAGAAGCGTTCGCGAAACAGTACGAAAGCAAGTCCATGAATGAAGACGAAATATCACGCTCCCTTACTGTTTCAAAGGTGTTAACCGAGATTCGTCGCCAGACGGGTGTTGTGTTTCCTGCCGACAGCTAAGTTCACTCCTTTCAAGGAGACTAGAGATAAAAGACAAGAGTCGAGAGGTAGAAGCGGGCTAATGCTTGTTGAGATGCCGCATTAGCTGCTATCTTTCGCAGTAAGATTTATCCAGTAATGAGAAGAAAAACATGCAAGCTGAAGTAAAGTGGATTGAAGATTTTAAATTCCTAGGGCAATCACAATCAGGTCACTCCATTGTGATGGATGGCAATGGCGGTGCAACGGCTCCAAGTCCAATGGAAATGGTGCTAATGGCCGCGGGTGGATGCAGCTCAGTCGATGTGGTTGATGGCTTGAAAGAAGAAGGGCAAAAGGTGTCAGAATGTGTGGCCAAACTGACGACCGAGCGCCGTGAAACTGCACCACGTATCTTCACTAAAATAAACATCCACTTTGAAGTCTCTGGTGAGAGTCTTGATGCTGATATCGTTGCTAAGGTCGCAAAAAACTCACTAGAGAAATATTGTTCGGTTTGTTTGATGTTAGGCGAAGGCATGGAAATGACCCACAGCTGGGAAATAATCGGATAGATACAGCCGTCTGCATTAACGTGAGGCGTGACGAAGAACGTCATTGAATGACAAAGGCTTTACTCATCTTCTTCACCAAATATAGGTGGGCAAGAAAGAGTAAAGCCTTTTTGTTTAAGTGAACGTTGTCTTGATCAAACGATGAGTCAGCAAGATCAATACTCAGAAACGGTCTTACGCCAACAAGTGTTTCGCATGAAATTCTAAATGATCATCGATAAAGCTAGAGATGAAATAGTAGCTGTGGTCGTAGCCTGGTTGCATGCGTAATTCCAAACTTGAATTTTTTTGATTCGCCGCCTCAACGAGCACTTGTGGTTTTAGCTGCTCTTCTAAGAAATTGTCTGCGTCCCCTTGGTCAACAAGTATCGGTAACGAAGATTGCTCGCGACGGAGCAGTTCACTAGCGTCATACTGTTCCCAATCGTCTTTGTTTGAACCGAGATAGGCGTTGAACGCTTTTTGGCCCCACGGACAAGCGATAGGGTTCGAAATTGGGCTGAACGCAGAAAGTGAGCGGTATTGATTCGCGTTCTTGAGGCCGATAGTTAATGCGCCGTGTCCTCCCATGCTGTGTCCAGACAATGACTTAACAGAAGTCACCGGAAAGTATTCTTCAATAATGCTTGGCAATTCTTGAGTGACATAGTCGTACATATGGTAATGACGTGACCACGGTTCTTGTGTCGCGTTTAAATAGAACCCTGCACCTTGACCCAAGTCGTAACCATCGTCATCAGCAACATCGTCGCCTCTTGGGCTCGTATCGGGGGCCACAATCGCCACACCAAGTTCAGCGGCTTTTTTAAAGGCGCCCGCTTTTTGCATGAAGTTTTCATCCGTACAGGTTAAACCTGATAGCCAATAGAGCACAGGAACTGGACTTGCTTTCGTCGCATTAGGTGGTAAGAAAATGGCAAAACGCATTGAACAGCTAAGAGTGTTGGATTGATGAGAGAACTGCTTATGCCATCCTCCAGCAACTTTTGCCTGGCTAATGTTTTCAATAGTCATAACGATTCCAAAAGGTAGAGAACGAAAGTAATCAAACGATCAAACGCCTAAGATACTCAAAATTTCAGTCTCAAAGGCGTTATTCAGTGTTGAAAGGTTGTTAGGTTTACCAATTTAAGGGCCTATGAGTTTAGACCCTCTAATCTTAGCCCTATCTGTCCATATGCAGAACAGTACGGATTGACTCACCCTTGTGCATTAGATCGAACGCGTCGTTAACTTCGTCTAGGCTCATTGTGTGAGTGATGAACTCTTGCAATCCAAATTCACCTGCCATGTAACGGTTTACGATTTCTGGAAGTTCAGAGCGGCCTTTAACACCACCGAAAGCAGAACCACGCCATACACGACCGGTCACGAGTTGGAATGGGCGAGTGGCGATCTCTTGACCTGCACCGGCAACACCAATAATTACCGATTCGCCCCAACCTTTGTGGCAGCACTCAAGCGCTTGACGCATCACGTTTACATTACCAATACACTCGAAGGAGTACTCAACGCCGCCGTCTGTCATCTCAACGATAACATCTTGGATTGGCTTGTCGAATTTCGTTGGGTTGATGCAGTCTGTCGCGCCAAGCTGTTTCGCTAGCTCGAATTTACTCTCGTTGATATCAACGCCGATGATGCGGTCAGCACCAGCCATGCGAGCACCGATGATGGCTGAAAGCCCAATACCGCCTAGGCCGAATACAGCAACGTTGTCGCCTTTTTCAACTTTCGCTGTGTTTAATACAGCGCCCATACCGGTTGTTACACCACAACCTAGCAGACAAACTTCTTCAAGCGGTGCGTCTTTGCTTACCTTGGCGAGGGAGATTTCTGGTAGAACCGTGTACTCAGAGAAAGTTGAGCAACCCATGTAATGGAAAATCGTTTCACCATTGATAGAGAAGCGGCTTGTCCCGTCTGGCATTAGGCCTTTACCTTGGGTTTCACGAACCGCTTGGCATAGGTTAGTTTTACCCGATTTACAGAACTTACATTCGCCACATTCTGCTGTGTAAAGTGGGATAACGTGGTCGCCAACTTCAACACTTGTTACGCCTTCACCGATCATCTCAACGATACCGCCACCTTCGTGACCAAGGATAGATGGGAAGATACCTTCTGGATCGTCACCTGATAGTGTGAATGCATCAGTGTGGCAAACGCCAGTTGCGACGATGCGAACAAGAACTTCGCCTGCTTTAGGAAGTTGAACATCCACTTCTTCACGTTTAAGTGGCTCTCCAGCTGCCCAAGCAACCATTGCTTTTGATTTGATATGAGTTTGACCAGGTTTGATTTCAATCGCCATTTTGTTGTCCTATCTAGTTCGTTGAACGAGCAGCGTATTGCTTAAACTCTTTCAACCTTAAGTTCAGTTATCTGATTAAGATTAGAAGAGAGCGCTGCACTTCGCTGACTGTTTTAACCAATGTAAGGTGTTGAGCTAATCTCTAGTGCTAAACCGATATAAAGCGCTAAACCCACATATCGGGATTCGCCTAAGTGGTGTCTCGTACCCTACGCCAGTTCTTTATGATGTGGCTTAGTATAAGTTTTTCTTGAGAGATTATAATCCAGTGATAATGGAAAAGATTTTTACGTATTTGTAATAGTTAGGCGATCTACTGAGTGTGGTTTGCTTTGAAGCAGCGTATTTGGTACTCGTTTAACCAGATCTCTGTACGTCAATGCTTCTCACTTGAAACTTGACGCTTGGCACTTGAAACTTGGAAAGAAGAAAGCTTATTTGTAGAACGGCAAACTGGCACCAACGAAAACAAACAGGCCTCCAGAAATGCGATTAAACGTCTTACCTTTCTGCTCTAGCCAAGGGCGAATTCTGCTCGCCACTCTTGAAATTGTATATTCAGCAATAAACTCTACGGCCGCGAGAGTTGACGCCATGATCAGGAACTGAATCACAAGCGAACGGCTAGGATCGATGAATTGCGGTAAAAAGGCGCCGAAAAAGAGCAGCACTTTTGGGTTCGTGATGGCCGCCAATCCACCTTGGCGAAAGAGAGCAAACTGGCTCACATGTTTACCCGTTGGCGTTGCCTTGAGTTCAAGAGCAGGAGAGCGCCAAATCCGAATACCCAAGACGATCAAATAGCAGCCTCCAATCCATTTTAGTACAGGTAACGCGTGAGCAGAAGCCAGAATTAATGCGCTAACACCAAACATGGCAAGGCCGAGTAACACGACAAATCCTAATACGCCCCCCGTGATCGTAAACAACGTTTTCCTATGGCCATACATCGCACCATGGGTTAAAGCTAGAAGCCCGTTGGGCCCTGGCGCAATAGAAAGCCCAATGATTGCAAACAAGTAAACCAGCCAGGTGTCGAGTGTCATCGTGTTTCTCACTTTTGTATAAAGTCTCTTCAGTAGCAAAAGGATAGGGCAAATATGGAACATATTTAAGATACAAAATAGACCACTTACGGTAATATTTGGACCTTAGATGCTATGGACCAATACCCATAAACGTAACGGTCACAACCAATGGATGCCGAAAATCCCGTGCGCTACGGTTCTATGGAAAGAGAAAGACATAGAAAAACGTCAGACATAAGAATGACCAAAGTAGGGAGGTGCGCATGAGTCAACCGGATAGATTAAGCGAGAAGAAAAGCTTGATTGATCAAGACCATTTCAATCAAGAAAGAGACGCGACGGGTGCTATTGATGCCACAGCCATTCGTGATCCTGATGTTCGCTTTCTGCTGCTGCCACTGGATCACTTTAGCATGTTGCCGTTTGGTGGGTTTCTCGACAAGCTGCGCTTTTCAGCCGATGAAGAAGACTACAGTAATCAGCATTACTGCGCTTGGTCCACGATAGGATTGGAGAAAAAGCACGTTCTATCCAGTAGCGGTATTCCTCTTGCCATAGAAACCACGTTTGACGAGGTCGATCTTGCCGATTATGACTATCTAGTGGTGTTTGGTGGAAGAAGCGCAAGGCAGTCCCAGCGGCTTGCGAACCAATATCAAAGGGTACTTGCACAGGCTTCGAAAAAGGGAGTCACGCTCGTGAGCATTGATAACGCGTGTTTTTTATTTGCCGAGGCAGGGCTGCTTGACCGCCATACAGTCGCTGTTCACTGGCGGCATAGGCAAGAGTTTCAAACCGCGTTCCCGAACATTGACGTGTCTACTGACAAACTGTTTAGTGTTGATAGCACGAGAATTAGCTGCGCAGGTGGCAGCGCTACTATCGATCTCGCCGTTGAGTTACTGTCTCGTCATTGTGGGCGAGCTAAAGCGCTTAAGGGATTGGCGGATATGTTGGTGGACGATGCTCGAAGCTCAAATCATGCGCTGAAATCGTTACTTAATGATGTACCAGTTATCTCAAGTCGCCCTGTTAGCCGAGCCATTGGCCTTATGCGTCATTGGCTTTCGGAGTCTAAAACCATTGATCACGTTGCAACGAAACTGGCGATAAGTCGTCGACAGCTCGACCGTCTATTTCATTTACACCTTAATCAAAGTGCCCGTGAATATTGGGCAGAAATGCGACTTCAGCATGTCTATTGGCGAGTGGTGAATTCGGATCATAACCTTCAACACTTAGCGGATGAAATCGGCGTTCAGGATGTGAGCTATCTATGTAAGATCTTCAAAAAACGTTTTGGGATGACACCAAAATCAGCGCGTACTTCGTCATCCAAATAGAACCGTCTAAGGAGCAGGGTATTCCTTCATTAATACACTTTGTCTTCAAATGGGTTGTGAAAGTGACCTATTCAATCAAATTATGCAATAATCAAAGTGTGTTGGTGAAACGAAATTAGGCAGTGTCATATGGCGAACTGGGAAGGGGTCACAGAGTTTGTGGCGGTAGCGGAAACAAGCAGCTTTACAACCGCGGCGAAAAAGCTCAAAACTTCGGTTGCACAAGTCAGTCGAAGAGTTTCTGCGCTGGAAGATCGGTTGGCCGTTAAGTTGTTACACCGCACAACACGAAAAGTCACGCTTTCAGAGGCGGGGCAGCTCTACTTCCAACAATGTAAGCATTTGGTGGAAGGTCTTGAGATAGCCGAACTCGCTGTGACACAAATGCAGACATCACCAAAAGGCTTGTTAAAAGTCACGGCTCCGGTGACTTATGGAGAAACCCACCTGGCGCCGTTTATCCACCAGTTTTTGTCTTTGTACCCGCAGATCGACCTCGAACTCACGCTAAGCAATCAGAAGTTGGATTTAATCGAACAAGGTGTTGATGTGGCCATACGTTTAGGCCGCCTAGAAGACTCCACACTGATTGCAAAAAGGCTGTCAGAACGCCAGCTGTATGTGTGCGCAAGCCCCGATTATCTGGAGAGAAACGGTGAGCCGCATACGCTATCCGAACTCAACCGTCACAGTTGCCTGGTGGGATCCTTTGAGCATTGGCGCTTTCGAGTTCAGGGTAGAGAAACGCCCATTCGAGTTTCAGGGCGTATTAAATGCAACAGCGGTCTTTCGCTGCTTGATGCAGCAAAGCGACATCTAGGGTTAGTTCAATTGCCGGATTACTATGTCAACGATGCCTTAGAAAGTGGCGAGTTAGTGGAAGTGTTGAGTGATTTTAGAGATGAGAAAGAGGGCATTTGGGCGGTCTATCCCCAGAATAGGAACTTATCGCCCAAGGTTCGCTTATTGATTGATTTTCTAAGTGATAAGCTCACTCACTAGATCATTGGCACGGTTGACGCGATGAGCAGCACTGCCATTGAAACGTTGAACCCGCGAATACGAAAAGGCGTGGTCAGCCAGTGCTGCAGCTTCTGCCCAGCGTAAGTCCAAAAGCTGACAGACGGAATGTTGGCAAGGGTAAATGCTAGGGCGATAATGCAAAGCTCAATCCATGCACCGCCGCTGCTGAATAGGGTCACTGCACTTAACGCCATTGACCACCCCTTTGGGTTAACCCATTGAAAACTTGCGGCGCCAATAAAGCTAAGCGGCTTAAAATCATCGACTTCTTTTGCTTTTCCACTCATCGCTATTTTTGCCGCCAAGTAAATCAGATACGCCAAACTGACGTACTTCAAGATTTGATGACTGATGGGATAAGCGTTAAAAATACCCATTAATCCAACTCCCACCAGTATCACCATAAAAGCAAAACCTAGAGAGACACCAAGCATATGTGGAATGGTGCGTGCGAAACCAACGTTTGCTCCAGAGGTCATCAGCATGATGTTATTGGGTCCTGGGGTGAAGGTGGAGACAAACGCGAATAGCAATAATGCGCCTAATTGTTCTAATTCCATTGAAATTTCCTGTCTGTTTTCGATGACTCAATACCCACAATGTTAAGTAGTATTTGACGCAATTTTGTGCTTTTATTGAGTGATATGGAAGAAACTGAGCAATGAAATACGGTATGGATCGATTTGACGAAAGAATATTGCAAGAGCTAAAAGCAGACGGCAGAATCTCGAATGTTGTGCTGTCAGAGCGGGTAGGCTTGTCTCCGTCGGCAACCTTGCGACGTGTACAAGAACTAGAGCGCACAGAAGTGATCAAAGGCTATCGGGCGATTCTTAATGGTGAACCATTGGGTATCGGCTTTATCGCGTACGTATCGATTGGACTGGCGAGTCACAGCAAAAAGGCGCAGCTTGAATTTGAAGAGCATGTACGTTTTGTTGATGAAGTGGTGGAGTGCCATAACATTACTGGCGCAAATGAATACCTCTTGCGTGTCGAGACCAGTACATTACAGAGCTACAAGCGCATTCACGCTGATGTTTTGGGGGAATGTGAGCATGTTAAATCGATAACAACCATGGTGGTCATGGGGTCTCCGAAAGATGAACGTTAGCTGAAGCTTAAGGAACTCATACTATTTTTCGTCATTTCAATCAGTTCGGATAAATAATCCATTCAATCTACTATGCACTTCTCAAGTGACTCTACTAAGCGAAAGGTTTATTAGGGAACATGGTAGATTGCATCGCCTGTTTCGAGTTTATCGTCAAACGCTTGAACTAAAATTACCCACGAGTGTACGGTTAAAGCTAGCAGTCATACTATTATTTTATTTGCTGCATCAATTGGCAATTCCATACTGTTTTATTTTCTTGAATCCCACAGTGACGATAGAGTTCGTTGGGTAAATCATAACAATAGTGCTATTTACCATTTTCAGTTGCTTCTTAGTGCATGAAAGATGCGGAGATTGGTCAGCGCGGATTCCTATTAACGATCACTCCAGAGTATTTAGAGCCTTATCATCTTGGTCGATTAGAAGCCTTGGGCGAGATACATAGGCTAAAAAAATTGACGTCTAATAATTCTGAGCAGAAAGAGAGAATCGATAAAGTAACAAAGCGACTAGATGCATTAGATGGGTATATACAACTCATTCAGATTATTGAGATTGTATTCTTTACCTTATTTTCGATTATCAACTATGTTTTTGTCCACGACCGTTTATTTGCGCCATTGAAAGTGCTCCTTACTAATACTGAGAGAATGAAAAAAGGAGAGGCATTAAGCATTTCAGATCGTGTTCCAAAAGATGAAATGGGCGTATTACTATCTAGTTTCTATTCCATTAGCTCGCAAGTCCATGAGCGGACGGAGCGATTACATTATGAGTCGATTCACGATGGATTAACGGGCTTAAAAGACAGAAAAACGCTTGATAACGAAATCCTTAAAGAAGTGGCACATTCTAGAGTCACTGAATCAAAATAGGCTCTATTCTATATTGATTTAAATAAGTTTAAGCCTATAAATGATAAATATGGCCACGAAGTAGGAGATATGGTTCTTATAGAAGTTGGAAAGCGCTTAACGTCTGCGGTTCGGTCGAATGAATCGGTATTTCGAGTGGGTGGAGATGAGTTTGTAATTCTTGTTAAACAGATTCATATGGAATCGGAAATTGAGTTGGTCGTTCAAAAAATCGTATTAGGTTTTGTACCTAAGTTTGCTGCGAAAGATTTGCTACTTGATATTACCCTCAGTATTGGCGTTTCTATATCCCCTGACTATAGTCATGATGGTAATAGCCTTATTCACTACGCTGATGTCGCGATGTTTCAAGCAAAGAAAACGGATGGATGTGATTACGTCATATACTCTCCACAAGTATAAAGAGATAACTCCGGCCACCTTCTGCTTTTGAGCGATGGCTTAACAGTCGCTATTTAAGTATTCAGTCAAATCGATGTCGGAACTACATGAAACGGATTAAGGCTCTGTTGCTGATACAACAGTAAAAACGTGAGAGACGCATAATGTTAGGTTGAGTCATTTGAAAGCAAAACAAAAGGCGCAGAGTGTGTCTGCGCCCAAGCATGGTGAAAAATTAATTACCAATAAGAGCCGGTATTCCTGGAAGCTGACCAACGGCTGCTAATGAACCAACACAGATGACAAACGCTGCACCTGGGATAAGGTACTTGTCTTTGTTTGAAAGTTCTTTAGCTCGCTCGTGATCACCGATAAGACCCATGTTATCGAGCAGCATTGTTGTTGCCCAACCAAAAACAGGGTTTACAAATGCACAAGCAAAAATACAGATACCGGCACTTAGTGAGTCCTTATGCTTGTGGATCATTTGCATACCGGCTTCAAGTAGCGGTAAGAAAACACCTACGATCAAGGCAACGCGCAGAACAGGCTCCCACATGGCGAGATCCATCGGGTAGCCGATAACCGCAGCAGCGATACACATCACACCAGTGAGTAGAGCACCACCTGGAATAGGGCGCTTAGCGATGGCGGCAGGGATCATATAGGTCCCCCACGATGAAGCTAGGTTACCACCGCCTAGGAAAGACCCAATCCCCTGTCGTATCGAAGCAACCATCATGGTGTCATCAACGTCCATCAGAACGCCTTTTGCATCTTTAGGGTAGTTAAGTTCCTGGAATACACGATGTCCAAGGTAGTCTGGAGACCACATCGCGACGGCCAGAAGTGCAAATGGCGTTACCGCAACAAAGTGAGCGAAGTTCGGCCAGCCCAGTTGCCAACCTGTGTCTTCACCCCACCAGTAGAAAGGGCTGAAATGTGGTAGGCCAGGCTCGGTCGAGAAGGCAAATTCTGCCCCCATTGCATAAGCGACAATACCGGCAATCAAAGAACATAGCGGGATCGCCAGCCAGCGTTTATTGATTTTTGCCAGATAAGCGTAAACCGCCAAAGTTACGCCTATTACAGCAAATGAAATGTACCCTTGGTCTGAGCTCGCTGCCCACGCTTCGGTTTTGTTGATTTGACCGATCAAACCCACTGCACCAAGGTAGATAAGTAAACCGCCCCGTACACCGACCCCCGTGAGGGTCATTAATTTTGAGCCACCTTTGGTATAAGCGAGTACAAGACCAAATACACACACCATAATACCGAGTGCCAGTGGATGTCCTCCAGCGGCGGCAATCAAGGGTATTAACGGAATCATCGGACCATGGGTACCGGCCAGGTTTGCGTTAGGGTTTAAAATTGCCGAGAATAAAATAACAAAAAGACCACCTGCAATGAGCAACTCGTAGCGAACGTTCTCTGCGACAAACTCAGGAGACAATCCAAACTGCGCAGCAAATACGGCAACCATAGCGGTGACCATCACAACTTTACCGATGGTAGCGGCAAGTGCTGGTACCAGGTCTTCCAGCTCGACACTGTAGTCACGTGAAGGTAAGTGAATCCCCCAACGACTAAAACTCATGATTTTTAGATCGTGATTTAGAAACTCTTCACGGCTATCAAACTCTTGCGCCTTACGACGCATATCTCTATAAAAAGTCTTGCTTTTATTAGACATCTACTTTTTCCTTATAGGATTTCGAGCCAACCCATTTCGTTCTATCTCACTTACGCGTGGCATACTGACCTTCGATCAATACGGGGCGACATCCCAGACGCTACCATGCACCTTTATCGTTGTAATAAAGAGGAGATAGGATGAACTGTTGCTCGATAATAAATAAACGGGAACCTCTTGTTCCCGTATGAAATACGAACGACGACTTCATCATGAGTCTAGAAAATGCATTTACAGAACTTATTGATTTAGATTAATCAATAGTCAGGGAGCAGGTGAAGAGTGCCGCTAATTTTTATAAGATTGCAGCACACTGCACACTTTTGAGTGAATTATCAATTATCCTGTGGGCCGGTAAAAACAGAATGAAAATCTCCGAACATGCTAACCGCACCGAGCAACTTTTTGGTATTCGAGCCGAAGAAATCCATAAATGGATTGATGGTTTCTTTGATCATAATGGCGGTGATCACTCGTTAAGAATGTCCAGTAATATGGACTATGATCCTTACGATCATCGTCGTTTTCGCCACTGTAAAGAGGCACTTGCTGAAGCGGTAAAAGAGTTTGGCGACAAATATACCAATCAGCAAATCAAAGATGTTTTTGAAACCCATGTTCGCGATGACTATGCGGGTTATTTGCCATTAAGGGCCGATTTTGAAAACGGTACGTTTACAGCAAAATACCACGACGCGGCGCATGCAGAAGAGATTCGTGAAGTTCTTGATGCGGGTGAGCTTGAAGATTATTTTAGTGGTTTTCATCACTCTCACCAAGAGAATCACTCCTCTTTGAATACGTTCAGTTTTCGTATTGTCCTACCGACAATTATTGCAATTGTGATGTTCATAACCTCAATTATCTACGTCATTGTTCCGTTGGTTGAAGATTCAATGCGTGGCCAAAAGAGGCAGATGCTTAAAGAGCTAACATCCACAGCGGTGAGTATTGTAGATAGTTACGTAACTCAGGAGTTGAATGGCTTGATGTCAACTGAGGAAGCGCAAAAAAAAGCAGCCTTGGAAATTAAAGCCATGCGTTACGGCACTGAAAATAAAGACTATTTCTTTATAACTGATATGCACCCCAAAATGATCATGCATCCATATCGACATGACTTAACAGGGCAAGACCTTACCAACTATAGAGACAGCGAGAATACTACAGGTTTTCCGGTGTTTGTTGAGATCACTAAGCTAGTCAAAGCCAAGCAGCATGGATTTTTAGAGTATCAGTGGCAGTGGAAAGACGATCCAAACATTACGGCACCAAAAATGACTTATGTTCAGGGTATTGAAGAGTGGCAATGGATCATTGGCACAGGGGTCTATTTTCAAGATGTACAGCAAGGTATTGATCGTCTAGAAGCGACGTTATATCGAGTGTTTTTTATTATTACCTTAGGCTTGATTGGTGTGATGGGTTATGTACTTTCACAATCAAAAGCGACTGAAATTCGTAAAAAACGTGCTGAAATGGCGCTACATGAAGCAAAAGATCGCTATCGCGCTCTAGTAGAGTCTTCCAATGAAGGTTACATTTTAGAAGCTGATGGCAAGATTATTTTTTCTAATAGCCGTTTACATCAGCTACTTGGATATACTGATAGTGAGTTAAAAGACCATTCTATTTGGAAAGCGCTGTTTGCCGAAAGCCCGCAAAACAGAGAAGTGATTCAACACCTATTGCAACTGTTTAATAATGAAAGCGACCCCGGAGAGTTTGAAGCGCAACTAAAAACCAAAAGTGGGAAACAGATCGATATCATTCTAAGTACCTCTAAGATCTTTTTATCTGAAAAGTTAGGTCATGTGATCTCATTTCGTCCGATCGTACGTAAGATTTACGGTGGTCGCTTTGGTTCGGTGAATCAGGTGAGTAATTACCAAAAACTCAGTAGTGTCATTGTGACCGAAATTGAAAACGGCCAGAGTCATGGGCAAGTGGTGGAGTCGCTTAATCAACTGCCAGATCTGATCCGAGAAATGATAGAGGTAGGCTCACGCCCTGACTACCTTCGTCGTCTTATTGGTAGCACTTATGATGCGGCCATTTGCCGATTTATCGATCTGACCATTGAAGATATTGGGCAGCCGCCGGTACCATTCTCTTTTATCTCTTTTGGCAGTAATGCTCGCCATGATATGACCCTGTTCTCCGATCAAGATAATGCGATTGTCTTTGAAACGCCTGACGACACTGACCTGAAGTCTATTCGACGCTACTTCCTACATTTGGCAGAAAAAGTCTGCGGTATGCTTAATCAAGCGGGGTACAGCTATTGTGATGGTTTGATCATGGCATCTAACCACCAGTGGTGTTTAAGCCAAAAAGAGTGGCAGGCCAATTTTGGTAACTGGATTGCTCAAGCTTCGCCGGATTCCATTCTTGAACTCAATGTGTTTTTTGATATTAGAGCGACTTATGGTGAAACGCGTTTGGTTGATGCGATTCAATCACACATTCAACTTTTACTTCGTCAGCACCCAGAGTTTTTACCTATTTACGCGCAAAACTGTTTGTCTTATGAAGTACCGCTTAATACCGATGATGAGATAAAAACGGAAAAGCATGACGGTAGAGAGTCGTTGAATTTAAAGGATTGTTTAAGACCAATGGAGATTTTCTGTAGGCTCTACGCACTAAGAAATGACATTCGAGAAGTCAATACAATGGCGAGGCTAAAAGGGCTATTAGCGGAAGAAGAGATTGATGCGAAAGACTTTCGTGAAATGGTCTATATCTTTGATCATATATGGCACCTGCGTTTTATGAACCAGATTATAGAGTATACCGATCTACGAAAAGTGAATGATGTATTGGCGCTTAATGACCTTACTTATCTTGAGCAGAAGAATCTAAAGAACGTAGTAAGCCGCATTTCAATTTTCCGCGATAAAGTAATACGAGACTTTTTCTAATTTGTTTAAACCGAATGACCAGACGTAAACATAGAAGAGGTGAACTCATTAGTTCACCTCTTCTTTTGTATTTCATTGACTCCCTTTGTATTAATTTCTAGGTTTGAGACTATTAAGTTTTTAGCCTATCAAGCTGTTCATACTGAGCCCGAACAAGCTCTGATAGGTGATTACTACTATCAAATGATTCATCAGCTAAGCGTGCGAGTTGAGCGGTTGAATCTGATATACCGGTGATGTTTCGATTTATCTCTTCGGTCACAGCGCTTTGCTCTTCTGCTGCTGTTGCGATATGAGTGATCTGGCTTGAAACCGTATCAATTTGACCGACGATAGCGCTGATAGAAGATAGAGCCTCGTTAGTTTGTGATACCGCGAGCTCAGCTTTTTCTGTGCCTGACTCAATGACTTTCGAGGCACTATTCACTTCAACTTGGAGTGCGTGGATAAGCTTAGTAATGTCATCGGTAGAGCTTTGAGTTTTAGAGGCAAGAGATCGAACTTCATCGGCAACCACGGCAAAACCTCGACCTTGTTCACCAGCTCGGGCTGCCTCAATGGCGGCATTGAGAGCGAGGAGGTTTGTTTGCTCGGCTATTGAGCTAATCACTTCAACAATCGAGCTTATATTGTTGCTGCTATCAGACACTTTGTTTACCGCCTCTTTCGCTTCAATCGATTCTTTAGACATAGTGTCAACATGTTCCATTGCCAATACTAAGCTGTTTTCGCAAGACTTGAGGTTTTTCGACATATCTTCGGTTTCACTTGCGGTTTGCTCTGATGCGTTAGCCACTTCTGAAGCGGTTGCACTCATTTGATTCATTGCGGTGACAACATTCTCTATTTCACGGTTCTGATCATTAAGGCTGTCTCTAGTTTGTTGGGCGATGGTCGCGGTTGAAGCACTGACATTCTGTGATTGATCCGCTAGCCCTTTCAGTTCGATGATCAAGGTTTTAAGCTTGTCTATAAATAAGTTAAAGCCGCGACTAAGTGCGATAAGTTCAGCGTGGGATTCGATGGTCACTGATTGGGTAAGGTCACCTTCTGAACTGGCTAGGTTTTCAACCCGAGACTGAATGGTTTTGATTGGGGCGACAATCCCTTTAATGACAATAGAAATACTGATGATCGCAATGACGGAAACGACAAATCCTATAATCATCTGCAGCCTTCCCAATGAGTTCGCCATTTCTTGCATGGAAGCACTCAACACATTAGCCGTGCTAAAGGCTTCTTGAATTGGCACTTCTATGATCAGTGACCAACTGCTATTTGCTAAGGGAATATCAATACTGTACGCAACGGCAATTTCACTATCATCTTCAAAATAACCTTTACCTTGATGAAGAGAGCTTAAAGCTTGGACCAATCCAGCTGGAATAGCCTCGCTTAACGGGCGACCTCTTTGATCGTAGTGACTGGCTGCCACAATGAGTCCTCGTTCACTTAACAAGGTCACCTTTGCGTTGCCCCCATAGAGGCTTTGAGATAACTCATCGATTAATAGTTGGAAAGTGGGAAGATGAATATCTACCCCTACTACGCCAGAGAAACGGCCTTGTTTGATGACGGGAGCGACAAGCGAACTCATCATGATTTTCTGACCATTCACTTCCTCAAGGTAAGGCTCCATTACACAGGGCTTAAGGTTATCTTTAGAACATAAGTACCATTCCGCTTCTCGTAAACCAAACTCGTCAACCTCATTGGCGTATTTTTCGCCAGCATCTTCGACTTGTTCTTGTACAACGCTGCCGTCACTTTCTCGATAAAAATAGAGCTCTAAGCTACCGACATCTGGCACACTGTGCGTGGTGTTTTGGAGGTTGTTAGCATCATCGCCATCAAATCCATTGGGTTCAAATTGAGCGTAAATAGCCGACAGGTGAGGGCTATTGTTCAATGTCGCACCGAGATTCCCCTCTACAGCATCTCTTGAGCTGAAAGAGAGCTCGGACGTTTCGGAAATCGAAGCGGCAATAGAATAGGGGATTTGATAAGCGCTATTAATAAACCCTGCAATTTTTTCACCGTATAACCCTGCCGTTGACGAGAGCTTGGCTTGTATTTCGAAGTGAATACCTTGCTGAACTTGGCTCGCCATTTGAGCGTTTTTCTCATTCAGTGTCCACCACAAGGAGATGGAGAGAAGGAGAACGATCGACAAAAATAGCGTCGATGTAATCCAAAGCAGCTTAGTACTGATCGATAAATGCTTCATAACTAACCTTCGGTTAATGCTGAATAAATAAAGAGATGGTTAGCTTTAAAGTTAGCAGTTGAGGACTTAGTTACAAGGTACGAGCATTGAAGAGGAAAACACAAGTAATGAGTAGGTAAATTCGGTTATATAAACTTTAGCTGAATTGACAGAGGAAGTGATTTAAACGCGTCAACCAATAGTGGTGACGCGAATTGAATAGGTGTTGCTTCAACTAAGCTAAATCAGTCTTCAGCCCAATTGAATTTACTCTCGTCGACACCCTCTTTTGCTTCTTTAATGCGCTCTCTTCTAAATTGTTCTTCGCGTCGAGCATCGTCGATCTCTTGTATGATGGCGGCAAGATCAGCTTCAATGTCTTGTTCGACAAACTGGCCAGTCAATTTGGTTTCAGGTTTCAAATCACCTTTCTCAAAAATTGCCCAGATCTCTTTGGCATACTCTGTTGTCGCTAGCTCTGGAGCAAACTGCGCGTAATAATCTCTTATGTTATTGATATCACGGGTGAGCATCCACTCGGCATTATTGTTTGCAGCGGCATCCACGGCTTGAGGCAAATCAATAATTACTGGCCCATATTCATCAACCAACACATTAAATTCAGACAAGTCACCATGAATTAAACCCACACACAGCATTTTAACGACATACGTCATCATGACCGCATGGTCTTCAAGCGCTTGCTCTTCTGACATCATCACATCGTTGAGCCTAGGTGCGACATAGCCTTCATCATCTGTAACAAGCTCCATGAGAAGCACGCCATCGTAACAACCATAAGGTTCAGGAACACGTACACCCGCCGCAGCCAGTTTATACAGCGCGTCTACTTCGGCACTTTGCCACACTTTTTCTTGCTGATCTCGGCCAAAGCCAGAGCCTTTTTCCATCGCGCGCGCGCGGCGGCTGTTTCTGACTTTACGTCCTTCTCGGTAGGCAACGGCCTTTTTGAAGCTGCGCTGCGTGACCTCTTTGTACACTTTGGCACAGCGGATCTCTTCGCCGCTGCGTACAATGTACACATCGGCTTCTTTGCCACTCATGAGTTGGCTAGTTACCTCGTCGACTAAACCATCGTCAACTAAAGGCTGTATTCTTTTCGGTATTTTCATAGCGTCGTTATACGCTAGTTAACTCGAAGATGTAATGTCTAATCGACAAAAAATTAAGTATTTCGTAGCTAATTGATACTAAATAGTGCCTTTGGGAGGTGAGAACAATCGGCGAATGAACAATACAAGTTTCGCAAAAAAAACGAGAGACCCTGATCATTAGTTGCGTTGCTAGGTCGCTATAAGGAGGTATTGCCTTTATAGAACACCCTTCTTCTTGGATTCCACATCACAACTTTTATATGCAACGAAATGATTCGCCAGTTTGATGCCGCTGGTTACATATAATTAACAATCAATGAATTAGTAACCTTACACTAGGCTGTAGCGTGACGGGTAAGGTTGAGAACAATCAATAACGCAGATAAACAGGGACAGTGCATATGACGATGAAGGTACCAAAAGGGGCTATTTTTGCAAAACATGAAATTGGCAGACATCTCTACTTGTGGTCTAAGTCAAAAGGAAAGGCGACGTCAAAACACCTAATCATTAGCGCCCATGGATGCACGTCGAATAAGAAACCAATTAAGCTAAAGTACGGCCAGAATTTTTCTTTTTACTGTGAGCATGGCTTTACTCAAGGTGGTGCCATGGATATCAGAAAGTTAGCGTCAGGCTACGTTGAGCCAAGGCAGGTGATAAGCAATTCAGCATTGGACTATGATTATGTTCTTTCGAAGTATCAAAGCAGCACGGAGTCAGAAACCTATGCCTATATTGCAAAAGGGATGCATGATTTAGAAGCGTACTATCGTGATGTATTGAAGCTGGACGATGATACTGTGCAGAGCTTTTTAATGCAGCACAACGGCACTGTGCAAATGGATGTATTGACCATACGAAATCGCTCTTGTGGGACAGCACCCACTTTCTATGAAACGGTGAAAGCCGTGCAAGAGGCAGGGCTTAAATATGACCATATCCATTGCTCATTTTGTCGTGGATTTGCAGACAAACCGAACTCGGGTCAGCAAGAGCCTATCCCCCGTGGCACCTCAATTTTCGACTAAGAGTGACATTTTACTAAAGAGCGGACGGCCAGATGGTCGTCCTTATTGTTTGGACCGCTTTCGTTGACTATCAGGTTATGAGCGTTCGATTCCAAAGAACAATATTCTCTTGCAAGGAGTTACAACTGCTTTCGTAATCAGATGGATATTTAAACCATTGCGTTGGACTCCCTCACCGCCCATTACTAAGTTAGAAAAGGCTAGACTGGTCGATCGTGAAGTGACTAAGTAATTGAATTCATGCGATTGAATTTAAGCGGTTGAATATATAGGTAACGATGTTTTAGCCAACGGTATTGTTTACACGCTTGTTTTAGAGGGAACGACTGTCACCGAGAAGCGGCGAGTGAATAGAATACGTATCGAACAGACACAGATATTAATAGGGATAAGAATGAATAAAAGGATTTACACTGCGTGCACTTTGGTTGCACTGTCATCACTACTGGTGAACGCAAAATCGTCAGACAGCCAGACACACGCGCCGGTTTCAGACAAGGTTATTGCAGAGCAAAGAAAGGCGCTTGCGACGAACACCGATGGGAAAGGCTTTGGGCCGCAATCACCGCGAGATATCGACAACATCAGCGGAGAAAACTCTAGGATCTTCTCTGCAGCGCCAACTTCGACACAAATGAATTTGTGTAATATCCATTTCCACAAGAACGCGGAGCACAAAGGCGGGGAGTTTACGCTTTATGCGGGCAATGGAGATGGGCGTGGGTTTCAAAGTGGGTATCAGTATTCGGGTGAATTAACCCCAAGTGAGCTCACACCCATAGACAGCAAGATTTGCCCAAGTAATCATGGCGGGCTCGACGTGGGTGATACGATTGAAGTTCACTACGTATACTCAACTGCGCAGGTTGACCCTGGCGCGACACTTGGCGCTTGTTTAAACGATGCGATTGGCAATCCACAACTGCGCGTAGAGACTCAAGTATATGTTCTTATCAATGATCCTAGCGGGGCAGACTTTACAACATTGACGAAGCACCAAAATGTGGATGGATACCACCAAGCCATAAATATTCCGACGGACACCGGCTCACCCATTCAATATGCGGGTTCAACTACAGGGCCTAGCTACAATGAGGCGGGGTCGCCCTTTCAAGTGACTTGGAGCGTGCGCCCTGGGGTGAAGAAAGTGGACATTAAGACTGTCGGGCAATGGTGTGAAGGGAACGCTTTTAATGAGGATTATGGTCATGGTGTGAGAAACTTAGTGACTAACCCTAAACTGCTCTCTGATGCCGAACAATAAGCTATTTTCTGCAGACTAAAGACAGGCCTTGGCTTGTCTTTTTTATTTCGCAGTCTTATTACCAAGCAACCTATACGTAAGTGCTGATCAGTCAGTAAAACGTACAACTCAACGAACGACTCCTTTACACTTCAGATGAACTGACGCAATTAACGTGCATTGAGTGAAATATTTTGAGATTCACCTTGTGCTACGTTCTCGTATATTGGCTGGGCGACAGACAAGTGAACTTCTCCTAAAGAGTGAGGGAACGATATTTCCAACGAACTGACAGTCACAATAGCGTGCGAACCAGAGAATCGGAATTCTGTGCGATGACCAGGGTCTGTGTTGTCGTCTACAGCGGTTGTACTGAGGGAAATTCGAGTGTGATTCAACTGGATCTGACTCTCTTTTTCCAATAGTTGGGCGAGTCTGTCACTTAAAGCTGGGTCGTGAATATCTTCTTCCGTTAATAGGAGTGAATGTTCTCCCGTTAGCCACGCCTGATGATCTTGTAGGCGTGCCAGCCAGTTTTCCATATTTACGTATAGCCTAAGCTCAATTTGACCATCGCGTAATATGACTTGCGCGGCGGTTTGGTTGGGAGTGTGGGCGAACACATGATTTGAAGAAATCAGCCCGATAATGAGAAGGTGCAAGACAACAAGGTGACGAAGCCATAGAGTGTTCAGCATCTTTACTGGGTGTAAATATGAGATGGATTGCGCTAACTGCCTTATTCGGTGTGTTTTCATCCGTTGATTATCCTTAGTCTGTGTCCAATTTCTTTGCTGAAAATCGACGCTATTTATTGACGGCAAAACGTGCCAGTTTCCAGCTTCCCACCATTACTGATCGTTTTCTGCTTAAAATCGAAGCAGTGATTTCTGGTTTTAGAAGGCGTGTAACTAGAGAAGTACTCTGCTCCTTGGTAGCGATAGCGTAACGTGCGAGTGCCAT
This sequence comes from Vibrio sp. 10N.261.55.A7, assembly GCF_002877365.1. Classification (GTDB taxonomy): domain Bacteria; phylum Pseudomonadota; class Gammaproteobacteria; order Enterobacterales; family Vibrionaceae; genus Vibrio. The sequence goes on from NZ_MCWZ01000294.1 coordinate 23,120, forward strand.
TTTCATCTTCATAGTGGATTAAATCAGTGACTCCCTCTCTTGGGGGCTTGAGATCCGAGCGTGTTTTTGGCCCTTTAAGCGGAGCGACTCTTGGTAAAATAGAGCTATCTACCTCTCCGACCAAACATTGGATAATGTAGGGTGGGTTTGGCGAGGTATGGTAGCGATAACCGAACTGCTGATCTTCAATGCCATTACACACATCAAGAGTGCCTTGTGGAATATCAGACCCGTTCGGGTTGTTATCCGCAAATAAAGGGTAACCATCGTAGCCCCAACCGATGATGGGCTCATCAGCCTTGTTGTTCATGGTATTGATCATGCAAGTCGGTTTAGCGTGATAGTGATAATCGTCTCCTCGCCCAGCATGACCACCGCAGTCATCGAGTTGCCCGAGCTTAACCGTGTCTTTTTTTGCGTTGTAGCGCTCAACATCAAGCTCCCCTTGCGCCGAATAGTCGTAGATGGGCACGCCGTTTACTGCAATACCAAGTGCAGCGTCAATGGTGGTTATTTGAGAGGATAATTGTGGGTGAAGCTTAATTGGAGCGATGTAATTGAGTGCTGGCACGGGTATTTGTTCATTCGTACCCGTAATGCCATTCATGACATTGTGACTAGGGTAGGTGTCGGATTGAACGTAGGCATAGTCGTTGTCACAGACGACTGACACTTGGGTGAAACCAGAGTCGATAATAGACTGTTTCACACGCGTACATTCAATGCTTTCAATATGCGTTGAAGGTAAGCTGATTGACTGAGATGGTTTGCCGTTTTTATTTGGTGGTTTTTTCCCTCGATTCTCCTTTGCGTTAACGGTTACAGAGCATAGAGCTAACGAAAGCAACGTTGAAATGGTAATGACGGTCGAAAGATTTCTGGCAGTCTCCAAAGGTCATCACTCCTGAGCGCTCAGCGTGACTTTGCACAGAATCGTATTGTCCGATTCAATATCAGAAGTCCAGATGAATTGCGCACGCTTGTCCCATGTTATGCGGTCGTATCCATCCTTAGGTCTCACTTCCGATTTGGAGAATTGCTGTGCTTCAGGCCAATCACTGTAATCGAACGAATTGTTCTTCCACCCGTCAGGCTCAGGGGTTATGGCATTTTTGCATTCTTCGGAGGGACTTCTAGATTTTTCGCATTGTTTGTTGAGTGGAGCAATGTGCGTAGCAAGACATCGCCAATTGGTGTCGGACACCAAGAGTATCGACCCGTTTGTTACTTGTTTAAACTGAGCAATGAAACCACCATCGCCCATCTGTTGTTTACGACTTCCGATATATTCAAGGCCAGTGTCATTTTCTTTAAAATCTTTGATGATAAAGCTGAGTTCCATTGGTAATGCTGCGGAAAATTGAAAAGACTCTGCATTGAAAGACCGCTCCGTTGTTATCGAGACAGAGTCTTCCTTAATCAACGTGTCTTCATAATAAAGAGCAAACCAGTTATCCGCCCAGATGTCGGCTTGTATCTCAACGAGTTGTGCGGTGCCGCTTGCGGTAGAAAAAGGGGAAACTAAAAGAAGAACAAGGAAAAATATCGAATGAGTAAATGTTCGGGATTGTAGTGTCATGACGCCTATCTACTGCCTAGAAGTGTTTCATTGATAGTAGTTGGCAAATGGCAATTGTGCGAGAAAAGAGCAGGTTAGAGAGTGATAAACGATGTCAGTGAGAAGTGATGAGAGCTAGGAAAGCGGTATGCAATGTTTCCTATTACCGCTTCACGATGCTTCACTGAGTATTAGTTGGGATCAAACCTTGCTTGGATAATGTATGACATTGTGGAATACAGCGTTTTCTTGACCAGTATTCTTATACCCGTGAGGTTGATTAGCATTAAATCGAACGGCTTGTCCGGCGCTTAACGCGTGCCATTTCTCATCAAATAAAATCGACATTTCACCTGAGATACACATGATATGTTCTGTGACACCAAGGTTATGGGCTTCTGATTCATGTTGGTAGTTCGGTGCGAGGGTAAGTTCAAATATTTCAAACCCTAATGCTGGCTCGAACGGAAATAGCAGGCTCACGAAAAAGCCAACGTTGTACTCTTCTCGCCTTAACTGGTTGGCGTCTCTAAAAAGGCTGGTTAGCTCACTGTCGGTACTGACTGAAATAAAGTTGGAAAAGGAAACATCAAACCCTGACGCTATTTGCCAAAGCTTTGCCACAGTCGGGCTCGATTCGCCTCTTTCGATTTGACCGAGCATGGCCTTGCTGACCCCCGTCGCTTTCGCTGCTTTGTCGAGACTCCAACCCTTCTCTTTGCGTAAGCGTTTCAAATTATCGCTGACTCTAATTTCTGTTTCCATTTTTTCTCAATAAATAACTTGTGCGTTATAGCGCACAAATGCTAGGTTAATTGTATGGACGTTATAACGCACATTAAAGGAAATGAACATGACCAAGCTAAAGCTTTCACATATTAGTACCGGTTTTATTGCTGTTTTTATTGGCTATGCGAGTGCAGCCGCGATTATATTTCAGGCTGCAATGAGTGCCGGAGCAACAGATGAGCAGGTCGCTTCTTGGTTTTGGGCGTTAGGGATTGGTATGGGGGCGACGACAATATTGCTCTCATTACGATACAAGAAACCGATCATCACGGCATGGTCAACCCCGGGCGCCGCCCTGCTGATCACCTCTCTTGATGGTTTATCGATGAATCAGGCTGTGGCCGTTTTCTTGTTCAGTTCTTTGCTAATCACATTGGTGGGCTTAGCGGGTGTATTTGAGAAATTGCTCAAACAGATTCCGACCGCGATTGCCTCTGCAATGTTAGCGGGCGTCTTGTTACAGTTTGGGCTAGGCGTGTTCTCTTCTTTAATGCAGGAAACGCAAATCGTTCTAGTGATGCTAGCCATGTTTATTTTAGCGAAAACTTGGCTGAAGAATTTACTGATTCCGAGCATTTTTATTGTTGCTCTTTTGATGTGTGCAAACATGGGGAAACTGAACGTGAGTGACGTTGTATTCGGTCTGACAACGCCAGTGTTTATTGCCCCTGACTTCGAACTATTCTCATTGCTCAGCGTAGGGATTCCACTCTTTATTGTGACTATGGCGTCGCAGAATCTTCCTGGTTTTGCTGTGCTGAAAGCAAATGGCTATCAGGTGGATTCTTCAAAAATCATTACCACAACAGGGGTGACTGGGCTGTTACTGGCACCATTTGGTGGATTTGCGTTCAATCTTGCCGCGATTACTGGGGCAATTTGCATGGGGCCAAATGCGGATGAAGATCCTAAAACACGCTATATGGCAGGTGTCGCCATGGGAGTGTTCTATCTACTAGCAGGAATTATGGGGATGTCGTTTGTCTCTTTATTTAGTGCGGTGCCATCAGCGATAGTGATCACGGTTGCTGGCCTTGCCGTGATGCCAACGCTGTTGAATTGTCTATCGGTGTCGATGGCGGACAGCCAATTCCGAGAGCCCGCACTGTTTACGTTTCTGTTCACGGCATCAGGCATCGATTTGCTTGGTATTGGTAGTGCATTTTGGGGGCTATGTTTGGGACTACTTTGCTGCGGATTCAATGGGCTACAAAGTGGGCGAGTGGTATATAAAATCCGATAAGCGAAATGAAATGGATGACGGCAGTTCAATAAAAATAAGAGAAATCGCCAAATAAATGTGACCTACATTCAATACTCGTCTACTTTTATTGATAGTGTATGCATTGGGGATTGGGAATGAAGTTCAGTATTGTCCAGCGAATCATTGGTGGCTACCTAATCATGTTTCTACTGCTTGCATTACTTGGGGGCAGTAGTTACCTAAAACTCGTGTTGGTGGATTCCCATGTTCAGCAAATTACAGATCGCGCAACGCCATTGCTTGCTGAAACTTCCCAGCTTCAAATTACACTCCTCAAGAGTCAACGAAGTCTCCTAGAGTTTATAACTTATTCAGACGTAGAAGCGCTTCCGCCAATTCAATCAGCTTTCCGCAATCAAAAAGATGAATTCCTTTCGAAACTTGAAAGCATTCGTACTGCGACCGAACAAAACAGTCAAGTCAATGAGATTGCTCATTTGTCAGAAACGTATTTTTCTGTTGCTGAGCGCGTTATGAGCCAACACGTTCAATCGATCGAACTTAACCAGCTACTAAACGAAGCCAGATCAGTATTTGTAAAATATGAAGACGCTTTTCAAAAGGTGACATTACTTTTACTTGATAAAGTAAGCGACAGTCGATCTCAAAGTAACAAGGTTGATCGATTAACCAGTGGAGTTCAGAGAGATTTAAGAACGTTACGCGCTGCCAGTCCTGATATGGACTTGAATAAGCTCGTTGAGACATTTACCAATAACGTAGGTCGCGCTAAAGAAGGGATAGGGAAAATTAAAGTCAGTCAAGGTGTTATTGCTCGTTTTGAAAAAACGGTGGCGAAATTGGAAGATGCAGGTGTTTCTGATAAAGGAATGCTGCCATTGATGATTCGACATCAACAACTGCAATCGGAGATTAGAAATTTAATTCAACAAGCGCAGGAAAATACTCGTTCAATGGAAACCGCCGTTGATCAGTTAGCGACATTGGCGCTTGAAGAAGTGGACTCTTCTAGCTTGGTTGCAACCGAATCTGTTCGCGAAGCAGAAAGAATGATCATATTAATGACGTTGCTCTCTGCTTTAGTCGCCGCCGCAATTGGTTACCTAACATCGAAAGCGATTCATAAACCATTGAGCTTGATAAATAGGGTTCTTCGGAAAATGACACAAGGGGACATGACTCATCATGTAAATTACCAATCAAGTTGTGAATTTGGTGAACTCTCTAATTCCATCGACCAACTTGTATCAGAAATGAAAAACGTACTTTCTCAGATTAACACTGGCTCAGACAGTTTGGCTGAGGAAGCACAAAATGCTTCCAATATCAGCGATACCACAATGTCGAGGGTTTCCAAGCAGAAACAACAAATTGAACTGGTTGCAGCGGCTATTTCGCAGATGGAAGTGAGTGTGTCTGAAGTATTCAGATCAACCGAGCAGTCGCAAGTGGAAGTTGAAAGTGCGAACACTAGTACGCAACGAAGCCGAGATCAAGTAGCAAGCAGTTTGATCTTAGTTGAAGAATTATTTGATTCGATCAATGACGCAGTGGATATCGCCCATAAGCTTGAAGAATTTAGCAACAATATTGGCAGTATCCTAGATGTTATTCGAGGTATCGCTGAACAAACCAATTTACTAGCCTTAAATGCTGCGATTGAAGCTGCGCGAGCCGGTGAGCATGGACGGGGTTTTGCTGTCGTTGCTGATGAAGTAAGAACATTGGCAAACCGGACTCAAAAATCGACCGTGGAAATTCAAACGATGATAGAACGATTGCAAGAAAGCTCAGAACAAGTCGTTCAAGTGATGAATACCAGTCAAGACAAAACAAAAGAGTGTGTGAATCAAAGCCGGGTGACGGATGAAACACTCAAATCGGTGGCTGAACGTATGGAGTCCATTAATGAAATGAGTATGCAAGTTTCTCATGCCTCTGAAGAGCAAATTACAGTAAGTAAAGACATAGCCAGAACCATTAATGAAATTTCTGAAGTGGCGATTGAAACTGAAAACGAGGCAAGAGGAGCGTCTTCAGTCAGTGATGTATTGGCGCAACTTGCGCAACAACAACGGACTCTTGTCCATAAATTTAAGCTCTAGACGAGAGCTGTTGAGAATTAAAAGGTAGGGAGTGTTATGAGATATTTTGTGAAAATAGGCCTGTTCCTAGTGATGTTCTTTTCTGCAGCCGTTCATAGTGGAACGTTGGTCATAGAAAGCTGGCGAGAAGACGGCGCCATCTGGAATGAAAAAATCATACCTGCGTTTAATGCTAAGCACCCTGAGGTTAAAGTTGAGTATCGGCATACCGTCGCGACAGATTATAATGACCAGTTAAACAGTCGACTAGCGGCAGGCAATGCAGGGGATATCATCACATGTCGTCCCTTCGATGATTCGTTAAAATTGTTTGAAGCTGGAAACCTTGTCGACTTAACGGATGTTGATGGAATGGAGAATTTTCCATCTTTTGCACAATCAGCATGGCAAACGGATGATGGAGCTGTAACGTTTTGCTTGCCTTTAGCGTCTGTGATACATGGCTTTTTTTACAATAAAACCATTTTTTCAGAACTTGGTATTACAGAACCCAAAACGGTAGATGAGTTTTTTGCCGCATTAGAAAAGGTAAATGGCAGTGGCAAGTATGTGCCCTTAGCAATGGGGACCAATGATAAATGGGAAGCCGCTACAATGGGCTTTCAAAATGTAGGTCCCAATTATTGGAATGGTGAGGACGGACGTTTCTCTCTGATTTCAGGTCAAGGGAAACTGTCGTCGCCTGAATATACCGCCGTTTTTGAACAATTAAGCCGTTGGGGGGCGTATATGGGTGAAGGCTATCAAACGCGTGGGTATGGTGATTCTATTGAGATGTTTGGCAGCGGAAAAGCTGCTGTCTATCCTGCAGGATCGTGGGATATCTCAGCATTTAATAGTAAAATTGATCTTGGTGTATTTAGACCGCCCGTTGCAAATAGTGGAGATGACTGTTTTATCAGTGACCACACCGACATAGGAATCGGTATTAATGCCAATGGAAAAAATCAAGCAGAAGCACTGACATTCATTAATTGGATGGCGAGCGAAGAATTTGCTGGTATCTTTACTAATGCATTACCTGGATTCTTCTCATTATCAAATCATTTTATCGATGTGGTTGATCCGACGGCAAATGCGATGATAGCTTGGCGAGACGAGTGTGATTCCACAATTCGAAATTCCTATCAAATATTGAATCGAGGTGAACCAAGTTTAGAGTTAGAAATTTGGGAAACCAGTGTAGGGGTTATAAATGGGGCGATGGCTCCTCAAGATGCCGCTGACCGTTTACAACAAGGGCTTGAGGCGTGGTACAAGCCTTAGACTAAAATCCAACGGTAGAACGGGATAAAGTGATGACAGAGTGTCATCACTTTTTGTTTATAGGTTACAGAAAATGTCGGCGTACATCGGAAAGTTTTTTCGTTCAGTTGATACTGTTCACATCCAAATTAATGAAAGGTTTTATATGGAAGAAATCGTGTTTGCTGGTGGTTGCCTTTGGGGCGTTCAAGAGTTTTTGAGGCATCTGCCCGGTGTAATCTCGACGGAGGCGGGCCGAGCCAACGGTAAATCTGATACGACCGAAGGAGATTACGACGGTTACGCTGAATGTGTAAAAACGCAGTTTGATCCTAAGCGTGTATCGGTAGAGCAACTGATGGATTATCTATTTGAAATCATTGACCCGTTTAGTGTAAACCAGCAAGGGGAAGACGTTGGCGAGAAGTATCGAACTGGGGTCTATAGTACAAATGTAGAGCATCTAGAGATCGCAAAAAACTTCATTAACGGACAGGTAAACAGTGCGCAAATTGCGGTGGAGGTGCTGCCACTGACGAACTACGTGAAGAGTGATGAGGAGCATCAAGACCGCCTAACGCTTCGGCCAAATGATTATTGTCATATTCCTCTCAACCTTCTTCATAAATACAAACAAGGGTAACGGAGCGCTCAGTGTACAGAGACTGCTAGGCTTTTGGTTTCCTTTAAGTGGACTTCAAAACCTGGCAGCAATGATACAATCAATGATAACGCGTTAAAGCCTGTTGTTTTTATCCACATTTCTATTTAAGTGATTAAGGCTGCTCACCCAAATGAATTTTGGGAAAGTAATGAATTGCTCAAAGCATAACCGAAGAACAAAGTTGCTTACGCCTGTGAATTTTTCCGGAGGCAAACGTTCTTTTTTATGGCCAATGGCTTGTAAGATAATGGAAAGTAATAACGCGCCTATTGCCCCAAGCGAAATAGGTAAGTTCATCAAAAACAGACCGAAGATTAATGATACAGACGCGCAGATAAACATTGGTACAGCGACCAAGTGAATGGCAAGATTAACCTTCGAACAATGATATTGATGATAGCCTTGCCACTGCCAGTTCAGCAATTCGTTACACTTCATCAGCGATCTCCGTAAAGACAGGCTCCCAGCCTAAGTCTGTTTTGGCTTTTTGATTACGGAATGTTTGTGTTAACCCGTAGCCTTCGGCCCAACTACCGTAACGCTCAACCCATTCTTGGATAGGTACAACTTGTGCTTTTTTGTCGGTAATTTTCTTCGCCAAAGAAGCAACACTGACCGATTCGATCCCCGCACCAATGTATTCATGCCCATTTATGCCTTGCTCAAGCACGAGTCGATACAGGGTGGCAAGATCGGTTCGTTCTATCAAAGACCAGTCAAGATTAAATGAGTTTGGAATGGTGACCGAACCCATTTGTTCTAACTCCCAACGCAGTATATCGGGAATAAACTGCTCTTCTTGTTTTACGACATTCGCGGGACTGATCACTCTACAGTCGATATTGTTCTGCTGATTAAGGAAATCGATACCATCGACCATCCATTGAAAATCTGCAACGGAGTGTTTAGCGTCATTTTCAGTAATGGGTAGAGAATGATTGCCATAGGCCCAGCAGCCACAGGTATAGATCATAACAAGTGGATTTGATCGGGATTCAGAATAACGCGCAATGCTGGAAGTGAGGTGCTGGTCAACCTGGGCCATATCCTCGCCAAAACCACAGGCAAGGTGAATAATGGCATCAAACTGATCGAGCTTTGAAACCCATAATTCAGGCTGGTTAATATCTCCCGCGACGACCTCGGCTCCAACAGCTTCCAAGGCCGCTGCACTTTTTTCACTGCGCGCCAGCCCTGCAACTTGATATTGGTGAGTGATCAATTCATTGACGACCGCTGTGCCAATGTTCCCCGTTGCGCCTGTAATCAGTACTCGTTTAGACATAGTCTGTTCCTTATGGTCATTGATTGAATGACCATAATATGTGTACTTAATGATGAATAGAGCGCAGGGGTAACAAAGGTTTTACTGTCGATAAATCAAGATTTTTCGTCGATTTCAAGCCGGTATTGCTGAGCGTATTGCTTGGGAGTACAGCGATGAAATTGTTTGAAATTACGGATGAAAACGTCTGCAGATTGAAATCCCACTCTTTCTGCGATGCGCTTTATAGAGGCATTGCCATTTGCGAGGAATTGAGCAGCGATGAAGCATCGCCATTGTCGCAAGAACAATAGGGGCGTGGTGCCTGTTAACACTTTAAATCGCTCAGAAAAAACGGAACGAGACATGGCCGCAATATCAGCAAGTTCAGCCACGGTCCAATCTTTAGAGTATTGCTCTTGAATAGCGAGAATAACCGGCGCTAAGCGTTCATTACCTAATGCAATCATCCAACTCGGGTTGTGGTTAAACTGCTGTAAATTACGTAGCATTTCCAACAATAAAAGGTGCATTAAATGATCGAGAGCGAGGGTTTGGCCGGCGATTCTCTGATTATTCTCTTGGTACAACCAAAGTAACAAATGCGCGAGCCGGCTATTTTTTGGAGCATCGACAACGAACAAACTGGGCAAGCTTCCTATCAACGAGTCTTCCCCCCAATACTGGATGGGCGCAAAGTTAAACGTGCCACATAGCATGAGGCATTGCTCACCATCTCCTCCTATCACCATGCTTTCTATCTCATGAACGGATTTACCTGAGAAGATTTGGTCGGCAGGCATACAGTGAACGCTCTGTTCACTTTTGATTTGGTGCGCATGACCGTAAGGCAAAATCACCACCTGGCCGGATGACACGGTAACGGGTGGCTGCCCATCTATTTCGACGATGCAAATTCCTTCTTGCACATAGCTAAAATAAGCCGAATTCAAATGCGTTTCACTGATACCCCAAGGGGCACGGAGCTCTACTTGAGCAAATACTTCGCTTGATGGGTCAAGCTGTGTCACAAACCGGCTAAGGGCATCGCTAGGTGTTGACATCATCGTTGCTGTGAGTCCCTGAATAGATTGATCGTGTTAATGAGTTGATGTCTATATTCATTGAATAATGAATGGGAATCAATGCCTTTATGAGACGAAAATAGCCCCATAACGATTGTGAGAATAGGGTGAAAACACGGGGTCGATTCTTTTCGATAATTGAATTCATCGCTTTGGATTTTGACCTAATCACTTTAATGATCTATAGACTCAAACGCTTCAAACGCGGCGTGACCACACAATGCAATCAACGACAGGAACACAGCAGAGTCAGCGAAATTCTACTTTTTAAGGCAAATCAATCGCATTGCGATCGCTAGCCTGTGAGTTACCCGATGATTTCATTTACTCAGTTCCATTATTATCACAGCTATTAACACTTCTTTCACATAGCGTGGTTTCAGTATGACATCGGGTATTAATACCTCTATGACGGCTCGAGTTTGGGGCATGTTGATTTTGCTTTCAGTGCTTTGGGGGGGCTCGTTCTATTTTGTTGGTGTTGTTGTGAATGAACTTCCACCTCTGACTATTGTAACGCTTCGAGTTGGAATGGCGGCGATAGCGTTGTGGGTGTTCGCGTTCATCGTTGGCATTAAATTTCCCAAAGATCTAAAGATTTGGGCAGCATTTTTAGGCATGGGCGTGTTAAACAATGTGATTCCATTTACTCTTATTGTGCTAGGGCAGACTCAAATTGCATCGGGATTAGCGTCTATTCTTAACGCCTCTACACCTATATTTGCTGTGGTGGTGGCTGGTTTATTATTGCCTGACGAACGTGTGACGCCATTAAAGCTTGTTGGTGTCGTTGTCGGATTTGTTGGTGTGGTTGTGATGATTGGATTACCAGCGCTAAGCGGGCAGGGTAATCTGATGGCGCAACTGGCGATAATCTGTGCGGCGTTGTCATACTCGTTTGCGGGCGTGTTTGGGCGCCGGTTTAAAACCATGGGTATTAATCCAATCTTGACCGCAGCGGGGCAGGTTACGGCGTCTACGTTAATTCTTATTCCCATCACGTTGACGATTGATGGGCAATTAGATTTTTCAACGGTAAGTACGCAAACATGGGTTTCTATGACAGCGCTTGCGGTGTTTTCGACGGCTGCCGCCTATGTACTTTATTTTAGAATTTTGGAAGTCGCAGGTGCGACGAATGTGCTGTTAGTCACTTTACTTGTTCCAGTCTCGGCGATTTTGCTCGGTTCGATGTTTCTTAATGAATCGCTTCAATTGATTCATTTCTTTGGTATGACATTAATTGCGTTGGGGTTATCCGCGATTGACGGGCGTTTGTGGAAGCGGCGAGAAGTGATAGAAAGCTAAGGGCTGATTATTCAATAGAAAAGGCGAACCATCATGGCTCGCCTTTTGTTTATGTTTAACTTGAGTTGCTATTGATTACTGGTAGTGGTCAATACTTGGGCAAGAACAAATTAGGTTGCGGTCACCATGAACGTTATCGACACGGTTCACTGTTGGCCAGTATTTAGACTGCTTCGTTGCCCATGATGGGAAACAAGCGAGTTCACGAGAGTAAGGTCGATCCCACTCATCGCTCGACAGGTCAACTTGTGTGTGCGGTGCGTTCACAAGTGGGTTGTTATCCAGTGGCCATTTACCGTCTTTAACGGCACTCATCTCGTGGCGAATCGCAATCATTGCTTCGCAGAAACGATCTAGTTCTTCAAGATCTTCTGACTCCGTAGGTTCAACCATCAATGTGCCTGCAACAGGGAACGACATGGTTGGCGCGTGGAAGCCATAGTCCATTAGACGCTTAGCAATATCTTCTTCGCTGATGCCCGTTTCTTCTTTAAGTGGACGAATATCGATAATACATTCGTGCGCCACGCGGCCATTAGAGCCACGGTAAAGAACAGGGTAGTGCGGGCGAAGCATTTCCATTACGTAGTTCGCGTTTAGAATTGCGACCTTTGTTGCTTCTGTTAAACCAGGTTCACCCATCATAGCAATGTAAGCCCATGAAATAGGAAGGATAGAAGCACTGCCTAAATCAGCGGCAGAAACCGCGTAATCCGTACCTTGAGAGCCATTTTCAATGTGGCCAGGAAGGAAAGGTGCAAGGTGCGATTTAACTCCGATTGGACCCATACCCGGACCACCGCCACCGTGTGGAATACAGAACGTTTTGTGCAGGTTAAGGTGAGAGACATCTGAGCCAATAAAGCCTGGCGAAGTCAAACCAACCTGCGCATTCATGTTTGCACCGTCAAGGTAAACTTGGCCACCAGCCTCATGAACCATTTCACACACTTCTTTCACTTGTTCTTCATAGACGCCGTGCGTCGATGGGTAAGTGATCATGATGCTTGAAAGGTTCTCACAGTGTTTTTCAATTTTAGCAGCTAGGTCAGTCATATCGATGTTGCCATCGTCATCACACTTAACGACAACAACTTTCATTGAAACCATAGAAGCCGTTGCTGGGTTCGTACCGTGAGCAGAGCTTGGGATCAGACACACGTTTCGGTGACCTTCGCCACGGCTTGCGTGGTAGCGCTGAATCGCAATGAGACCTGCGTATTCACCAGAAGCACCAGAGTTAGGCTGAAGTGAGAAATCGTCGTAACCGGTGATTTCACATAGCTTCTCTTTAAGATCTTGTGCAAGAGCTGTGTAACCCGCTGCTTGGTCAAGTGGCGCGAATGGGTGGATTTCACCAAACTCAGGCCAAGTGACAGGAATCATTTCTGCAACAGCGTTCAGCTTCATCGTACAGCTGCCCAGTGGAATCATACCGTGAGTCAGTGAGAAATCTTTATTCTCTAGCTGTTTCAGGTAACGCATCATCTGCGTTTCACTGTGGTGCGTGTTGAATACTGGGTGCGTTAGGTACTTCGATTCACGACGGCAGTTTTCTGGAATGGCGGCAAATTCGTTTGCTGCGATTTCAACAGACAGTGCGTTCACATCTTCATTGACGCTGAAGATAGAGAATAGATCGTTCACGTCACCAATCGTTGTTGTTTCATCAAGGCTGATACCCAGTTGGCTCGGAAGCTTACGTAGGTTGATGTCAGCAGCTTGAGCTTTTGCGTAAAGTGCGTCGGTTTGGTCACCAGTGTTCAACGTAATTGTATCGAAGAAGCTGTTGTGCGCTAACTCGTAGCCAGATTTGTTAAGACCAGAGGCAAGAATGGCTGTCATATGGTGAGTGCGACGAGCAATAGTACGCAGACCTTCAGCGCCGTGATACACCGCGTAGAAAGAAGCCATGTTCGCTAGTAGAGCTTGCGCAGTACAGATGTTCGACGTTGCTTTTTCGCGGCGGATGTGCTGCTCACGCGTTTGCATTGCCATGCGAAGGGCTTGGTTGCCTTTTGAGTCAACAGAGACACCAATAATACGACCTGGCATCGTACGCTTGTGCTTGTTGCGAGTGGCCATAAATGCCGCGTGAGGGCCGCCGTAACCCATTGGAACACCAAAGCGTTGAGACGAACCGATAACAACGTCTGCGCCCATTTCACCTGCTGGTTTAAGCAAAGTGGAAGCGAGTAGGTCGGTAACCACAGTCACGAGTGTTTTGTTCGCTTGTGCTTTAGCAATTAGATCGGTGAGGTCTTGAACTTGACCTGTTGTGCTTGGGTATTGAACCAAGGCACCGAACACGTCTTGCTCTGGTAAAGATTCTAATGCGCCAACTAAGACTTCAAATCCAATGTACTCTGCGCGAGTTTTGACAACTTCTAGCGTCTGTGGATGAACATCGTCGGCAACAAAGAAGACTTTGCTTTTGCTTTTGCCTGCGCGCTTACAAAGCGTCATCGCTTCGCCCGCGGCGGTGGCTTCATCAAGCAGTGATGCGTTAGCAATGTCCATTGCCGTTAGATCCATCACCATTTGTTGGAAATTCAGTAGAGCTTCTAATCGGCCTTGTGAGATTTCAGGCTGATAAGGCGTGTACGCTGTGTACCAACCTGGATTTTCTAGGACGTTACGCAGAATAACGTTTGGCGTGAAGGTGTTGTAATAACCTTGGCCGATAAAGGTACGCTTAACTTGGTTCTTGTTCGCGAATTCTTTCATCGCAACCAACATGTCTGTTTCGCTTTTTGGCGCTTCTAGCGTCATTGGTTTTTCAACGCGAATTTGTGCTGGGACGGTTTCGTCAATAAGAGAGTCAAGGCTAGCCGCGTTAATCGCTTCTAACATCTTCTGCTGGTCGACTTTGTTTGGACCGTTGTGACGTGCAACAAATTCGTTTTGTGTGCCCAGATCTGCAAGTAATGGGCTGTGAAGTAATTCAGTCATTGTTCCTTTACCTTTCTCTATCAGATGGCGCGCCTTCACTATTGAAGTCTTGTGTTTAAGGTCCATCTTGAAAAAAAGCTGCCCTTGTCGAATAACATCAGGGCAGCTTTAATTTATTTTCCTAATTACTCGTCTTCAATTGAGTTTAGGTATTCTTCAGCATCTTTAAGATTATCAAGCTCTGATGGGTCAGAAAGTTTTACTTTTACAATCCAGCCGCCTTCGTAAGATTCTTCGTTAATCAACTCTGGGCTGTCTTCAAGCTCTTCGTTGATTTCAACAATCTCACCCGTTACTGGTGCATAAATGTCTGACGCTGCTTTTACAGACTCAACCAAAGAGAAGCTTTCACCTGCTTCAATTTCGTCTTCAACTTCTGGTAAGTCGACAAACACGACATCGCCTAGCATCTCTTGAGCGTGCTCAGAAATACCGATCGTTACTGTACCGTCGCCATTGTCTTTAACCCACTCGTGGCTATCTGCAAACTTCAGTGTGTTATCCATTGCTTAATCTCCAAAAATAACTATTAGTTTTAAAATGTGGTTCAATTCTTATTGGTACAGTGGAAAGCGAGCGCAAAGTGTTTTCACTTGTTTACGCACACGCTGTTCGACTTCAGCGTTACCTTCAGGGCTTTCTACAAGGCCATCCAATACATCGCCAATCCACTCACCGATGAGTTTAAATTCTTCACTGCCGAAACCGCGACTGGTTCCTGCTGGTGTACCCAAACGAATACCCGATGTAATCATAGGTTTTTCTGTGTCAAATGGAATGCCATTTTTGTTACATGTGATCCCTGCACGCTCTAAAGCTTCTTCCGCTTTGTTTCCTTTCAGGCCTTTGGGACGTAAATCCACCAGCATTAGGTGAGTATCAGTGCCACCTGTCACGATGTCACAGCCACGCGATTGTAATACTTCAGCCAGTACTTTTGCATTGGTGATAACAGAATCAATGTACGTTGAGAACTCAGGGCCTAATGCTTCACCGAATGCGACTGCTTTTGCTGCGATGACGTGCATGAGTGGGCCACCTTGAAGGCCAGGGAAGACCGCAGAGTTGATCTTCTTATTGATCGCTTCATCGTTGGTTAGAATCATGCCGCCGCGAGGGCCACGCAGTGTTTTATGCGTTGTTGTGGTCACAACGTGTGCGTGAGGAAGTGGGCTTGGGTGAGCGCCTGTCGCAATTAGGCCTGCGATGTGAGCCATATCAACCATAAGGATGGCATCGACTTCATCAGCAATCGCACGGAACTTAGCAAAATCGATAGTGCGTGGAATCGCAGAGCCACCTGCGATGATCATCTTTGGCTTGTGCTCTTTTGCCAGTTCGAGAACGGCGTCGTAATCAATTTCTAGTGTTTCACGGTCAACACCATATTGAATCGCATTGAACCACTTACCAGACATAGCCGGACGTGCACCGTGAGTAAGATGCCCACCTGCGTCTAGAGACATGCCTAGAATGGTGTCACCTGGATGAAGAAGTGCTAACTTAACGGCACCGTTCGCTTGTGCGCCAGAGTGAGGCTGAACGTTCACGTACTCACAGTTGAAGAGTTTTTTGGCGCGCTCAATAGCGATTGCTTCGACTGTATCAACGTGTTCACAGCCACCGTAGTAGCGGCGACCTGGATAACCTTCCGCATATTTATTCGTTAAACATGTGCCTTGGGCCTGCATGACCGCTTTAGAAACGATGTTCTCAGAAGCGATAAGCTCGATCTGTTCATTTTGGCGCGTGTTTTCAGCCTGAATACCTGCAAATACGGCATCATCAGTCGCACCAAGATTGGTTGTAAAGAAACTGTCTAGGCTGTGGTTCGAGTACGTTTTGTTCATGGCAGAGGTCTTCCAATTCTATAGCAAGCTTGCGTTATTGTTGTTGCTTGCTCATTCTTTCGTTTGTAACTGCTATACCATCTAAGTCGTTTCACTTGATGCTATGACAGCGCGAATATGTCCCTAAAATGGGTAAAATTGATTTGTGCTTTCGTCATGAAAACCAGACTTTGCCAAATCAAAAACTGCATCTCTTCATCTAACAAGTCGATAACATACCTCTAGCACGAAGAACAATCAATCAAAAATTTCCTATAGGAAACCTGGTTTCCAATTCTGTTACCAAGAGCACGCTTTATTTCTCACCTTGGTCTTTAATAAAAAGGCGGCTTCATGCAACAATGAATATTCACAGACAGGAAGTATAATTAGTAGAGGGACAAGCATGTCTGAAGACATCTATGACGAGTACCCATCTTTAACGTTGGCTAAAGAATCAGCGGACCAGAACATTGAGCCTTTGAAGCTTGGTGAACGAATTAAAGACATTCGAGCTAAGCTAGGTATTACCTTAGAAGAAGCGAGCCAAAGAACGGGGTTAGCACGTTCAACGCTGAGCAAAATAGAGAACGAACAGATCTCTCCCACCTTCCAAGCGATGCAAAAACTGGCCGTTGGCTTGCAAATAAATATGCCGCAACTCTTTGAGCCACCAAGGAAAAAGGTGGCAACAGGTCGCAGGGATATTTCTCGTTCAGGCGAAGGGAAAGCCCATCCAACGCCGACGTATGAACACGAATTGCTCGCCACGCAACTGTCTAATAAAAAGATGATGCCATTTAAAAGTCGAGTGCACGCGCGTAATTTTGACGAGTACGCTGATTGGGTAAGACACGATGGCGAAGAGTTTTTACTCATCTTATCTGGTGATGTTCTGTTCTATTCTGAGTTCTATGAACCTGTCGCTATGAGCGAAGGTGATAGCGTTTATTACGATGCGAATATGGGGCATATGTTGGTTTCCACGAGTAAAGAAGACGCACATATTTTGTGGGTGACGGCGAAATAATAGCCTGTTAAATGGACTGAGAATTTTTTCTCATCATTTCCTATAGTGAAAGCAATCGTTTTCTATTTGATGAATTTAAGAATGAGCGCGACTATTTGATCCGGTATGGGTCAGATAGTCGCTTTTTATTTGCCTGCAATATTGTAATTAGTTTGTTAAATGTCACACTTTGAGCTGTGTGAAAGTTGTTAAAGCTGGAAATGCTGCCATGCTTGTTTATTATAGGAAACAAGATTTCCCGCTGTTCATGTGTGGACAGTGGAAAGCTCACTGGCATATCAGTTATTAATGAATAGCCTCATAGCGGTATAAATTCTGGCTACATTAATAGAGTGTCACTCACACACTATCATTTAGATACTATCTAGAGACATGATGTCTGGCATCACGGAGAAGAAAATGACTCAAGAACAATTGAATCAAGAACTGCTAAAGACCCCACTGCATGCACTGCATGTAGAAGTAGGCGCAAAAATGGTCCCGTTTGCTGGGTACGATATGCCAGTTCAATACCCGTTGGGGGTTAAAAAAGAGCATTTGCATACTCGTGATGCGGCAGGTTTATTCGATGTCTCTCACATGGGCCAACTTCGCCTGCACGGAGAAGGAGCGGCGGCATTTTTGGAATCGCTTGTTCCTGTCGATATTATCGACTTGCCTAAAGGCAATCAGCGCTACGCGTTCTTCACCAATGAACAAGGCGGCATCATGGATGATTTGATGGTTGCTAACTTAGGTGATCATCTATTCGTTGTAGTGAATGCAGCGTGTAAAGAGCAAGACATCACGCATTTACAAGCTCATCTGCCATCAGAGGTTGAGCTAGAGATCATTGAAGACCGCGCTCTATTAGCATTACAAGGGCCAAAAGCGGTGAGCGTACTGTCACAACTTCAACCTGCAGTGGCAGACATGGTTTTCATGGACGTGAGAACATTAGACGTTGACGGCGTTGAGTGTATTGTCAGCCGCAGTGGTTATACGGGTGAAGATGGTTACGAAATCTCTGTGCCATCTGAGCATGCAGAAGCTTTGGCTCGTAAACTGACTTCTTTTGAGGAAGTTGAGTGGATTGGTCTTGGTGCTCGTGATTCATTACGTCTTGAATGCGGTCTATGCTTGTATGGTCATGATCTTGATGCAACCACGACACCAGTAGAAGCAAGTCTATTGTGGGGCATTCAAAAAGTTCGTCGTACCGATGGCGAACGCGCCGGTGGTTTCCCTGGAGCCGACATCATTTTGAACCAGATCATTACTAAAGATGTGACTCGCAAGCGCGTTGGTTTAATTGGCCAAACAAAAGCGCCAGTTCGAGAAGGAGCTGAGCTGTTTGATGCCGAAGACAATAAAGTGGGCATTGTAACGAGCGGTACTGCAGGCCCAAATGCAGGTAAGCCAGTATCAATGGCTTATGTACGAGCTGACCTGATGGCTGTTGGGACTGAGCTGTTTGCGGAAGTACGTGGCAAGAAACTGCCAATGACGGTTGAAAAAATGCCATTTGTTCCTCAACGTTACTATCGTGGGTAGTTTATACTCAGTGTAGAGAATTGATGATAAAAACCCTCATTCTGAGGGTTTTTTGTTATTAGTGTTTTTTCAGTACACGTACTTGGGTACTATAGGGAAATATTCACTAAAACTATGTTTTGTTAAGAAGGATTGCTTGATGAACAAAAACCGAATTTTCTTAAGTGGCTTATTGTTGGGCTGTGCTTCGATTAGTTTTAATACCACTGCAACAGATGTAACTAGCTACATTGTTAATGGTTCAAATGCGTCTGTGACCGAGTTTCCTTCAATCGCTACCTTGTTTTATGATCGTATAAATTATGATGGTGTTTATGGTGTAGGGAGCTTCTGCGGTGGTACGTTATTGAATGAACAATATGTTTTGACGGCGGCCCACTGCCTTTTTGATGATGGCAAATTCGATGAAAGCAAGGCACTGTTTATATCGGTTGTCCCTCAACTCGAAGATGAGAGTGATTTTCCAAATGGTAATATTCAGAGAATAATGGCGGAAGAGTTCTATTACCATCCTAGCTACAACAATTCGTCGTTAGTTAACGATATTGCGATTATTAAGCTCGCTTCTCCTTATAATATCAATGCAGCTAGTGATGCTATTCAACGTCCAGCGGACGAAACATATCGAAATGCAGCGAACACTTTTAAGGCTTTAGGGCATGGGAGAACAACGGATTCATCTAACCCGGTTGGCCCCCTATTAGAAACGACACTGACGTATGAAACGAATGCTGTGTGTGATAGTTTCTTTGCAGCAGATATTCAAAATAGCCATTTGTGTTTTAGTGGTACCTACAATGCGACTTCTGGTTTGAATAATAGTACCTGTAATGGTGACTCCGGCGGCCCTGTTTATTGGGAACGTGGTGCAAATGATTGGGTGCAGGTTGGTGTTACAAGCTTTGGGCCGACCAGTTGCGGTACCGGAACGATCACTTCGGTATTCACTGAGATCTATGATTTTGGTACTAACGGTGACGGCTGGATTGATAATGTACTAGCGAGTAATGTGGCAGCTAATTACATCGCAACCGATGCTAAGCGTAGTTCCGCGTTAAGCCCCTCAACATCGGGAAGTTCTGGCTCAAGTTCAAGCGGCGGTGCATTAGGTTGGTTTACTTTATTTATCATGTCTCTTTTGTTGGGCTCTCGCCAAAAGATCTTACGAAATAGTTAATTGGCAGCTATTTACAATCGAACATTAACTATTCTTAATGTTCTAATAATCAAACCTTCATCCTAGGTTTGTCATACTGTCTGGGTCTTAACAGACACGAAGCGGTTTACCCCCTAAACCGTTATGGCTCGCATTAGTCACGCGAGCCATTTTTATATCTGCCTTCTACCGAATACGATAAGCGTTCTTACACGAACTGGGAGATCTAGTGAAAATCCTGATCATTGAAGACGACTTAACCACGCGAGAGTTCATTGCTAAAGGTTTGAAAGAGCACGGCTACTCTGTTGATGAAGCCTCAGATGGTAAACAAGGCTTAATGATGGCATTAAGCAGTGAGTATCATTTGGTCGTGCTGGACAGAATGTTGCCTTATTTAGATGGGATGAAAGTGCTGTCGGCAATCAAAGCAACCCTTGAAGATCTCCCGGTCTTATTTCTCAGTGCCATGGACAGTGTGGAAGATCGCGTTATTGGATTACAAGCTGGGAGTGATGATTATCTGATTAAGCCGTTCGCCTTGGCAGAGTTGGTTGCACGTGTGGATATCATCATTAATCGTACTCAGCGGTTAGAGCCCATTCAGAACGTCCTTAGCTACGATTGTCTAAAGGTGGACCTAAAAGCGCATCGCGTAACTTGTCATGATCACGAACTGTCGCTTCAACCTAAAGAGTTTCAACTTCTTCAATATTTTGTCGAGCATAACGAACAGGTTGTCTCTAGGATGCGATTGTTTGAGAGCATTTGGAGCTACCACTTCGACCCGAAAACCAATGTTATCGATGTTCACATGGCCAATCTGAGAAGAAAGCTTGAAAGTGCTGGGTGCAATGACTTACTGCATACGGTGAGAGGGGCAGGGTATGTCCTTCGTCGATGATTACACGTTAACTCGTTCGTCTATATTCAAAACGTTAGTCTGTCTTTTTGTATTGATTGCGGTGATTAACATAGTGGTACTTCGGCAGGTGTACATAGATTCAGATACCTTTCATCGGCAGCAGTTAACCAAGCAGCTTAATGATGAAATATTAGAGTTTCGTTTTGTGGCCAAGCAAGGGAAAGGGGAAGTTGAACGCTTACTGAAAACGAAGCAGATGACCAACACGCCATTCTACTTTTATTTACACGAACAAATAGACCCCGTCTACAGTGTACAAACCTATCCTGTGATTACGTTGCCCATGAATCGAAGCACCTTCATTCCTGTCGATGATAATCATCATATTGAGATAGGGATTGATGTAAAAAGCGTTGAAGCATTTCGCCAGTCTCTTATTCCAATGGTGTTGTCAGGTATCATTCTTCCCGTTGCTATCATGCTCATCGCAGCCCTTTTTTTTACCGTTGTTTTTTTAAAACGTATTGAGGTGATCAACAAAGCGATGAATCGAGTGCTTTGTGGCGAGCGCGATGTAAAGATAGCCGTGACGGCGCAAGATGATGAGTTTGACGTTATCGCGATCCACCTTAATTTCATGATTGAGCAAATGGCGCTTAATGAGGCGTCTTTAAAATCATTGACGGTTGGGATGGCGCACGATATGCGAACTCCGATGGCGCGATTAAAGCTCAGGCTAGAAGATATGTTAGCTCAATCTGATATTACTGAGCGCCAACAAGACCAAATATCCCAATGCCATGATGAATTGGAGCTCATTTTATCGTCGTTTAACAGCATGTTAGAAATAGCGAAGCTAAACAGTGGCCAGTTAACGATAGAAACAGAACATGTCAATCTAGGGATGATCGCCATGGATGCGATGGAGTTTATTTCTCCCGTTGCTGAGCAAAAGTGTTTAACACTGTCGTTTCGGGAAGATCAGAGGTGCACTGTTGTGGGTGATCGTTCATTGTTGTTTCGCGCAGTATTCAACTTGATTGAGAATTCCGTAAAGTACACGCCAGAAAACGGCAATGTTGAAGTTGTCATTGATCATTTTGGAGTGGTTGTTTCGGACTCCGGTATCGGTATTTCGGATGCAGATAAACTGAATGTTTGCCGTCCTATGTATCGGGCTGATAAGAGCCGAAGCGAACAAGGAAATGGCCTAGGATTGTCTTTAGTTGATGCAGTCGTTAAGAGACATAATGCCTCTCTAATTTTCAGAGATAATAACCCAGGGCTGAGAACAAGAATCTACTTTGATCGCGAGGCATGTTGATATTGTTTCTTTTTGGGTCGGGCGGGGGAAGTTCTGGCGGTTTCAATATCGTTTTGACTAACTGACAGATGCTTTGGACAAAAAGCCGAAAGGGTGGTTTCGGCTTTTTATTTTAGGTGGCTAGGATTGTACTGGTATGTTTTCTCCCGATTGACCGCCATTAGCTGGAATTTGCTTCATTGCATGGGCTATTTGTTCCGCTTCTGTACCGACAATGACCTGTAGGTTGTTACTGCCAATTTTGACGACACCCAAAGCACCTATTGCTTTCAGTGTTTTTTCATCCGCAATCGACACATCCTTTAGTGTTAATCTCAAACGAGTAATACAAGAATCAATGCTACTGATGTTTGCGTGACCGCCCAATGCGTCGAGGTATTGTGAAGCTTTAATATCTGACGTAACGGCTTCTACTTCAGTGGTCTCATCGTCTTCACGACCTGGCGTTTTTAGATCGAACTTTACAATCGCGAATCGGAATACGGAGTAGTAAAGCGCTGCAAAGCATAGACCTTGAACAATAAGCATGTAAGGTTTCATGGCTAAAGGTAGATTGAAAGACAGAACAAAGTCGATTAACCCACCGCTGAACGTAAAGCCAGCAATCCACTGCATGCTCGCGGCAATGTAAAGCGATAGAGCGGTAAGCAGAGCGTGAATAACGTATAGAACAGGCGCGACAAACATGAACGCAAATTCTATAGGTTCTGTTACACCCGTTAAAATAGCGGTAAACGCTGAAGCACCTAAAATACCGCCTACTTTTTTCTTGTTCTCTGGCTTTGCACAGTGATACATCGCAAGACAAGCGGCAGGTAAACCGTAGCCCATGACCGGGAAAAATCCGCCTTGATACATACCCGTGATACCAAGCTCACCGGTACCCGACCAGAATTTAGAAATATCATTAATACCCACGAGATCGAAGATGAATACTTGGTTTAACGCATGATGCAGGCCAACAGGAATCAATAAACGGTTGAAGAAGCCATACAGACCAGCACCAGTCGCGCCTAGCTCAGAGATTGCGATACCAAAGTTAACTAACGATCCATAAACGACAGGCCAAATGTAAACCATCGCTAAGCTGACCGTAATCGCTGCCAGTGATGTGATGATAGGGACAAATCGACGACCGCCAAAGAACCCGAGAACGGCTGGCAATTGAATGGTGTGGAAACGGTTGTAAAGTGTCGCAGCAATAATGCCCATCATAATGCCAGTAAAGGCGCTCACGGCGGCGCCTGACGCGATTACCTGTGCTTCACTCATTTGGTCAACGGGAACACCTGTTATCTGAGAGATAACATTAATGTTGCCAACAATCATCTCGATGATGAGCAGCCCGAGAAGGCCGGATAGAGCAGCGGCGCCATTATTATCTTTTGCCAATCCATAAGCGACACCAACAGCAAATAACCACGCTTGGTTATCCATTATCCCTTTACCACCGTATACCAATATGGTGGCGAGAGCGCTGTTTGCTCCCCAGCCTGAAGGGTCAATGGCATAACCTAGTCCTAGCATCAAGCCGCCGGCAGGTAACACGGCAATAGGCACCATGAGTGCTTTACCGATTTTTTGTAAATATCCTAGTATGTTCACCTTAAGTTCCTCTATTTATTGTAATTTACCCCATTAGAGTAAATGGGTGAGGATTAAGAGAGCGTTTTGCTTTCATTAAGAATTCTTAATGTTGTTCTTCTGAATTTATAAGCGTCAGGTTTAACAGAGTCAGGTTAATAGACTCAAGTTTCTAGGGTGTGGTTGTGAGGAGTAGAGAGTTGGTAGAGTGACAGGAAAAAGATACCACCTCTTATGAGAGTAGGCCTTTCAAATAGACAATTGCAGGTTTGATTATGAGCAATTGCTCATCGAGCCAAGCAGTGCCCTGCGTTGTCAGTGTCCATCCAAACAAAGCAACATGACTGGCAATAATGAAGAACAGTAACACTTGGTATAAGAAAGATTTTTGCTTTAAATGCCAGGCATAATGAAAAATGAGACTGCAGATCCACCCACCAAACAATGCGAGCAGTAAGTAGCTGCTTTCGCTGGTGGTTGGCTTGTTCAGCTTTATTGCTCGTTTATCCAACCAGGCAACTAAAATGACCAGCAAATTGATGAAGGTATAATAAGTCAGCACATCAATTGGGTAGTTGAAATACCAAACACAACCCGTCAGACTTGCAGAAAACCAAACTGAGACAATGAGAAGAGGGTGCAGATGGCGAAGTCTATCTATTTTTATGGCAGAAGTATGACCGTCTTTGTCTTTTGATAGCTTAAAAACCACACGTTCGTTTAGCACTAAAAGCGTTGGGTCACCTTTAATATCATCAAAATGATATTTAATGCGCATGGCATTCGAATCAGGGGTAATGTACCCATACTGTTTATGCTCATAACGCTCTGATATTTTGCCTTTTAGTATCATGTCGAGACCTGAAGACCGAATGTTTACATTCTCACTATTCAGTATAGGTCACGTATCAGTGCTTGTGCTTTACCGATGCATCTAACCTTGCTTATAACCCTGCACGTAATTATGCTCGTCATCGTTTAGATTACCCCTTTAAAGGACTCATTATACCCATGCAGTACAAATATACCTTATGCGGTGTGGCCGCCATTTTCTTGTGGAGTTGTCTCATAGGCCTTGCCAGAACGGTAGCGGAGCATTTTGGTCCGATTGCTGGCGCAGCACTTATTTATACTGTCGCATCCGTATTTTTGATCTTGGTGATGGGCGTGCCAAAACTTAATCGATTTTCGCGGAGCTACTTACTAGTTGGATCGGTCCTATTTGTTAGCTATGAAATCTGTTTAGCGCTAGCGTTAGGAATGGCAAATGACCGGCATCAAGCAATGGAAATGGCGGTTATTAATTATCTATGGCCAGCATTAACGGTATTGCTAGCCGTTGTGGTGAGCAAGAAGCCCACGCATTATCTTGTGTATCCAGGTGTGTTGATCGCACTTTCAGGTGTTGTTTGGGCTGTTATCGGTGAAGGGGAGTTAACTCTTACTCAGCTTAGCAATAATATCGCGACCAACCCGACAACCTACAGCATGGCTTTTGTCGGTGCATTTATATGGGCAATATACTGCAATGTAACGAAAGGGCTCGCCAAAGGGCAAAATGCCATTGTGGTCTTTTTCGTATTAACGGCGACGACGCTTTGGGTGAAGTATTTGTTTAGTGATGAACAAGGCATGGAATTTACGATTCCAGCGACCTTGAATCTTCTGCTAGCGGGAGTGGTCATTGGCGGTGGCTATGCATTGTGGAATATCGCAATATTACGCGGGAATATGGTGTTTCTGGCATCCCTATCGTACTTTACGCCTGTCCTCTCTACCCTGATTGGCTCAATGATATTAGGGATTAGTCTCGCTGCGACGTTCTGGCAAGGCGTGGCAATGGTAACGGTTGGTTCGTTGATCTGTTGGTGGTTTACAAGAGAACACTAAAAGATGCGGCTAAGTATTGAATTGCCGCTTCAAGGTTCAGCTCGCTAAGTTCATCGTGAGTTGAAGATCCAAAGGAAGCTTAGATAGCCGTTTAGTTAATGCACTCCGTGTTTTTTCCAACTCTATTGTGTTGATTTGTGCGTTCTTTGAATGGATGTCGACACTTACCCGCAGCTCGTTGCCTACTTTAGTCACGGCCGCTAGTTCGATGTCTAGCCCTTTCTCTAGCTCTTTATCAACCGCACAAATATTGTTATCGACTGTAGAGCAAAGCTCTTTGTTTGGCGCCATGTTCAATAGCTCTTTCATCGCGTCTTTTAGCATATCGAGTGGCACTTTGATGAAATACACGGCCATTAAAAGCATCATCATAGGATCGGCGTACACGGCGTAGTGCGAGAACTCAGTCAAAGTGATCAACCAAGCTACAACAAAGCCAACAGTTACGGCAACGCTGAGTAGAGTATCCATTTGCCACTGCTTAGATTCGGCTTTGATTAGCCCAGACGAGAACTTTTTGCTTTTATTCGCAATGTACCACCACGCGTAACCGCAACCTAAAACATTGATCACGCCAAATAATGTTGCAATCGAAGCATCAACCTCTCTTCCTCCATCAAACATAGCCAATGCAGAAGAGTAAACGGAGTAGCCAACTATAATGAGAATGGTGACTGCTTTGATTGAAATAACAACCGGTTCCAGAATGGCCTTGCCAAGAGGGAACGTACTTTTTGAGGGCGTTTGAATATACCGAGAAGCGGCTAGTGACAATAAAGTTAACAGCAAACTGATGAGAGAATAGACACCATCGAACATGATGACCAGTGAACCAACGAACCAACCTAATGTGAGACCAACCAGAGCAAACGCTAAAGCAAGCAGGGCTGAGAAGCTAAGAACTTGTTTTTCTTTTAGGTTTGTTTGGGCACACATAAAAACTCACAGGCTATAAACACCTCTTCATTCTGGCTGTTGGTGGTTTTATAGCAATGGTTATTACGTTGTTCAAAGTGACGATAGTAAAGGTGGATATTGAAAGGTGTTTAATATCAAATGGTTATGAATATTTCTTTCTGCCAATTATACTGGCGCTGGCTGTTTTGTCGCCGATTGTTCAATTTTATCTTTCAGAGTTTCGCGTGAGATAGAGCGCAGGGTGACAAATTCGATAGTTAGAAATCAAACAGGTAGTCGCTCAGTTTATCCGCGAGCCAAACCATACCTGGGTGTTCAGACATGCCAGCCGATGTGAACATACAGTAGTCTTCTTGTGTTAATCCATAAGTGTGCTTAATCACCGACAGTTCTTGCTGTCGTAAATGATGTCGAATCAAGGGCTCTGGAAGTACCCCCCATGCTTTCTCGGTCAAAATGGTTGCAAGCATATAGTCAAAGCTTGAAAATCCGATGTGCCGAAGAGAGAAGGGCTGCAACTCTGGATTGTCCTTTTCGTTTAAGTAAGCCATCACCGCTTGCATTTCATTTCTCAGCACATCATCAGAAACTCGTCCGAGTTTACATAGTGAGTGATCGCTTTTACACACCGACATCATTCTAATCTTCCCCAATGGTTGGTAGGTGATTCGAGGATCGTCAGTACGCTCGTAGTCAACGCCAAAGGCAAAATCGACTTGTTGTGTTTCCACTAAATTCGATAGGTCGCCACTGGATGCCAGAATGATGTTAAAAGACGTGGCAGGGAAGCGGTTATTCATTGAGTGGGCCAGTTCTTGCCATAATGCGTCAGGTAAAGAGTCATCGCGAGCTATCCACACTTCTGCGTTAAATTCCCCAGATGCGTGAAGGCAGGTTTGTTTGATTCTTGAAGCGGTGACAATGAGATTTTCACAATCCTTGTATATGGCTTTACCGGCCTCAGACAGTTCGAGGTTATTGCCGCTACGAATGAACAGTTCCGTTGATAGCTCTTTTTCCAGCGCTTTAATCGACATGCTCAATTTGGTGCGGTTGCATTCAAGTTGTCTGGCCGCTTCAGAGACAGAACCTGTATCAGCGACTCGGCAAAAAGCTTCAATTTGAGATAAGTTCATTTGTTGTACAATCTGAGACGAGTCTATGAATCATATACAAATATTGTGAATTTGTCTGTTGAATAAGTACCTTCGCGGCGCATTTTGGTTTACTCTTGAAGCTATTGCCTAATGAAAGATTTTTACAGGGAGATC
Organism: Vibrio sp. 10N.261.55.A7; assembly: GCF_002877365.1. GTDB lineage: Bacteria > Pseudomonadota > Gammaproteobacteria > Enterobacterales > Vibrionaceae > Vibrio. The sequence goes on from NZ_MCWZ01000294.1 coordinate 50,715, forward strand.
ATGATGGCGAATGAATGGGATGAATACGCGAAAACTTGGGAATCAGAACAATCGACTTCTGAGTTTGCTTCTCACGTATTTGAATTGCTCACACAACAGACGAATCTAAAAGGCAAACATGTTCTTGATTTTGGTTGTGGCACAGGCCTTTTAAGTCAGAAGATTTCTACTGTTGCGAAAGATATCGTCGCTCTCGATTCTTCAGAAGCGATGATTGAGCAGCTTGACATGAAAGAGTTGCCAAACGTAGAACCCGTTGTGGATGAGCTTACTCGTGGACTTGTTGCTCAGCACCCTGCTTTTCGTAATCAATTTGACCTAGTTGTTGCATCATCTGTTTGTGGATTCTTACCTAGCTTTTCTGAAACGGCGGACGTGATTTATTCTATTCTCGATAACGATGGATTGTTCATTCACTGGGATTGGCTTGAAGAGAGCATCGGTGATTTTGGGCTAAATGCCACCAAAGTTCAGCATGTACTGACAAGTGTTGGGTTTGAATCGGTCGCCGTAACAAAAGCGTTTGAAATTGATACTAAAAATGGCAAACGATCAGTACTCATGGGCGTTGCCAAGAAAGCGTAAAGAAACACAAATTCCTCTAAGAATCTTGTTGGTATTGCTGAGCGATACACGTGTTAGCCTTTATCGGTTATCAGTCTCGCAATATCATCAAGTATTTCTGGGTTCGCAATTGCTTCTCTATTTTTCACTTCTTGCCCGTTAACGATTTGCTTTACTGCAAGCTCGACAAGTTTGCCAGATTTCGTTCTTGGTACATCTGAAACCGTAAAAATTCGCCATGGGACATGCCTTGGTGAGCACTTCTCTTTGAGCCTTTGTTTCACCATGGTAACAAGATCATCGGTTAAGTCTTCATTTTGTGCCAACTGAATGAATAACAATACACGCTCATCATTTTCAATTTTCTGACCAACCGCAATTGAGTCTTGAATGGCTTCCAGTTGATTCACTTGTTGGTAAATCTCTGCTGTGCCAATTCTCACCCCACCGGGATTTAACGTTGCATCACTTCGGCCAAAGAATATCATCCCGCCGTTTGAGGTTAAACAGACATCGTCTCCGTGATGCCAGGTGTTAGGGAAGCGATCCCAATAAGCGGAATGGTAACGCTCACCTGAATCGTGCCAGAATCCAACTGGTTGGTTGGGGAAACTGTTACGACAAACCAGCTCCCCACGCGCTTCATCTAAAGGTTCTCCGCTGTCACTATACACCGCGACATCAAGGCCAAGCCCTTTCACTTGACACTCTCCTCGATACACAGGTGTGATTGGGCTTCCTAATACAAAGCATCCACAGATATCTGTTCCACCAGAAATAGAGGCTAGGTGCACATCGTGTTTGATCGCCTCGTATACGAAGTCAAACTGGGACGCGTAGAGTACTGAACCGGTCGAACACAGCGTCTTAAGGTGGGGGAGGTTGCATTGCTCTATTGGTCGATATGTTTCTTTTTCCAAAGCTTGAAGGTACTTGGCGGATGTACCGAACAACGACACTTGTGCTTCTTCAGCCAGTTGCCAAAGTTGTGAAGAGTCGGGGTACATAGGGCTGCCGTCATAAATGACCAAAGTTGCGCCGCTCGCCAATGAAGATACATGCCAGTTCCACATCATCCAGCCACAGGTTGTGAAGTAGAAAACACGGTCAAGTGGTTGGATATCGCAGTGGAGTTGGTGTTCTTTTTGATGGTTTAGAACTGTCCCTCCAACAGAGTGAACAATGCATTTAGGTTTTCCTGTTGTTCCAGAGGAATAAAGAATGAAGAGTGGGTCATTGAAAGCAACGCGTTGATAACGAATGCCTCTTGGCAGGTAATTGGCTAAAATGGAGTCCCAATCTGAAAAGTGTTCTTGATGTTCAATATCGCGCTGAGAGGATTGATCGTAAACAATTTCACACACGCATTCTAAATGATCCAGAGCCTTTACGATTTTCTGGTTTTTTTCTTTTAGAGAGAATGATTTACCATTGAATTGATAACCGTTACAGCAGAAAAGCACTTTAGGTTTTACCTGTCCAAAGCGCTCTATGACACTATCACTACCGAAGTCCGGTGAGGTAGCGGTCCAAATAGCTCCAAGGCTTGTGGTTGCAAGCATGGCAATCACGGTTTCAGGAAGGTAGGGTAAATATCCCGCGACAACATCGCCTCGTTCGACCCCATTTTGTTTTAACCATTGCTGCATGATTGAAACTTTGTCGCACAATTCTTGCCATGTCAGCTGGGTTGAGTCCCCTTGCTCATTTCTAAACCAAATAGCAATTTCATTGGGTTGCTGGAACGCAAATGAAAGAAGGTTTTCAGCGTAATTAAGCTGAGCTTGAGGAAACCAAATCGTATCTCTAGAGGGAGAAAAATCGCCCCAACGCGCAATACCTTCGCCAAAGATGCAGTCGCCTCTGTAACCAATGACATCGCAATATTGCCATATTTCTAACCAGAACTGCTTAGTGTCGTTGATCGACCATTGATGAAGTGACTCATAGTCCTCTATCGCTTCGCCTTGCATATTAATATGTTGAATGAATTGATGAATATTTGATTCATTAATTCTTTCAAGAGTAGGCGTCCAAATTGCGTGGCTTGCTGACATTAGAACCTCAAAGATGCGATCGAAATTTGCTTCGATAAGTGTTGTAGCTAAATGACTCTGTGTCAAATGAGTGCCATCAGCATTTTATTGAATCTTAAGCTAAATTTTACAAATGTAAATAAAATGTTACAAGACGCTAGGGTTTGAAAACTTCGTGGGGTCTTTGCTTTGGACGAGTTAAGAAATAGGCTAAAAGTAGGATGGAAACAACAGGCGGAGCTATGAATCATTATCATTCAAAACTCGTCGACGACAAAGGAAGAGTCGAATGGAGCGAAGAGGAAAACAGTGTTTGGGCTGACCTATATGCTCGGCAGTATCCGTTGGTGAAAGATAGAGCATGCCAAGCCTACATTGATGGCCTGTCCATACTCAACTTACCCAAAGATCGAGTGCCTCAAATTGAAGAGATTAATAAGACCCTAGTTAAGCAAACCGGTTGGAGGTTGGCGCCTGTTCCTGCACTCATCAGCTTTGATCGCTTCTTTGAACTGCTCGCTAATAAACAGTTTCCGGTCGCGACATTTTTACGATCACGTGAAGAGTTTGATTATTTGCAAGAGCCAGATTTCTTCCATGAAGTATTTGGCCACTGCGCTATGCTAACCAACCCTGACTTTGCCCACTTCACTCAGACCTATGGTGCATTGGGCCAACAATCCAACCATGAACAACGCGTTTATTTGGCTCGCCTGTATTGGTTTACTGTAGAGTTTGGCTTATTAAAGGAAAAGGGCGAAAATAAAATCTATGGCGGAGGGATTTTATCCTCTCCAGGTGAGACGGTTTATGCGCTAGATAGTGCTAACCCAATTCATGACGTTTTTAGCTTGGATAAAGTTCTACGAACACCCTATCGCATAGATATTATGCAGCCTATTTACTTTGTCATCGAAGATCTAAAAACGCTTTACCACTTGAACATGAATGAAATTATGAACAGTGTTGATAAAGCGATGTTAGCGGGATTATTCCCTCCATTATTTGAGAAAAAGGAAGTTTTAGATGCTAAATAACATGCAGTGCGAGGCATGCAGTATCGATTCTATTGCTCTGACTGACCAAGAGCAGCAAGGGTTGTTACGCCAGTTAGTCGATTGGAACCTTATCCATGTTGACGAGGTGCCTCAGTTAGAAAAAGTCTACAAATTCAAGAACTATAAACTTGCATGGGCGTTTGCAAATAGAGTGTCTGAATTGGCCGAAGTCGAAGGGCACCATCCAGCCGTGCTGCTTGAATGGGGAAAAGTTACCGTTTCGTGGTGGAGTCATTCTATAAGAGGCTTACACAAGAACGATTTTATTTGTGCCGCTAAGTGCGATGAACTATCGCTTAGCTAGTTCATGCGTTTATAGGGAAGGGGGCAGGGTCTCCTTCTCCCTTTAGTTTAGTTTACCATCCGCGATGAGCTGAGCTTTTGAAAGAGTTTCCGCTTCCTTCATGTACAGCCTTTGTAATTCTGTCAGCTTTGCCTTTAGCAGTTCAATCTCATTCATCAGGACTCGATTTGAATTAACATAATGCATACTGGATAGCGCATTTATATTCAATGACATAGATTGACAGTGCTCTGAGAATTGATTCCACTTTGTTCGGATTTTTTCTACGTCCGGTAAACCTACCTGAAGCGCTTTTATTTCTTTTTCTAACATGCTGCCATGCAGTGATGATAGTTCGATTTGTTGTGTGAGCTTGAGGTGAAAGTCAGTCGCATCTGGTCGCCAAAGTGAGACAAGTTCATCTAAACTAAACTCTTTATGTAGAAGAACTTGTTGTTTGTACTGTGAGTAGAGATGATTGAAGCGCGAAGCTTGTATGTTGTACCAATTTTCAATACGCGCCTGCTCCTTCAATGCTATGTTCCATTGAGCCTCAATACAGTGCTGGCTACTTGCTTCTTTAGGTAAAGAGATAAGCAAAGCCGTCGATAAAGTAAATAAGAGCCATTTTGGTCGCATAAAACACATTCAGTTGAATATCTCTTTAGATTATAGAAAGCATATCTTGAGATGGTTGTTCAGTGAGCATGAAATCGGGGTATCAAAAAGGTTTATCGTTCTAATTGTTTGAAAATAAATGAATTCACTACTTAGGTCAGTTTGATTAATGAAAAAAATAATAATGATCTTAATGCTTGTTCTGGGTTTAGCAGGTGCTGGAGCCGGTTTTTATCTGTTCTACTGGCTTCCCATGCAAGAAGAACAAAACATGTCTTCGATGGTGGAAGAAGAAGTAGCACCTGAAAAAGAGGAAGTGGCTGAAGAACCCGTTGAAATGCCAAAAGTGATCACCGAGTACTATGTGAACACGCCAAAATTGGGCGTACGTGAGCAACCAGTTTATGAAGCATTTATTGAGAGCGTTTTGTACCGCGGAGACAAGGTCACTTTGTTAGAACAGCGAGATGGCTGGGGAAGAATATCGGTCTATTACGTTTATGAAGATGGCGGTGAAGAAATAGCAGAGTGGATACCAATGGAAGCCTTGGTTGAAGAGCCACCGATGATCACTGAAGAAGAACGGCATGATACGTTGATGGCGTATATCGATAAATCTGATGACTTTATTACCTACGAGGTTGCATTCCTAAAAGCGACCGATGAACTGCTTAAATCTGACACCTGTACTCCATTAGATTTCGAAGAGTTAGGAGGGTGGGTACGATCGATTCGCCACAGTGAAAGGGAAGTGTACTTTGTCTATTGCGGTGGCATGAAGCAAGCCGACAAAATTTATTTAGACGTAAAGAGTGGTGAAACATTTTATCGCTAGCAACGTTAAATCAGTCAAGGGAGAGACCATGGAACCAAGAGTCAGCATCATTACGCTAGGCGTTCGCGATTTAGAGAGTTCTCGAAAGTTTTATACAGGACTCGGGTTTGAGAGCTCGACATTTTCGCAAGATAGCATCACTTTTTATAAGACTCAGGGCGTTTGTGTCGCTCTGTACCCACTCGAAGAATTGGCCAAAGATGTATCTGAGGAGTTTGGCAAAACTGCTGGACATGGTGGGTTTTCTGGGATTACGTTAGCGCACAATACACGCAGCAAACACGAAGTCGATGAGATACTCAAGCTGGCCGTTGAACTGGGCGCGACATTGGAAAAGCCAGCTCAAGAGGTTTTTTGGGGTGGGTATAGCGGGTATTTCTCTGATCCTGACGGGTATTTATGGGAAATAGCGTATGCGGATTTTTGGCAGTTCAATGAAGACGGCAGCTTGATTTTAGAATAGAGCTTGATTTTAAAATAGGAGGATGAATATTGGAAGAGCTCGTAGGTGGTCGAGTAGAAGCGATTTATCGACATGGAGATAATGTTGTTCGCCCTCGTAATGACTGGACTCCAAGTGTTCATCAATTGCTAAAACACTATCAAGAAGAAGGGGTTGTTGAAACTCCTCACGTATTGGGTATCTCGAGTGAGAGTGAAACATTGAGTTTTGTCGAAGGGGATACTTACAACTACCCTTTGACGGGTGCCATCGCTTCTCGAACAGCCATCATGTCAGCAGGCGTTATTTTGCGAAAGTTGCATGATGTTTCAACATCGTTTGTGAAAAATCATAATCTCGACAACATGATTTGGATGCTACCTAAGGTCGATCCGGTTCAGGTGGTATGCCACGGAGATTTTACGCCCTATAACGTTGCTTTAAACGGAGATAAGGTGATCGGCGTTTTCGACTTTGACACCGCTCACCCAGGCTCTAGGCTATGGGATGTGGCATTTTCAATCTATTGCTGGGCACCTTTTAAAACCGATGAAAATGACAAGCTAGGTACAATAGAACAGCAAATAGCGCGAGCAAAACTATTTTGTGATAGTTATGGGCTTTCAGAAGAAGGTCGATTGCAGTTAGTCGATACAATGGTTTTACGTCTTCAATCTTTAGTGGACTATATGTTTGCTGAAGCGAAAGCTGGCAACCTTCAGTTTCAACGTAATATGAGTGATGGTCACCACCTTGCTTACCTTGAAGATATCGAGTATCTCACTGAACATAGAAAAGAGATCACTGAGCGTGTTCTAAGCTAGTGGAAAAGAAAAACGCTATCGACAGTGCGATAGCGTTTTGGTGATTCTCAAATTTCGGCAAGGTCTAGCTGGCTTTTTGTACCTTACTGTCAGCGGCTTCTGAATTCGGAATCTCTTCTTGGTCCGCTTCAGACTCGGCTGTGCTATCGACAAAAATTTCTGCAACCGCGCTACGTTCTAGTTCACCTTTAAGGTTTCCATCTTCATCAACAACAGGCAGTGAATAATCACAAGACATTGTTTCTGGTAAAACGGTCTCGATAGCATCGTCAGGCGAAACCGACGGTACTTCTTCATAGATATCCTCACAGAATTCACTCACGGAATCATCATCCGAAGCATCCTGTAGACTTTCTTGGGTTACGAGACCTTGATAGCCATCTTCTGTCACGTGGTAAGCATAATCGTGCTTTAGCTTCTTCATTTGAGCTAAAGCCTCATCAATGGTTTCGGCGGTAATGCGGTACTCTGGTGGCTGCATGACCGTTTCTACTGTTAATGCACGTGCACGGTTAACGTCTTTAACGAACGCTTCAACATACTCATCAGCAGGGTACAGTAGGATCTCGTCCGGTGTGCCTTGCTGAACCAGTTCACCATCTTTCAGGATAGCGATACGGTCACCTAAGCGAAGCGCTTCATCTAGGTCGTGAGTGATAAAGATAATGGTCTTATGAAGCTTTTGTTGCAGCTCAATAAGCTGATCTTGCATTTCGCTTCGAATAAGAGGGTCTAATGCTGAGAATGCTTCATCCATTAATAGGATTTCCGCATCAGTACAGAGAGCGCGAGCCAGCCCTACACGTTGCTGTTGGCCGCCCGATAGTTGAGATGGA